>JBEDUI010000151.1:0-55050 GCA_040414495.1 Mycobacteriales bacterium
CCCCAGAGGCCCGCTACGTGATTGCCGCGATCGACCAAGGCGACGGCCACGCGCTGCAACGGCACGAAGGCCACGGCTCGGGCCAGAACGCGATCGACCGCCTGACAAAGCTGCACGACATGGCCAATGTCAATGACGCTTCGCGAATGAAGTGCGAGGACGCTTACCGCACCGATGCGAACGGCAATCCCGTACGTCATCGTTGCGAAGGTACGGTGAGCAGTATCAAGGATCTGGAAGCATTCGCTGTTGCGTACGCGGCAGCAGCACAACATCCAAGGGTGGGGCCGGAACTCGCGCAGACGAACAACTCGACAGCAAAAAGAGTAGCTATACATATCCCGATTAATGAGCTCCTCGGCCCCGACGGACACGAGCGCTGCGAAGGATACCGACTCAAGCCTGTTAATGGGAGTGTCGAAAGGGCTGCCCAGGAGCGGACTGAACGGGCGAAGGCGCAGCAATTGCACCAAGCAACGAGCATAGCCGCCCCAGCATACGATGCAATCCGGTCGTACGAGGGCGGCAACATTCTCTGCATCCTAAAGGCGAAGCGCGACGGATCTGGCTATACGATCGACACCTTCTACCCTGAGTTAGCCCAGACCTAGAGGAGTTCTCATGTCCTACGTTTACTCGTATTGGCTGGATCCCGAGCCGGACGGTCCCTATTCTAGCTTTCTGAACATTATGCAAAGCTACCTCCACCCTGATTCGTACTATCCTGAGGACTTGCAGGAAGAGGCGCGACAGACAGATTCGCCAACGTGGGCGAAGTTTAAGAGTGATTTCAGGGAGATTATCGCCGACCCTACGGTGCTTCCGGAACATGCGCTCTTTACCGCAGCCGGATATGAAGATGGTACGGACGAGGCATTCTTGGCTCGTGTGTGGCGGGAGATTTATGGCGATGAGTCGCCGAGCGCTGAGCAGGTGCAGGCCAGCCCGGAGTCCTAATGCCGCTTATCGTTGCGTACGTGCCCGGGTCTGGCGGGAGCTTTACGGCGAGGAGATCCCGTAAAGATTAGCTGAGCCCGAATTGGGCGGCGACGATGTCCGCCACTGATTCGGAGTCGCGCGAGCCGTCGACTTCGATCACCGGAATGCCTAGCTTGCGGGCCGAATCTACGGCATCGGTGGCCATCAGGGAATCACGTTCGAGCCGGTTCGTTTGTGCCTTCTCTGGATCGCTCACCGTTGCGTGAAGCGTCCGGGCGCGTTCCATCGTTCGCAATTGATACGCCCGGAATTCCTCGGTCGGAACCATAACCAGCATTCGCTCGGCCAAGCCGATCTCGGCGATCAGTTCCGGCCGAATACCCCAACCTTCGGCAATTATCGGATTTCCCGAAACCAGCGCCCGCAAATCGTCGAGCACCCAGTCAAAATCTGTACGGAAATCAGCGAGCACCTGCGCCGCCATCTCGGCCGGAGTATGCCGTATCCACATATCTTCCGGATCCGGATCGACCGTCGGTTCCCCGGCCCGAGCGAGCCGGGCCAGCCGCCGATCGTGGTGCGCGTGCACGTTCTGATAATCGAAATGGTACGCAGTCAAGCCGTACCGATGCGCGAGAATCCGCGCCACTGTTGACTTCCCGGCCCATTGCCCGCCGCCGATCCAGAACGCGTTGCCGATTGTGCCAAAGGGGTCCCAAACCATGGCGTCAACAATGAGCGGTACGAATTCCAAGATCAAGTCTTGTATTCGTGCCGCCGAATTGGTGTAGTGAAGTTACGGGTTCGGTTGCAGCAGATCCAGCACCTCGTCGTGCAGTCGCCCGTTCGTAGCGACCGCGCTGCCCCCAGCCGGACCGGGCATGCCATCCAGCGCCGTGAACCGCCCGCCGGCCTCCTCCACCAGCAGCGAAAGCGGCGCCAGGTCCCACAACGACACCTCCGGCTCGCAAGCGATATCCACCGCGCCCTCGGCCAGCAGCGTGTACGACCAGAAGTCGCCGTACGCCCGGGTCCGCCACACCGATTCGGTCAGCCCGATGAAGTCACGCCCGACCCAGCCGCCCAGGCTGGAGTAGGACAGGCTCGCGTCTGCCAGCGTCGCCACCGACGAAACCCGGCACGGGGTGGCCGAGGACAGGCTGCGGCCGGTGTACGCCCCGCCGCCGCGCGCCGCCCACCAGCGCCGGTTCAGCGCCGGCGCGCTCACGACGCCGGCGACCACGTCCTCGCCGTCCATCAGCGCGATCAAAGTCGCCCATACCGGGACGCCGCGAACAAAGTTCTTCGTACCGTCGATCGGGTCGATGACCCAGCAGCGCGAACCCGCGCCGGATCGGCCCATCTCCTCACCCAGGATCGCGTCGCGACGGCGTACCCGGCCCAGCGTGGCGCGCATCGCCTCCTCGACCGCCTTGTCGGCGTCGGTCACTGGCGTCATGTCCGGTTTGGTCTCGACGCGCAGGTCGAGCGCCTTGAACCGGGCCATGGTGGTCGCGTCGGCGTCGTCGGCCAGCACATGGGCGAGCGCGAGGTCGTCGGAATAACCGCTGGATGCAGCCATGGGGGGAACGTTACCGTCGCGGTCATGAGCGACCTGGTAGCACCGCCGAGCGCTGCCGATCTGTCTGGTGCGCTGGCCGAACCTGAACGGCTGTCCGTCTTCGCCGCGCTGGCCCTCGGTGCCGGCACCGAGCTGGAGATCTCCGCCTCGACCGGGCTGTCCGGCCGGGCCATCGAGGCCGCGCTACGCCGGTTACGTGGCTGCGGCCTGGTCTCCGGGTCCGAGCGCCTGACGCTGCACGCCGAGATGTTCAAGCACGCCGCGCGGCAGGCCGCGGCCGGCCAGCCGGACGAGTTCGCCGGGCTCGCCGAGGCTGAGACCTTGCGGCTGTTCGTACGGCGCGGCCGGTTGCTGGACATGCCGGCCG
The DNA here is from genome assembly GCA_040414495.1 of Mycobacteriales bacterium. GTDB lineage: Bacteria > Actinomycetota > Actinomycetes > Mycobacteriales > QHCD01 > DATAVB01. The sequence goes on from JBEDUI010000151.1 coordinate 2,889, forward strand.
ACGAAGACCGGCGTCGGATCGTGCTGCGGTACATCGCCGAGTCGTGTTTTGCGGCCGGCACCCGGTACGCCGAACCCGAGGTCAACGACCGGTTGGAGCCCTGGCGGAGCGACTGGGCAACGCTGCGGCGGTACATGATCGACCTCGGCGTGCTGCACCGTTCGCACGGCCAGTACTGGCTGGGCTGAGCCTCAGGCTCGCAGCCGGTCGGCCATCTGCTGGTAGCGCCGGGCCGCGACCAGATGAATGCCGTCGAAACAACCGGCCTCGTTGATTCGCTCGACCATCTCCACCGCGTGGTTTATACCGTAATTCGGATCCGCATCAAGGCGTTCGATCAGTGATTCCGGAACGTCGATGTCGGCTGCGGTTTTGGCCAACCGGCGCGCCATTCCGCCGCTGGCCAGGACCATGACGCCGGCGATCAGACGGCCGTCGTAATCGAGCTGCTCCCGCCATCGAATCAGGCTGTCCACGTCGAAGGTCAGTTGCACCAGCAGAAAATCGGCCGCCCGCTTCCACTGTGGAATATCGGAATACGCCCGCGTGGTCGCGCCGACGCGGAATTCCGCGCTGTCGAAAGCGCGAGCCTCCTCGATCATGCGCCGTACAGTCAGATCCGGTGACCGGCTGCCAATTTCCGGATCGTCACCGCGTACGAAGAGAAAATCCCGAACGCCGTACGCGGCCGCGGTCAACAGATCGCGCCGGAAACCGAGCAGGTTACGGTCCCGACTGTTGACGCATGCGACCGGATATCCGCCCAGCTGGGCCACTTCGTGGGCGACCGCGATGCTCGACACGGTGGCCCGGCCGAGGTGATTATCGGGAATGAGAAATGCATCGGCCACGCCGTTCAGAGCGGCGATTTGCCGGCGTACATGGTGCAGATCGGGTCGGGTTGCCGGTTCGATCTCACACAGCAGGCCGAAATTTCCTCGTAAGGGCATATCTAATTCTCCGAACGTAACGCGGCGAGCAAACGACGATAGGAATCGAGCCGTCTTTGGGTTGCGTGGCCCTCTGCCACCCAGGCATCCAGTGCGCATTCGACCTCGGGTCCACTGTGGTCACAGCCACGCGGGCATTCGGCCGTACCAGGAGCGAGATCGGGAAAAGCGACCAGCAGATCATCGGGTTTCACATGCGCCAGGCCGAATGACCGTATGCCGGGCGTATCGATCGCCCAACCGCCTTCCGGCAGCGCCAACGCGATCGCCGACGACGAGGTGTGCCGGCCCTTGCCGATGGCCGACAAACCGCCGACCGCCCGCTGCGCCCCTGGTACCAGCCGATTCACCAGCGTCGACTTGCCCACTCCAGACTGTCCGATGAGGACACTGGTACGCCCGATCATCGCCGACCGGAGATCGGCCGGGTCGGTATCGCGCTGGGACGTCACCATCCTCAGCCCCAGATCGGCGTACGCCTCGCGTAATTCGGCCGGATCGGCCAGGTCGGTTTTGGTCAGCGCCAACAGCGGCTCGAGTCCGCCGGTATAGGCCGCGGCCAGACAGCGGTCGATGAACCCGGTACGCGGCGGGGGATTGGTCACCGCCACCACGACGATGAGTTGGTCGGCGTTGGCCACCACGATCCGCTCGACCGGGTCGGTGTCATCGGCGGTCCGGCGCAATACGGTGGTCCGCTGCTCGATCCGTACGATCCGGGCCAGCACGTCCGGACCGCCGCCCAATTCGCCGACCAGCGCCACCCGGTCGCCCACCGCGATCGACCGCCGACCCAGTTCGCGGGCCCGCATCGCGGTGACCTCGACGCCGTCGACCAGGCAGGTGTAGCGACCACGGTCGACCGCGATCACCATGCCCGTGGCGGCGTCGGTGTGGCTCGGCCGCTGCTTGGTCCGCGGCCGGGAGCCCCGTCGCGGTGGGCGGACGCGGACATCGTCTTCGTCGACGGGCCGCCGCCCCAGCGCGGGACTCAGTGCCCGGCTCCCAGCACTGTGTCTCCTAACAACCCGGCCCACATACCCACGAAATCGGGCAACGTCTTGCCGGTCGTAGCGATGTCCTCGACCTCGACCCCGTCGGTGACGAGCCCCAGGACCGCACCGGCCTGCGCCATCCGATGGTCCGCGTACGTACGGAAAACCCCGCTGTGCAAGGGTTTCGGCCGGATCCTCAGCCCGTCGTCGGTCTGGCTCACCTCGGCCCCGAGCCCGGACAGTTCGTCGGCCAACGCGGCCAGCCGGTCGGTCTCGTGCCCGCGGAGATGCCCGATCCCGCTCAGCGTGGACGGTCGGTCGCCGAGCGCGCAGATCGCGGCGAGGACGGGGGTCAGCTCGCCGACTTCGTGCAGGTCGGCGTCGATGCCGTGCACCGTACCGGTGCCGGTCACGGTCAAGCCGGACTCGTCGTGGCGAACCGATCCGCCCAAGGCGGTGAGCAATTCCGGCAGGGCGGCGCCTGGCTGCGTCGTATCGGCCGGCCAGCCCGGGATCGTGACCCGCCCGCCGGCTACCACCGCGGCGGCCAGGAACGGGGCGGCGTTGGACAGGTCGGGTTCGACCGTCACGTCGCCGGCGCGGATCGGCCCTGGGTCGACCCGCCACAGTTCCGGCGTACTGTCGTCGACTCCAACGCCGGCCGCGCGCACCATCGCCACCGACATCGCGATGTGCGGCAGCGACGGCAGTGGGCCGCCGACGTGGCGCAGTTCGAGGCCTTTGTCGAACCGGGCGCCGGCCAGGAGCAGCGCACTCACGAATTGGGAGGACGAGGACGCGTCGATCGTGACCGCGCCGCCTCGCAGCGAACCGCGACCGTGAATCGTGATCGGCAGCAGGCCACGCCCGGCGTCATCGATCTGCGCGCCCAGTCCGCGTAGCGCGCCCAGCAGCGGACCCAGCGGCCGTTCGCGGGCCCGCGGGTCGCCGTCGAAACGCACCGGGCCGTCGGCCAGACTCGCGACCGGCGGTACGAACCGCATCACGGTGCCGGCCAGCCCCACGTCAACCGTCGCCGGAGCTTGTAGCCGGGCCGGGCTGACAGTCCAGTCATCGCCGACGTCGTTGATATCGGTGCCCAAGGCGTAGAGCGCGCGGGCCATCAGGTCGGTGTCGCGGGCCCGCAGCGGCTTCTTGACGCTGATCGGCCGTTCGCCCAAGGCGGCGAGCAGCAGGGCCCGGTTGGTCATGGACTTCGAGCCGGGCACCTCGACAGTGGCATTGAGCGAGTGCCGGACGCGGGGGGCTGGCCACAGTGGTTTCACGGCCCCAGTGTGCCAGTGCGGGCGGTGGTTTCCCGCATCTCTTGTTGATCAAGCGGTACGGGTTGCGCGGCGGCGCGTGCTGTCCGCGCTGTTGGCCGCGGCGTACGGATCCGATCACGATCGTGATGGATTTCGTCGCCGAAAACGCGACAAAAGCCATCATGATCATGGTCGGCGGTGGGTGCGGACCCGGGACGGTTGCGCCCCACGGCCGGTCCGCCGGTGAACAACGAGCACAACAGGGCTGTCGGTGGGTTGGCATACGCTCGGGGCCATGTGTGGTCGGTACGCCTCAACCCATGACGCGGGGGATCTTGCCCTGGAGTTCGACGCCGAGTCGGTGGTCGGGCCGGAGGCTCCGCCGCCGGATTACAACGTCGCCCCGACCAAGCCGGTTTACACGGTGCGCGAGCGCCATTCGCAACCGGTTCGCCAGGTATCGGTCATGCGCTGGGGGTTGATCCCGTCCTGGGCCAAGGATCCCTCGATCGGCTCACGGATGCTGAACGCCCGGGCCGAGACGCTCCTGACATCGGGCGCGTTCAAGAAGGCGGCGGCGGCGCGCCGGTGCCTGATTCCGGCCGACGGCTGGTACGAGTGGAAAGCCCGTGAAGACGCACCGGGAAAGCAGCCGTACTTCATGACTCCCGCCGACGGGTCCGTCATGGCGTTCGCCGGTGTGTACGAATTCTGGAGGCCGAGAGGCGACGAGGACGCCGAGTGGCTGGTCAGCTGCTCGGTCATCACGACCGAGGCCCGCGACGCGCTGGCCGAGATCCATGACCGGATGCCGCTGGTGCTGCCGCGGGACCGCTGGGCGGCCTGGCTCGATCCGGAGCGTAAGGACCCGCGGCCGCTGTTGTCCCCGGCCCGGGACCTGCTGGCCGGGTTGGAGCTGCGGCCGGTCGGCCAGGCTGTCGGCAACGTCGATAACAACGGCCCGCAGCTGCTGAAAAGGGTCGACCTGACCCCACCGCAGACCCTCTTCTAAGAAGAAGAAATCGGCGCCGTACGTCCACCGGAAAGCTGCACCAGGTCGGCCGGCGCCAGCTCGACCTGCAGCCCCCGCCGTCCCGCGCTGACGAAGATCGTCTCGAACGCCGCCGCCGATGAATCCAGCACCGTGGCCAGCCGCTTCCGGCTACCCAGTGGACTGATCCCACCGCGCACGTAACCGGTGGCCCGTTCCGCATCGGCCGGCGAAGCCATCGTCGCCCGCTTGCCACCGAGCGCGGCCGCGAACGCCTTCAGATCCAACGACCCCGCGACCGGAACCACCCCCACCGCGAGCTTCCCATCGACCGACGCGACCAACGTCTTGAACAGCCGATGCGGATCCACCCCCAGCGCGGCCGCCGCCTCCTCCCCGAAAGCCGACGAGCGCGGATCGTGCTCGTAAGGATGCACCGTGTGCGCGATACCGGACCGGGACAACAGCGCGAGAGCGGGCGTACCACCGGGCATGAGCAGATCCTAGGGACGGGAATCGAAACGCCCTCCGGCGGTGTTCAAGGGCGCGTATGACCCTCAACGTGCCGACAGGAGGCCCGATGACACAGGTCCTCGAGACCACTGTGGATCCGCGGCGATGGGAGATCTGGCAGCCGACCCAGCCCACCCAGGAGCAGCCGATCCAAGATCAGCCGGTGCCTTCCACGCTCCCAACGGACGGCGGGCAGGACACGGTCGCTACCTCCCGCGTATCCTCCCTTCACGGCCGAACGACGCCGGTGAAGCGGGAGCTGGACGTGGCAGAGGAATCATTGACCGAGCGCAGAGCACGTTTCGAACGTGATGCGCTGCCGTTCCTCGACCAGCTGTACGCCGCTGCCATGCGGATGACCCGCAACCCGGCCGATGCCGAGGATCTGGTCCAGGAGACCTTCGTGAAGGCGTATGCCGCCTTCCATCAGTTCACCGAGGGTACGAACCTCAAGGCGTGGCTGTACCGGATCCTGACCAACACGTTCATCAACTCGTACCGCAAGCGGCAGCGCCAGCCGCAGCAGTCGGCCACCGAGCAGATCGAGGACTGGCAGCTGGCGTCGGCGGAGTCGCACACCTCGAGCGGTCTGAAGTCGGCCGAGGTCGAGGCGTTGGACCACCTGCCGGACTCAGATGTGAAAGAGGCGCTGCAGCAGCTACCGGAGGACTTCCGGCTGGCCGTCTACCTGGCTGACGTCGAAGGCTTCTCCTACAAGGAGATCGCCGACATCATGGGTACGCCGATCGGCACCGTGATGTCCCGTCTGCACCGCGGACGCCGCGGTCTGGAGCGGTTGCTGGCCGACTACGCACGCGAGCGCGGCTTTGTCCGTGCCGGTGCCAGCGAGGGGAGCTCGTCATGAGCTCCATTTCTGACTGCCCGATCTACACCCTGCCCGCACACGGTCGCGTGAGCGCAGCCGGAGCGAACCGGGAGGAATCGTGACACATGGCAAGGACGACGAGGTCGACTGCCGTGAGGTGCTATCGGACGTGTACGTCTTCCTCGACAACGAGCTCGATGAGACCCAGCGGGCGCGGATCAAGGAGCACCTCGACGATTGCTATCCGTGCCTGCGCAAGTTCGGCATAGAGCAAGAGGTCAAGGAGCTGTTGGCCCGCAAGTGCGGTGGTGATCTGGCTCCGTCTACCTTGCGCACGAATCTCAAGATCCGGCTCAGTGAGGTCGTCATCACCGAAGAGTGACGTACGGGCACCGGTGTGGTGCCCGTACGCTCAGCCCAGCTGATTCAGCTGTTCGGCCGCTTGCCGTGATTGGCTGCGCTCTTCTTACGTCCCTTACGCTTACGCGCTCGCTTCGCCATCGAACTGCTCCCTTCTGTACCGGCTGACAGCCTCGCATACCGCCGTTGGTGCCGATTTTGGCACCGCCGAAACCGGCATTGACGCCCATCGTGGTGCGACCGTGTGTCACGCTCCGCTCACGTGTCGTACCGGACGATAGGGTCGAAGCCGCGAGGGGAGGCTCGGTGATGTTCGAGACAGTGCTGATCGCCAACCGCGGCGAGATTGCCGTCCGCATCATCGAGACCTGTCGGCGGATGCAGATCAAGTCGGTCGCGGTCTATTCACAGGCCGACTCGCATTCGCTGCATGTTCGGATGGCCGATGAGGCCTTGCTGATCGGGCCGGCCGACCCGGCACAGTCCTATTTGGACGTTGCCCGGGTATTGGAGGCGGCCCGGATTTCCGGCGCGCAGGCAATTCATCCCGGGTACGGATTTCTGGCCGAGAGTGCCGCCGCGGCCGCGCGTTTCGTCCAGGAGGGCTTGGTCTGGGTCGGCCCGTCGGCGCTGGCAATCGCGACGATGAGCGACAAGATTGCGGCACGCAACGCGGTCGCCGCCGTCGGCGTGCCGGTGCTGCCCGGCTCGGACAAGGCCGTATCGGATGTCGATGCCGCGGCCGTTCAGGCCGGCCGGCTCGGATACCCGGTCACGTTGAAGGCAGCCGTTGGCGGTGGTGGCCTCGGTGTCGCGGTGGTGGCCGATGAGGCCGCGCTACGGGCGGCGTTCGGCCCGGTACGTGATCGGGCCGAACGGGTTTTCGGGGCGCACGGCATGCTGGTGGAACGCCACCTGCCCCGCGTACGGCACATCGAGGTGCAGATTCTCGGCCTGACCGACGGGCGAATTCTGGCCCTCGGGGAACGGGATTGCTCGGTGCAGCGGCGGCACCAGAAGCTCTCGGAGGAGACGCCGGCGCCCGGGTTGTCCGACGAAACCCGAGAGGCGCTCGGCCGCGCGGCTCGGCAGGCCGCCGAGGTGGTCGACTTCACCGGCGCCGGGACGGTGGAATTCCTGCTCGACCCGGCCACCGGGGAATTCGTATTCATCGAAATGAACGCCCGACTACAGGTCGAGCACCCGATCACCGAGTTGGTCACCGGTATCGACCTGGTCGAGCAGCAGCTGCGCATCGCGGCCGGTGAACCGCCCAGCTTCGACGCCGACAATCCGCTGCCGGTGCACGGGCACGCGGTCGAGGCCCGGATCTACGCCGAGGACGCCGAACGGTTCCGCCCCGGCCCGGGCAAGATCACCGCCTGGCGGGAACCCAAGGGTGAGGGCATCCGGGTCGATGCCGGATACGGCCGACGCGACCAGGTGGTGCCGTATTACGACCCGTTGCTGGCGAAGGTAGCGGCCTGGGGGCCGGACCGGCCGGCTGCGTTGGATCGCCTGCGACACGCGCTCGGGCGGTTTCGGATCGAGGGCCCGGCCAACAACGTGCGGTTCTTCGCCGAGCTACTGGACGATCCGGCCTATGCGTCCGGTGAGTACGACACCGGCATTGTGGCGCGGCTTCGACCGGATTTATAAGCGCCGCGTGGTTGGATGCAGCGGTGGCAGAGGAGATACGCGCCGAGCTGGCGGCCATCGTCTGGAAGGTCGTGGTTTCCGAAGGCGACCGGGTGGAGGACGGCGACATCCTGGTCATCCTGGAATCAATGAAGATGGACATTCCAGTGCTGGCCGAAGCAACCGGCCGAGTCATCGAACTTGCGGTCCACGAAGGTGATGTGATCGGGGAAGGTGATCTGATCGCTACGGTCGAGTGATCGGCCCGAATGGTTAGGGCGTATCAGTGGATGGAGCAGGTCCACAATTTCACGATCGAGGAGACCGCATGAGCGACAGCAACCTCCCGCCGAACCCGTACGATTTCCTGCCGGCGCTGCCCGCGCTGACCGTAACCAGCACGGACATCACCGAGGGCGCCGAGCTCGCCGCGCCGCACCGGTCCGGAATCATGGACGCTGGCGGCGACGACGTATCGCCGCAGCTGTCCTGGTCCGGAGCGCCGCCGGAGACCCGCAGCTACGCGGTGACCTTGTACGACCCGGATGCCCCGACCGCCAGCGGTTTCTGGCACTGGGCGGTCTACGACATCCCGGTCGGAGTGACCGAGTTGCCGACCGGCGCCGGTGACGGCAGCGGATTGCCGCCCGGGGCGAAGGTACTGGCCAACGACGCGGGCCTGAAGCGTTTCGTCGGCGCGGCTCCGCCGCCCGGACATCGCCCGCACCGGTACATGTTCGTCGTGCACGCGGTCGATGTGGAGTCACTCGGTTTGCCCGACGGGGCGACCCCGGCCTTTCTCGGGTTCAACCTTTTCGCACACGGCATCGCGCGCGGCGGCATCACCGCGACGTGGGGTCGCTGAGCCGAATTCCGCCGGCGCCGGGCCGCTCCCGCCCCGTCGTGATCATGCAGAAATGGTCCGCGACACCCCGTACGGACGCGCCATTTCTGCATGATCACCCGGGGGTTTAGGCCGGCGTTGGCACGGCGACCCGTTCGGCATCCGCATCGGCGTGGTAGTCGGCCGGCTGGGTCGCATCCTTGCCGTTCGGGACGTGCAGCGCCCGGAATACCACGGTCAGCACCACCGCGATCACCACGTTCATCACGAACGCGGTGATCGCGATATAGGCGGTGTGGTCGCCGAAGAACGGAATCTTCGCCACCGAGGCACCGAAATGCTTTCCGGTCGCCGGCGCTACCACGCGGTAGGCCGCAATCGTGCCCCACACCATCGCCACCGCCCAGCCGGCCAACAGCGCGTACCGGTGCAACCACCGGGTATAAAGCCCGAACACCACCGCCGGGAACGTCTGCAGGATCCAGATTCCGCCCAATAGCTGGAAGTTCAGCGCCAGCGTCTTGTCCAGGAACAGGATGAACGCCAACGCGCCCAGCTTGACGATCAACGAAACCAGCTTGGATACGGCGGCCTCCCGGGCCGGGCTGGCGGACCGGTCGAAGAATTCCCGGTAGATATTGCGGGTGAACAAATTGGCCGCCGCGATGGACATGATGGCGGCCGGCACCAGCGCGCCGATCGCGATCGCCGAGAAGGCGACACCGGCGAACCAACTCGGGAACATCTGCCGGAACAGGGCCGGTACGACCAGTTGGGCATTTGGTTTGCCGTCGGCCCCGATCACGCTGGTTTTCGCCGCAATGGCCATAAAACCGAGCAATGCCAGCAGTCCCAGCATCAGCGAATACGCCGGCAGCATCGAGGCATTGCGGCGTACCACGGTGCGGTTCTTGGTGGAGAGCACCGCGGTGACCGAGTGCGGATACATGAACAGCGCCATCGCCGAGCCGAGTGCCAACGTGCCGTACGACAACAACCCGGCCGAGCCGGGGATGAAACTGGTGGCCGGCGTCGCGGTGAGTTTGGCCTCGGACGCGTCGAAGATCTTGCCGAAACCGCCGAGCTTGTAAGGGATATAGATAATCGCGACAATGATCACCAGGTAAATCAGGATATCTTTGATGAACGCGATGAGCGCGGGCGCGCGTAAACCGCTGGAATAGGTGTACGCGGCCAGCACAGCGAAGGCAATAAACAGCGGCAGGTCGCGGGTGAAGGTGTTGCCGCTGCCGCCGAGTCCGGCGACCTCCAGCACCGCCTGAATGCCGACCAATTGCAGTGCGATATACGGCATGGTCGCGATGATTCCGGTGATCGCCACCGCCGTCGACAGCGACCGGGAATCGAACCGACCGCGGACGAAATCGGCTGGCGTGACGTATCCGTGCCGGTGCGAGACCGACCACAGCCGCGGCATGAAAATGAAAATTATCGGATACACAATGATGGTGTACGGAACGGCGAAAAAGCCGGAGACCGCGCCGGTGGAGAACATCGCCGCCGGGACCGCGACAAACGTATAGGCCGTGTACAGGTCACCGCCGAGCAGAAACCAGGTGATGAACGAACCGAATCCGCGACCGCCCAATCCCCATTCGTCGAGGCTGGCGAATGCGGGTGGCCGGCGCCACCGGGCGGCGGCGAATCCCACACCGGTGACGATGACAAATAGCCCGATGACGACGCCGAGCGCGACGCCGTCGACGGTCGGTCCGGCCGCGGTATTCATTTGTCGGTCCCTTTCTCGTCATTCTGGTGAGCGCTTTCCAGCTCGATGTCGTGGCCGGTGCGGGTAATCAGCAGATACGCCGCCGAGGTGCAGCCGGCGGCCAGAATGACCCACAGCAGCTGGTACCAATAAAAGAACGGGAATCCCCACAGCCGCGGCGTTTTGCTGTTGTAGCTGCCCACCCACAACAACGCCACCAGTGGCGCGGCGAGCAGCACCGCGACAACGGCGATCGTCGCTGGCGCGAGCTTCCGCCGACGGATTTTCCCTGTGTGCGGTTCGGTGTGCGGTGCGGTCATCTCACCCTCCGTCTCGCTTCGGTGACCGAAGGTTACTCCCGGGGGCAAGCATTCCGTCGGGGTCGATTCCGCCCGCACGGGACCGGTATCCGACCGCATTCGGCCCGCACCCCGACCGGCATACTGGAGCCGCACATACGGCCGCAGCGCCGGTGACCGTCGTAACGAAAGGCCAATGATGTCGGACAGCCCAGGACCCAGCAGCCCTCCGGGAAGCGCGATGATGCAGGACATCGCCGAACAGCCCGGTGCGTTGCGGCGGTTGCTCGCCGAGGGCACCAAGCCGATCAGCGAGGTCGCCCGCGCCATTCGGGAGCGGCGGCCGCGGTTCGTGTTGCTGGTTGCCCGCGGCACTTCTGACCATGCCGCGCTGCATGCGAAATACCTGGTCGAGATCGAACTCGGCCTGCCGGCGGGACTGGCCTCACCGTCCACTCTCACCATCTACAAAGCACGGCCGGATCTGCGTGACGTGCTGGTGCTCGCGGTCAGCCAGAGTGGCGGGTCGCCGGACCTGACGGGAAGCGTGCAGGCGGCCCGGGAATGCGGCGCGCTCACCGTGGCGGTCACCAACAATCCGGCCTCTCCGCTGGCCGAGGCAGCCGAATTCCACGTCGACGTGTTGGCCGGCCACGAACGGGCAGTGGCCGCGACCAAGACCTACACCAGCGAGCTGCTGGCGCTGTACCTGCTGTTGGAGGAGGTCGGCGGCCGGGACACCTCGGCCGCGGCGAGCCTGCCCGACCTGACCGAGCAGCTCATCGCCGACGCGACCGGGCCGGTGGCCGACCTCACGCCGCGATACCGCTTCGCCGAGCAGATGATCACCACCGCGCGCGGGTATTCGTACTGCACCGCCCGCGAAGCGGCGCTGAAGCTAATGGAGACCAGCTACCTGTCGGCCCAGGCTTTCTCCAGCGCCGATCTGCTGCACGGGCCGCTGGCGCTGGTCGACCGGGAAATGCCGGTCATCGCGGTCGTATCGCAGGGCAAGGCGCGGCAGGCGACCCGCGAGGTGCTCGACCGGCTGGTGGCCGGTGGCGGTGACCTGCTCGTGGTAGGCGATGCCGGGGTAATCCCGTCGGCGGCGCATCTGCCGTTGCCGCCGGTGGCCGAGGAGTTGTCGCCGGTGCTGGAAATCGTGCCGCTACAGCTGCTGGCCCGCGAGTTGGCGGTCGCCCGGGGCAGCAACCCGGACGCACCGCGCGGCCTGAAGAAGGTCACCGAAACCTGGTAACCACCGCGCGAAATACGCGATGCTGAACCGGTGAGCACCTCGGTCGCCGTACTCTCCGATATTCACGGCGTGCTGCCGGCGCTGGATGCTGTATTGGCCGAGCCGGACGTACAGGCGGCCGACCGCATCGTCCTTACCGGCGATATCGCGGCCGGTCCGCTGCCGGTGCAGACCCTGGACCGGCTCGCTGGTCTGGGTGAGCGCGCGCTCTGGGTACGGGGCAACGCCGACCGCGAGTTGGTGGCGCTGGCCGGCGGCGCCGACACCGAGATTCCGGATCCGATCGCGCCGTGGGCGGCGGCGCAATTGCGGCCGGATCAGGTTTCGCTGCTGGCCGAGCTGCCGCATCCGGCCACATTGGACATTGACGGTTTCGGCACTGTCCTGTTTTGTCACGGCACCCCGCGTGATGACGACGAGGTGGTGTTGGTCGATACCCGGATGGAGCACTGGGCCGAGGTGCTTTCCACAGTGGACTCCGGTATTTCCACTGTGGTCTGTGGTCATACGCACATGCCGTTCCTACGGTTGGCGCACGGCCGGCTGGTGGTGAATTCCGGCAGCGTCGGGATGCCCTACGGCCAGGTCGGGGCGCACTGGTCGCTGCTGGCGCACGGTCAGGTTGCGCTGCGCCGCACGCTCTTCGACATCGACGCCGCCTGCGCGCAGCTGGCCCGGACCTCGGGATACCCGGCGGCGGCCGAGTGGGCCGACTATTTCCTGCGGGCCCGGGCTACCGATGCCGAGGTGGTGGCCGCCTTCGGACCCCGCGACGGTCGCCCGCTCTGAGGCGCTCCGCCGGCACCGTGGGCAATCTGGCACGCTGGCGGTGTGTCGATCCTTTCCGATCTGCTGGCCGAGCACACCACGCTGACCCCGCCCGACGTTGATCACCTGCAGCGGTTGGTCGGGGAATGGCAACTGCTCTCCGACCTTTCCTTCGCCGACCTGGTGTTGTGGGCCCCGACGTCGGGCGAGGAAGTCCTGTGTGTGGCGCAGGTTCGGCCGACCACCGGCCCAACCTCCTATCAGGACGACCGGGTCGGCCGCCGGCAGTCGTTGGATTCCGCGTTCGAATTGGCCGTCGCATTGCGGGAGGGACGGATCTGCCGGGAGGCCGACCCGGATTGGGACGGCGATCTGCCGGTGCGGCGGGAGGCAATTCCGGTGCGGCGGGACGGCCGGATCATCGCGCTGCTCTCCCGCGACACCAACCTGGCCTCGGCCCGATCGCCCAGTGCGCTGGAGTTGGCGTATCTGCAGGGCGCGGCCGAGCTGTGCCACATGATCGCCGAGGGCAGCTTTCCGGCGCCGGGGGAGGACCCCGAGGTACATGCCGGCCCGCGGGTCGGTGATGGCCTGCTGCGGCTGGATGTGGACGGCATGGTGACCTACGCCAGCCCGAATGCGTTGTCGGCCTACCGTCGCCTCGGCGTGACCGGCGATGTGCGGGGGATCGCGCTGGCCTCGTTGACCCAGTCCCTGTCCAGCGATCCTTTCGACGGTGAAGAGGTCGCCGACCGGATCACCAAGTCACTGGAGGGCGCTACGCCGCCGCGAATGGAGGTCGAGGCGGACGGCGCCACGGTTCTGGTACGGGCGCTGCCGTTGCTTTTCGGTGGTCAGTCCCGGGGCGCGTTGGTGTTGGTACGGGACGTCACCGATGTCCGGCGCCGGGACCGGCAGTTGATGAGCAAAGACGCCACAATTCGCGAGATTCACCACAGAGTGAAGAACAATCTACAGACCGTAGCGGCATTGTTGCGTCTGCAAGCCCGTCGGGTCGATGTGCCGGAGGCCCGGGAAGCCTTACAGGAGTCGGTTCGCCGGGTCAGCTCGATCGCGATGGTCCATGAGACATTGGCCATGTCGCCGGATGAAAAGGTGGAGTTCGACGGAATTGTCGACCGCCTGCTGGGAATGGTCGCCGAGGTTGCCGCTCCCGAATCGCCGGTACAGCTGTGCCGTAGCGGAGAGTTCGGTGAATTGTCAGCCGATATCGCGACTCCATTGGTGATGGTGCTCACCGAACTGATGCAGAACGCGGTCGAGCACGCATTCATCGGCAGCAGCGCGGGAACCGTTGAGGTGCTGGCAAACCGCTCGCCGCGGTCGCTACAGGTCATCGTCCGCGATGACGGAGTCGGACTTCCCAAGGGTTTTGATCTGGAATCGTCCGATCGACTCGGTCTGCAGATCGTCCGGACCCTGGTCGAATCCGAGTTGCGTGGTGCTATCGAGCTGGTCGTACGGCCCGATGGCGGTACCGACGCGGGCGTCACGGTGCCGCTGATTCACCGCAATGACGTCACCCAGACGTGAGCGTTGTTGATCCGCGGCTACCGGACAAAAGATTCGAATAGCGATTCATCGAGCCGGGCCGGTACATCGGTCCGGCTCGATCAATGCGGAGTACGCGCCGCTCACCAGTGATGACCAACCGGTACAGCTAACGATCGGTGAGCGTGCCACTAACGGCCGAAAAGTAGTGAGTGCGCGCCTTTAACGAGTGACCGGATAGGAAGTTACTAAAGATGAGAAAAATAACTGAAGATCAATTCTGCTGAGGAACGGTGAGCGATCTGTCCCTCGTGTGTCCCCGGCGATCGTCGCGCTGTGGCGCTTTCCCCGAGCGCGACGCTCCGCCGAAAACTGCGAAGCGGCCCGACACCCATCTGCCGGACCGCCTCTAAAGGCGTGCTGCTCAGGCCATTCGGGCCCGAGCCCGTGCCCTGCGCCGCTTCAGCGCTCGCCTTTCGTCCTCACTCATGCCGCCCCAGACACCGGCGTCCTGGCCGCTCTCGAGTGCCCACGAAAGGCACTCTTGGGTCACCGGGCAACGACGGCAGACGGCTTTGGCTTCTTCAACCTGTAGCAACGCTGGACCCGTGTTCCCAATAGGGAAGAAAAGCTCGGGGTCTTCGTCGCGACACAGCGCACGGTGGCGCCAATCCATCTCGCCATCTCCTCGGGTTTGTGTTCCGACAACGTCACTTACATCGCATCTGCGACGCGATTCGTAACGGGGAGTCGGGGATGTAGTCCCCCGGCCCGCTTGTGAATACTTTCACGAGCAGCGCCGTTGTCAAGAGTCCAGTTAGACGAACGTCACGGTCGTGAGCAACATCACCACTGGAAGCCCCGTTGCGTCACACCATGACATCAATCGATACCGGAATGCAACCATCACATTCAAAGACGCCGTTTCGATTGCCCTGAATGGTAGCGAGAGTTGCGGTTGGCCACGACCCTGATTGCCAGCTTTGAGCGGCCCGGTTTTGCCTGCCCTGTAGGGAATCGCGGCAACTTTGCGATGATCGGGCGATACCGGAAATGATTACAGTGAGTGTGAATGTGCGCCTTTTTGGTGACGTTATGCGACTACGTGAAGTGCATTCGGCACCGCACGGAAACATGTCGCTTCGCGATCTCCGACGTACTCGCCGTCAAGCTGTAACGAAATCGGACGGTTCGCGATGAACCTTAATTCGGCCTGATCGTGCAACCGGAGTTGATGGCGACCGTGCGGATTCGGATGGTTGCGGAACGCGAGCAAAGCCTGGCGTAACACTTTGCTCGGCTGCATCGATGTCATGGCGAACAGGTCAAGCCCGGTCTCGAACGACGCGTTCGGGCTGGGATTGACCGGAAAGCGGCCAGCGTAGGTCCAAGGCGAGGTGTTCGACACGATGCCGAAGAACAATCCTTCGGTGGGTTCGACATCTGGCCGGTGGAGTGTGAGCGCCGGCGCGCGTCGATCCGTATCGGCAAAGAACTGTGCGAGGGCGGATCGCATGTACAAACCGGGTGTCGCATTACGGCCGCGGCCGCGGTGCCGCTCGACCCGATGCACCACCTCGGCGTCGAGGCCCAGTCCGGCCGAGAAAGTGAACCAACGCGAATCGGCCATACCGAGCCCGATCGAGCGGGTTCGGTTGGCCCGCAGGGCATCCAGCAACTCACTGGTGGCCTGCAGCGGATCGCGGGAGAACCCGAGCGCCCGGGTGAAGACATTGGCCGAGCCGCCGGGAATCGCCGCCAGCACAGGCAGATCGTCGCGCGGTCCGTCAGCCAGCAAACCATTGACGATTTCGTTGACGGTGCCGTCGCCACCCAACGCGACAACAAGGTCGACATGTTCTTCGGCCGCCTGGCGGGCCAGGGAGGTCGCGTGATCACGACCGTTGGTCTCGGCCACCTCGACCTTGAGCTCCCGGCCGAGGGCGCGGGCCAGAATGTCCCGTCCCTTTCGGGTGGTCGCCGTGGCCATCGGGTTCACGACGAGGACGGCACGCATGAGCAGCAGCGTACCGGCCGGGCGGACGGGGTTTGCGCATGACGCGGCAGCGCCGGCGGGCCAGCCCTTACCATGGGCTGCGTGCCAGGATCGATCGAAGAAACCCGGGAAAGCGCCCCACGGGAAGTTGTGGCGGCCGCCGCGCTGACCGGTCTGGAAGGGCTCGCACTTATCGGCATCGCGATCCTGTTGGCGGTGAAGACCGCGACCAGCCACCCCAACAGCATTCTGGGTGCCCTGCTCGGTGCGTTGATCGCTTTTGTGGCCGGTGGTTGCCTGATCGCTTTGACCCGACCGTTGCTGTGGTGCCGGCGGTGGTCTCGTACGCCGATCGTCGTGTTGAACGTGCTATGGCTGCCGGTCGGATTCAGCCTGGCGTTCCAGGCCGGACTACCCGGTTACGGCGCGCCGTTGTTGGTCGTGGCGCTGGCCGTGCTGGTGTTGTTCGGTACGCCGGCTGGCCGCGGCGCATTCGACAACGAGGAATGAGCCGAATTCACTTTTCGGTGAACAGCTGCTCCCGCAAGGTGGCGAGCGTACGAGCCAGCAATCGGGACACGTGCATTTGCGATATGCCCAATTCAGCGGCGATTTGTGACTGGGTCATGTTGCGGAAGAAACGCAGTAGCAGCAGGCGTTTCTCGCGTTCGGGCAACTGATCCATCAGCGGTTTGAGGGATTCCCGGTATTCAACCGCGATCATTGCTTCGTCTTCCGAGCCGAGGGTGTCGGCGACGGTCAGAGCGTCCTCTGTGGCCGGTGTGTCCAGCGACACGGTCGAATAGGCATTGGCCGATTCCAGGCCCTCCAGCACTTCCTCCTCGCTGACCTTCAACCGGTCGGCGAGCTGGCGGACCGTCGGCGCCTGGCCCAATTCCTGGGTCAGATCGGCCCGGGCCGAGGTCAGCGCGGCCCGCAACTCCTGCAGCCGACGGGGAACCCGTACCGCCCAACCCTTGTCGCGGAAATGCCGTTTGATCTCGCCGACCACG
This sequence comes from Mycobacteriales bacterium, assembly GCA_040414495.1. GTDB lineage: Bacteria > Actinomycetota > Actinomycetes > Mycobacteriales > QHCD01 > DATAVB01. The sequence goes on from JBEDUI010000151.1 coordinate 19,846, forward strand.
GTCGGCGTCGCGTACGTAGAGAATTCCACGCCGCGTTCGATATCGAACCGGTCGACCGCCTTGATCAGACCGAGCGTGCCGACCTGGACCAGATCGTCGAGCGCCTCACCGCGGCCGGCAAAACGGCGGGCCAGATATTCGACCAGGGGCAGGTGCTTTTCGATCAGCGCGTCGCGCACCGCCCGCCGGCGCTCGCCATCCTCCGGTAGGTCACGCAATTCGGCGAACAGCGTGCGCACGTCGTCGTGATCGTCGTGCGCGGTCTGCTCGTCCCGATGGTCTGGGGACGTCACGGGGCGATGCTCCGGGTCTTGCTCAGACCAATGGTCGTTTCGTGGTCCCGGGAGGTGTCGACACTGACCTCGCCGGCCAGCGCGGTCAGGACCATCCAGGCGAACGAGGTGGGCTCGGGCGCGGCGCCGGTCCGGGTCGCCGCGGTCACCGCGATGCCCAGTGCGTTCTCGCCCAGGGTGAGCCGGCAGATCAACTGCGCATCGGCCGCCGTATCGGGTAATAACAGCGCACACGCCTCGTCGACGGCGATGCGTAGGTCGTCGATCTCGTCGACCGTGAAGTCCAATCGCGCCGCCACGGCAGCGACCGCCGTTCGCAACAGCGAGACATACACCGAATCGGCCGGCACTCTTACTTCGACCACATCTCCGCTGCGCGTGCGGGCCGGCTGATCGGTCACGGTCATCCTCTCCAGTTCAGTGAGCTGGTAGCCGTACTACCCGCTGTGCCGGGTGGTTATACCCGACCCCGAACCGAGCTCGGTGAGTGCGGTGCCGGTCAGCCGCCACACGGTCCATTCGTCCATTGGCCCAGCGCCCAGAGATTGGTAGAACGCATGGGCCGAGGTGTTCCAGTCCAGCACCGACCATTCCAGCCGGGAGTATCCGTTCTCGACGCAGATACGGGCCAACTCGGTCAGCAGCGCGCGTCCGAGGCCGGCCCGCCGCGACGTCGGCCGGACGAACAGGTCCTCCAGGTAGATACCGTGCGTACCGCGCCAGGTGGAGAAGTTCAGGAACCACAGGGCGAATCCGCTGACCTGCCCGTCAACCTCCCCGACATGACCGAATAGCGCTGGCCGCTCGCCGAACAACGCCTGGTGGAGTTGCTCGTCGGTGAGATGGCACTCCTGCGGCGCCCGCTCGTACTCGGCCAGCTCGTACACCAGCTGGACCATGACCGGGACATCGGACGGGGTGGCCGGGCGGACTCGCGTTTCGGTCATTGGCTGCCCTCGTGGTTCGGACCGGGCAGGTTCCACCGCACGATCGTGGGGGATTCGTGCTCGACGCCCAGCACGCACAACGTGGCCGGGTCGAGCTGCAACAGGGCACCGGCCGCGACCGGCAGCTGCAGATACCGGGCCGCGAGCACCCGGCCGAAATGGCCGTGCCCGATAACCAGCACGTCGCCGTCCCGGCGCAACCGCGTGATCTGCGCCAGCAACTGATCGGCCCGAGCACCTACCTCGGCCGCGGTTTCCCCGCCGGGCGGGTCACCGTTCCAGATCGTCCACCCTGGACGGTCGAGCCGGATTTCCTCGGTCGTAAGGCCTTCGTAGGCGCCGTAGTTCCATTCGGCCAGCTCGTCGGTGACCGCCGCACTGTCCACACCGGCCAGTGCCGCGGTGTCGCGGGCGCGGGAGAGCGGGCTGACCAGGACATGCCGGATCCGACCGGCCCGGGCGTTCAGCAACGGTCGCAGCGCCCGCGCCTGGGCCCGACCCGTGTCGGTCAACGGAATATCGGTCACGCCGGTGTGCTGACCGGACTTGCTCCACGACGTCTCGCCGTGCCGGCAGATCAGCAGCTCACCGTGCTCGTTGTCGGCCATCGGGACCTACCGTACGAGCTGTTATCGACCCGAGCGCAAGGAGGCGTACAGCTGCGTGCATTCCTCGTAGCTGGGCAACAGGCCGGCATCGCGCGCCTCGGCCAAGGTCGGGGCGGCGCGGTCCTTTTCGGACAGGATCGGGTCCTCGGGCAGATCCAGCCCGAGCGCCGGGTCGACCGGCGAGATGCCCTTTTCCCGGCCGGGGTTGTAGCCGGTGGAGCACAGGTAGCACACGACGCTGTCGTCCTCGAGCGCGATGACCGTGTGGCCCAAGCCCTCGGCGACGTAGACCGACCGGTAGTCGACGGTGTCCAGCCGGACCACGTCGTGCTGACCGAAGGTCGGCGAGCCGACCCGGATGTCGACGATGATGTCGAGCACGGCGCCGCGCGGGCAGTAGACGTACTTGGCCTGGCTCGGCGGCACCATCGCGTAGTGGACGCCGCGCACCACACCGCGCCGGGAGACGCTGTGATTGGTCTGCGCGAGGGTCAGCGGGTGGCCGACCGCCTCGGCGACGGATTCGGCGGTGTACCAGTTGAGGAAGACACCGCGGTCGTCGGGAAACTGGGCGGGAGTGAACTCCCACGCGTCAGGGACCTGTAGCTCGCGTGCTTTCACGGGCACGGACGCTACCAGCGATGTACGTGCCGCGCTCCCGCGCCCCGGGCTGTGCGACACTCAGGCCCACTTCTCGGGAGACCCCCGGTCACCATGTCTGGCCCGCGTTCCGTATCGGAGCCGCCGGGCGCCGGCCGTGATCAATCGGCCAATTCCTGATACGCCGGGCCCGCGGTGGGTCCGTGCGTCGAGTTATTTACTGACGGGGGTACGGAGACCCAGCATGATCAGTTCTCAGGACATTTTCGACCGGCACATCGGCGGCAAGCTGACAATGGCCAGCACGGTGCCGTTGGCCAACCGTGACGACCTCTCGATCGCCTATACGCCAGGGGTTGCCGAGGTGTGTACGGCGATCGCCGAGGATCCGGCATTAGCTGGCCGTTATACGTGGACCAGCCGATTGGTGGCCGTGGTCAGTGACGGCACCGCGGTGCTCGGCCTGGGCGACATTGGGCCGCGGGCCGCATTGCCGGTCATGGAAGGAAAGGCCTGTCTGTTCAAGCGGTTCGCCGGCCTCGACGCGGTGCCGATCGTGCTGGACACCACCGATGTCGATGAAATCGTCGAAACCGTGATTCGGTTGGCGCCCTCGTTCGGTGGAATCAATCTGGAGGACATCAGCGCGCCGCGGTGCTTCGAGGTCGAACGGCAATTGATCGACCGGCTCGATATTCCGGTGATGCACGACGATCAGCACGGCACGGCGGTGGTCGCGTTGGCGGCGCTGCGTAATGCGGTGCGGCTGACCGATCGTTCTTTGAGTGATGTGCGGGTGGTGATTTCCGGGGCCGGAGCGGCCGGAGTTGCCTGCGCCAACATTCTGCTCGCCGCCGGCGTCGGCGATATTACGGTGGCCGATTCGCGCGGCATAATCCACAGTGGACGTACCGGTCTCACCCCGACCAAGAGTCGGCTGGCGGAAATCACGAACGCCTCCGGGCTGACCGGTTCCATTGAGGACGCGTTGCGCGGCGCCGACGTATTCATCGGCGTTTCAGCCGGAACGGTGGCCGAGAGCGCGATCGCCAGCATGGCGCCCGATTGCATTGTTTTCGCGTTGGCGAATCCGCGTCCGGAAGTCGATCCGCGAATTGCCCGTAAATACGCCAGCGTCGTGGCGACCGGACGCAGCGACGAGCCGAATCAGATCAACAACGTACTGGCATTTCCGGGCATATTCCGCGGCGCTTTTGACGCCGGCGCGCGGGAGATCACCGAAAAGATGAAGCTGGCCGCGGCCGATGCGTTGGCCGCCGTGGTGGCCGACGAGTTGCAACCGGACCGGATCGTGCCCAGCCCATTCGACGAGCGGGTCGCCCCAGCGGTGGCCGCGGCCGTCGCGGGGGCGAGCGATTCGGTGCTGGTCCCCGAGCCGGTAGCGCAGGCGCGTACGGCCTGAGCCTGGCGCTCGTGTGAGGATCGAGCGGTGCGGGTGGTGATCGTGACCGGAACGGATCCGGGGCATGTCTTTCCGGCCGCCGCCCTGGCCCGGTGTCTCCTTACCCGCGGCCATAAAACGACCGTCCTGGCCGCGGCCCGGTGGATTCCGGCATTGACCGGCGACGGGATCCCAGCCGAACCGTTGCCGAAAGGTCCACCGGAACTGCCCGAGTTGGCGCACGACCTTGGCTACCGGCTGCACGGGCGGGCCGGCGAGTTGGCACCGGCCTACGCCACGGCACTGCAGCAGCTGCAGCCGGACCTGGTCGTCGCTGACGTACTGGCCGGCGCCGGTGCCCTGGCGGCCGAAATGCTGGGCCTGCCCCGGGCCGAGTTGGTGCCGCACTGCCTGCACCTGCCATCGGTCGCGCTACCGCCACCGGGCAGCGGGCTGGCGACCGGTCGTACCGTCTTCGGGCGCGGCCGGGATGCCGTACTGCGGCGGCTGGACGGGCGGTCCCGACAGGCGGGGGAGCGACAGCGGGCCGCGGTACGCCGCGACCTCGGCCTGCCCGCGGCGGCGCCGGACCCGGCCGGCCGGTTGGTCGCCACCCTGCCCGGGCTGGAACCGGACCGACCGGACTGGCCGGCCCGTACCGACGTCGTCGGGCCGCTGCTGTGGGACCCGGCCCGGGTCCAGCTGGCCCCGCCGCCCGGTGATGGACCGCTGGTCCTGCTGGTGGCCTCGACCGCGCACTCGGGCCGGACCGGCGTACTGGCCGCGGCGCTGGAAGGACTGGCCGAAATCCGCCTAGCCGCACCGCAGCTCACCGAGTACGAAGGCACGCTGCCGCCGTGGGCGGTGGCCGGACCGGGCCGGCTGGCGCCGCTGGTGGCCGCGGCCGATGTCGTGGTCAGCGGGGCCGGGCACGGGATGGTCAGCCGGACCCTGGCCGCCGGCCGGCCTTTGGTCCTCGTCCCCGGCGGTGGTGACCAGCGCGACCTGGCCCGTCGGGTCGCCCGGCTCGGGGCCGGCGTTCGGGTCGGCCGGTTGACCCCCGATCGGCTGGCCAAGGCCGTGCACCAGGTGCTGCGCAGCCCGGTCTATACGGACGCCGCCGGGAGGTTGGCGGCGACGCGTGCGATCACCGATCCGGTGGATGCGTGCGAACGGGCCGCGAATTGGGCAGGCTGAGTAGGTGGTGATCCCGGTCCATGACCGCAACCCGACCCGTCGCGCGCCGGTGGTGACGTGGACCCTGATCGCGGTCAACGTCGTCGTCTTCCTGATTTCCCCGGTCGCCCGGCTGCCCGGCGCGAGCGCGACGACCGCGGACCTGTGCTCGGAGCAGGCATTCTTCCTACGCTGGGGCGCCGTACCGACCGAGCTGGTGCACAACGACCAGTTGCCGTTCACCGCCGGCCAGCCGGTCGCGCCGAACGCGTGTCTGCGGGTGACCCCGGACTACACCAAGATCCCGGCGCTCTCGGCGTTGACCAACATGTTCGTGCACGCCGGTTGGCTGCACCTGCTGGGCAACATGCTGTTCCTCATGGTCTTCGGAAACAACGTCGAGGACCGATTCGGCCGGGTGCGATATCTGTTGTTCTACCTCGCGGTCGGGATGGCCGCGACCTACCTGTTCGCGCTCACCGGGCCGAATTCGACCCAGCCGCTCATCGGTGCGTCCGGTGCGATCGCTGGTGTGCTCGGGGCGTACCTGGTGCTGTGGCCGAAGGCGAAGGTTGTCAGCCTCGTACCGTTCCTGCTGTTTATTCCGGTACGGCTCCCGGCCTGGATAGTTCTGGTCTTCTGGTTCGTTCTGCAGGCGGTGTACGCCGAGGGCGCCGGGTTGGGCGGCGGTGGCGGGGTCGCGTACCTGGTGCATGTCTTCGGGTTCATCCTCGGTGCGTTGGTCGGCCTGCTATACCGCCCGCGGTCCCGACCACGGCCGCCGGAGCCGTACCGACCGCTGCCGTACGGATATGGCTGATACGTCGGCCGAAAAAGTTGGCACGATCTGGGGAACCCGAACCGCTGGGGTGCCGTCCCACACACGTACCGGCTTCGGGAGGTCGATCATGAGAGCACGTCATGTGCTGAGCATTGCCGCATTCGCCCTTGCCGCCAGCGGCCTGGCCGCCTGCGGTACGCATACAGCGGGCACCGGATCGCCCGCCAAGCCCACCAGCCACACATCTTCGCCGACCCAGCAGCCCAGCAGCGTTCCCACCAGCAGCCGCAAGCCGGTCGTGGTGGACCTGCCAGGTGCGCCGGGGCGGGTCCGACTGGTCGTCGGCCAGCAATTGACGGTCCACTTCAGCACCGGCACCACGATCCAGCCCTCGCAGTCGAATTGCGCCAAGAACCCGACCACTGGCGTGCTGCGCCAGCTGTGCGGGGCCGGCGCGGACTACCACTACCAGGCGGTGACGCCGGGCAATTCGAACATGGTGTTCACCATCAAGCCCAAATGCTCCAGCGGCGCCGTCTGCCCGGACTGGGTGCAGCAGGCGCACTTCTCGGTCAGCGTGAGCAAGAGCTGATATCGACAGGCGCGGCCGGATTCGTTCTGGCCGCGCCTGCGCCATTTGTGAGCCGTCCAGTCAGTCGATCAGATGCCGGGTCCACCGTTGCGGTGCATCCAGGAAATCGCGCCAGTCCTGAATCAACGGCAATTCGTCGAACTCCACCGGGATGATCCCGCGATCGTCCAATTGCAACAGTCGGGCACCCGGAAAAGCCGCCAGCACAGGCGAATGCGTGGCCAGTACGACCTGTGATCCGGTCGCGATGGCATCGGCCAAGAGCGCGATCAAGGTCAAACAGGATGTGAACGACAGCGCGGCTTCGGGCTCGTCCAGAAGATAGAGCCCGCGTTCAAAGCGCCGTGATTCCAGAAAGGCCAGAAATCCCTCGCCGTGCGAACGGGCGCCCAGCGGCCGGTCGTCGAAGGCCCGCAATTCGGTGCCCTGGGCGTCGATCGCGTCGAAATGCGCGTGCATCGCCTCGGCCCGCAGAAAACAACCGCCCTGCGGCGGCGGCCGTTCCCCATGCAATTCGAGACTGAAATGCAGGTCGGCGTCCTCAGTGGACGGACCCGGTCCCCAGTGGTGGACCTGGGCCACCAGCTGCCGGGACCAGGCGAATGCGGCCGCCTCGATCAGGGTCGATTTCCCGGAGCCGTTCTCACCCAGCAGGATCGTGACCGGACGGTCGAGCGCCAACCCGTGCTCGCGCAGCCCGGCCACGGCCGGGACATCCCAATACCACGCACCACGATCCCGGATCCGTCTCTCGTTGACCGTGATCCGGTCGAGCACAGCAGGTCAGTCCTCGTCCTCATCGTCGCGGGCCAGCCAGGTGGCCAGCCGCTCCATCGGCACCTCGAACTCGGGGTTGGCGTCGACAAAAGCGCGGAGCTGGTCGGCCAGCCAGGCGAGCGAGACGGTCTCCTCGCCGCGCCGGTCGGCCAGCTCCTCGATACCGCGGTCGGTGAAATACACGGTCGACTCAGCCGAATACCTGCGCGAGCAGCGCCTTCTGCTCGGCCTCGTGCACCTTGCCCGAACCGGCGGCCGGGCTCGCCGCGGCCCGGCGCGAGGCCAACCGCAGCGGGATGCCGCCGGGCAGTTGGGCCGGCAGGTTCAGCGCCATGAACGGCCACGCACCCTGGTTCGCCGGCTCCTCCTGGACCCAGGTGAAGTCGGTGACGTTCGGGTAGCCGGCCAGCACGGCCCGCAGCGAGTCGCCCGGCAACGGATACAGCTGCTCCATCCGCAGGATCGCGGTATGCGTGTCACCGCTTTGCGCCCGGGCGTTCATCAGGTCGTAGAAGATCTTGCCCGAGCACAGCAGCACCCGGCTGACCTCGTCCCGGTTGACCGGCACACCTACCGAGCCCGGGTCGTCCAGCACCGGGTTGAACTGACCGGAGGTGAACGCCTCGACCGGCGAGGTCGCGGCCTTGGCCCGCAGCAGCGACTTCGGCGTGAACACGACCAGCGGCCGGTGGGTATGACCCAGCGCCTGCCGGCGCAACAGGTGGAAGTAGTTGGCCGGCGTGGTGCAGTTGGCGATGGTCATGTTGTCCTCGGCGCACATCTGCAGGCAGCGCTCGATGCGGCCGGTGGAGTGGTCCGGACCGCCGCCCTCGTAGCCGTGCGGCAGCAGCAGCACAACCCGGGACCGCTGGCCCCACTTGGCCTCGCCCGAGGAGATGAACTCGTCCATGATCGACTGGGCGCCGTTGGCGAAGTCGCCGTACTGCGCCTCCCAGACGACCAGCGCCTTGCGGTTGGCGACCGAGTACCCGTACTCGAAACCCATCGCCGCGAATTCCGACAGCAACGAGTCGTACGCCCAGAACCGCGCCTGCTCCGGGTCGAGATTCTTCAGCGGGGTGTATTCCACACCGGTCTTGCGGTCGACGATCACCGCGTGCCGCTGGGCGAACGTCCCGCGGCGACTGTCCTGACCGGACAGTCGTACCGGAATTCCCTCCAACAGCAGGGATCCGAACGCCACCAATTCGCCGAAGCCCCAGTCGATCCCGCCCTCGCTGGCCATTGCCGAGCGGCGGTCCAGAATGCGCTTGAGTCGCGGGTGGACAGTGAAGCCCTCGGGCAGACTGGCGTACGAATCGCCGATGCGCTTGAGGACCTCGTCGGTCACCGCGGTCGGGACCGTTTCGGCCGGGGTCTCGGCCATCACCGGTTCCGGCTTGGGCGCCCCGGTCGCGTCGCGGGTCTCGACGAAGACCTTTTCCAACTGGTCGTGGTAATCGCGCAGCGCTTCCTCGGCATCGGCGATCGTGATGTCGCCGCGGCCGATCAACGCTTCGGTGTAGAGCTTCCGCACCGACCGCTTGGCGTCGATGATGTCGTACATCTGCGGCTGGGTCACCGACGGGTCGTCGCCCTCGTTGTGCCCGCGCCGGCGGTAGCAGACCAGGTCGATGACGACGTCCTTCTTGAACGCCTGGCGGAAATCGACGGCCAGCTTGGCGATCCGGACGCACGCCTCGGGGTCGTCGCCGTTCACGTGGAAGATCGGCGCCTGGATCATCCGGGCCACGTCGGTGGAGTAGAGGCTGGACCGGGCCGCGGCCGGGCTGGTGGTGAACCCGACCTGGTTGTTGATCACCAGGTGCACGGTGCCGCCGGTGCGGTAACCACGCAGCAGCGAGAGGTTCAGCGTCTCGGCGACCACACCCTGACCGGCGAACGCGGCGTCGCCGTGCACCAGGATCGGCAGCACCGTGAAGCCGCTCTCGCCCTTGTCCAGCAGGTCCTGCTTGGCCCGGACGATGCCCTCCAGCACCGGGTCGACCGCCTCCAGGTGACTCGGGTTGGAGGTGATCGAGACCGGGATCTTCTCCCCGTTCCGGCCGGAGAACGTGCCGCGCGCGCCCAGGTGGTACTTCACGTCGCCCGAGCCGTGCGTGCTGGCCGGGTCGATGTTGCCTTCGAACTCTCGGAAGATCTGGCCGTAGCTCTTGCCGATGATGTTGGCCAGCACGTTGAGTCGGCCGCGGTGTGGCATCGCCATCACGGCCTCGTCCATTTCCAGCTGCGCGGATCGGGTCAGGACCGCGTCCAGGATGGCGATCGAGGTTTCGGCGCCCTCCAAGGAGAACCGCGTCTGGCCGACGTACTTCGTCTGCAGGAACGTCTCGAACGCCTCGGCCACGTTGAGCCGACCGAGGATGTGCTTCTGCTCCTCGGTGTCGACCTCCTCGTGGTTGACCTCGATGTGCTTCTGGATCCACTCCCGCTCTTCGGGATCGGTGATGTGCATGTACTCCACGCCGACCCGGCGGCAGTACGAGTCGCGCAGCGTGCCGAGCACGTCGCGCAGCTTCATCACCCGTTCCCCGGCGAAACCGCCGACCGGGAACTCACGGTCCAGGTCCCACAGCGTCAGCCCGTGCTTGAGGATGTCCAGGTCGGGGTGGCTGTGGAACTTCGACTCGAGCGGGTTGGTGTCGGCCATCAGGTGGCCGTTGGTGCGGTAGGCGTTGATCAGCTCGATGACCCGGGCCGGCTTGCCGATATGGCCCTCGTGGGTGTTGGTGATGTCCTGCACCCAGCGGACTGGTTCGTACGGGATGCGCAGCGAGCGGAAGATCTCGTCGTAGAAGTTGTCCGCGCCCAGCATGAGCTCGTGCATCCGCTTGAGGAACTCGCCGGACTGCGCGCCCTGGATGACGCGGTGGTCGTAGGTCGAGGTCAGCGTGATGATCTTGCTGATCGCCTGCTGGGCGAGCATTTCCTCGCTCATGCCCTGGAATTCGGCCGGGTACTCCATCGCGCCGACGCCGATGATCGTGCCGATGCCCGACATCAACCGCGGCATCGAGTGCACGGTGCCGATGCCGCCGGGGTTGGTGAGGCTGATCGTCACGCCGGCGAAGTCGTCGGCGGTGAGCTTGTTGGTCCGGGCCTTACGGATCAGGTCTTCGTACGCGCTCCAGAAGGCGGTGAAGTCCATCCGCTCGCAGTTCTTGATCGCCGCCACGACGAGGGAGCGGCTGCCATCGTCCTTCTTCAGGTCGATGGCCAGGCCCAGGTTGATGTGCTCGGGCTCGATCAACGCCGGCTTGCCGTCCACGACCGCGAACGAGTTGTTCATCTCCGGCGTGGTCATCAGCGCCTTGACCAAGGCGTAGCCGATCAGGTGCGTGAACGAGACCTTGCCGCCGCGGCTGCGCCGCAGGTGGTTGTTGATGACGATGCGGTTGTCCGAGAGCAGCTTGGCCGGCACGGCCCGTACGCTGGTCGCGGTCGGCACCGACAGCGAGGCATCCATGTTGCTGACGACCCGGGCGGCGGCACCGCGCAAGGTCCGGCTGACCGCACCGGTCGGGACGGCGCTCGCGGCGGGCTTGGCCTGCGGCTTGGGTGCGGCCGGCTTCGGCGCGGCCTGCTGCGGCTCGGCGGTCCGGGGCGCGGGCGCGGCCGGGGGGTTGGTGCTGGCGGCCTGCGGGGTGCTCACTGCTGCGGCTCCGGTGCCGTTGGTGGCTGGGGTTGCGGGGGACTGGGGCGAGGGTCGGGTGACGCTGGAGGCGGCCAGGCCGTTGGACGAGAACGGCACCTTGGGCTTGGCCGTGGTCCCACCCGGGGGCACCTCGGCCCGGAAGTCACGGAAGAAGTCATGCCACGCACGGTCGACGCTGCCGGGATCGGCGAGGTATTTCTCGTACATCTCCTCGACCACCCACTGATTGGGGCCGAATTGGTCGGGAGCGGTGGTTTGACCAGGCGTCTGGTCGGAGGATGCAGCGGCCGGCTCCGGCCGCGGGGAGTTGCTCGGTTGCTGCGTGTTCGTCGACACGGCGGCGGGTCGCCTCGTTTCGTGTTCCATCGAGAACCTTGCGATCGTTCAGGTTACGCGGTCCGTCGATCCTCTGGTGACTGTGTGGGGGTTGTGCCTAAGAATTTGGTCACACCGGGAAATACCGTCCATCCGGATTGTGACCGGCGGCGGCGTATCACGTGGGCGTACCGAACAGCGAGATGCAACTGTTGACGCCAAGGGACCGCAGATAGTGCGCGTCGACCCCGTGGCTGCCGACGTGGCGCAACTCCTCGAGTTGCCGGTCCACAGTCCCCGAATCGCCATCGACGCTGGCTTTCCGAATGATCTGCAGGTTGCGTATAAATCCGGCGACCGACTGCTGGGCCGGGTTCAGCCACTTGCTCTTGATCTCGGCCGCATCGGCGCCCGGCAGCGACAGTGTGCGCAACGCCGACACGGCCAGATCCAGGTCGGTGTAGTAGTTCAGCGCGTAGTCGATGCCCTGGCGAGTTGTCTTGGGCAACGGTTTCCCGTCCAGCCGGTGCTGGTATTTGACGCAGGCCGAGTTGGCGCGGGAGACGAATTTCGAGCGGTCGGTACCGCAGCCGGCAAGTAGTGTCGCGCAACTGGCCACCGCGGCAATCATGGCCAGACCGCGAACGGTTCGTACGGAGTTACGGACGCGGATCATCTTCGTTCAGGTCACATCCCGACTGACAGTGATGGCGGCTCCGACGGCGGCAAAGACCAGCCCGTAAGCGATCAGCAGCAGTGCGGCCGGCGTGCGATGGAGCAGGTGAATATCGTTCGGCGTTCCGACCGACCCGGTCAGCGCCGAGGCGAGCGCGCCGGGCAGGTACTTGTAGACCGACTGCACGGCGTGGATGGCGCCGAGAATGTTCTCGATGATGAACAGATAGAGGACCAGGCCGACGATTGCCGCAACCTGGTTACGCAGCAGGGCACCGAGCCCCACACCGATAATCCCGAAGATCGCCGTGATGACGATGGCCGACCACATCGAGTCGTGCACGCCCGGCGCCGACAGCGAAACGTCGGCGATGAGTCGGTTCGACAACAACGGCACACCCAGCGCCAACCCGACGATGAGGTTCAGTACGCCGAGTACGGCGCCCCAGACCAGATAGGTGAAGAGTTTGGCCAGGACGACGCTGGCCCGGATCGGGACCGACAGGAAGGTCGGAGTGACCGTCTGATGGCGGTATTCGCCGGTGATCCCGATGATGCCGAGAATCGCCGACAGCAGATAACCGAAGTTCGTACCGATCGTGATGATCGACTGCAATGCGTCCGACGCGGAGTCGGTCTTGCTGGTGTTCACCGAAACCAGCACGGTCAGCAGGCCCGAGAGCACGACCGAAATAAGGGTCAGGAACAGACCGGTCTTCGTGGTGAAGAGTTTACGGAATTCGGCGTGAATTGCCCGGAACATCAGCGGCCTCCCTGCGGCCCGTAGGAAGCGGCGATGCCCGGCTGTGGCGGCGGTCCAGGCGGCCCGGCCTGATTTCCCGCCTCACTGGTGAGCTGGAAGAAGATGGCCTCCAGCCCCGTCTGCAGCGGACGCAGCTCGTGCAATTCGACGCCGGCGACAAAGGCCTGGTGGCCGATGGCCGGTGCCTCCATCCCGGACACCTGGAGGACTCCGGGCTCGGTCGGTTGCGCGTACGCGCCGGCGCGGGCCAGCGCCTGGCCCAACACATCCGGGGTCGGAGTGCGCACGAATACGGAGGTACCGGCCTCGGCCTGCAGCTGGGCGATCGAGCCCTGCCGGACCAGCCGGCCCCGGGCCAGGATGACCACGCGGTCGACGGTGTGCTCCACTTCGGACAGCAGGTGGCTGGAGACCAGGACGGTACGCCCGCGCTCGGCCAGCGCCTTGGTGAATTGGCGCAGCCATCGGATTCCGTCCGGGTCGAGGCCGTTGGCCGGCTCGTCCAGGATCAGGACCGACGGGTCGCCGAGCATCGCCACGGCCAGACCGAGCCGCTGGCGCATACCGAGTGAATAGCCCTTCACCTTGCGCCGGCCGGCATCGCCCAGCCCGACCATGTCCAGCACCTCGTCCGCCCGCCGGCTGGGTAGCCCGGCCGCGGCGCAGTAGACCCGCAGGTGGTTACGGCCGGAGCGGCCGGGGTGGAAGCTCGCCGCCTCCAGCACCGCGCCGACGGTGTGCATCGGGTTGTGCAGCTGCGAATAGCGTCGGCCGCCGATCGTCGCGGTGCCCGCCGTCGGGGTGACCAGTCCGAGCAGCATCCGCAGGGTGGTCGTCTTGCCGGCGCCGTTGGGGCCGAGGAACCCGGTGACCGAACCGGGCTCGACGGCGAAGCTCAGGTTGTCGACCGCGCGTACCGGTCCGAATGCTTTTGTGAGACCTGCTACCTCGATCCGACCGGCATCGCCAGGCACGTGGGCTCCCCTCGGAGGCGGTGTCGTCACTGGGCCATCGTGACAGACATCGGCGGTGATCGTACGGGGGTTACGTCCGACATGCCCGATCGGGCTATGTCGGTCTCACGCCGTTCAGATCGGCGAGAATTCGGCGGGCCGCGTTGTGCCCAGCGGCTCCGATGACCGAGCCGGCCGGGTGACAGCCGGCGGCGCCGGCGTAGAGGCCATCCACCCCGGTTGAATAAGGCATCCGGTCGGTGAACGACAGCGCGTTGTCGACGTGGTGGATGTTGCCGCCGGTGATGCCGAACCGCTGCGTGATCTCTGGCGGCGTGAGCGCGTCGACATCCACGATCTGCTCGCGTAGGCCCGGCGCGTACGCCTCTACCACCGACAACAGATCGTCTACATAGGACTGCTTCACCGCCGGCCACGACGTACCGGCCACCTCGTGCGGAACGCCCTGGACGAACAGCGCGCTGGAGTGCCGACCGTGCTCGTCCCGTAGCGACGGGTCGAGCAGGGAATGCAGATACCACTCGATCGGCGGGCTGGCCGGAAGCCGGCCGGCGGCCGCCTCGGCGAACCCGTTGCGCAACGTCTCCAGGAGCTGGCCCGGTTCCGCCGCTGGCAGCAGGTGCACGGTGGTGCCGTGCTGGCCGCGGTCCTCCGGTAGCGCGGCGAAGCGCGGCAACCCGGACAGGGCCAGGTTGACCTTCATCGTCTGGCCGCCGGAGCGCTCGCGCATCGCGTGAATCCGTTGCCGCATCGGAGCCGGCAACTGATCGCCGAGCAGGTCAGGCAGCCGGAACGGATCGGTCGAGAGAAGGACAACGCCGGCAGCCACGGTGTTGCCGTCGGATAGGTGTACGCCGGCCGCGCTGCCTTGGTCGACCGCGATCCGGGCGACCGGAGCGTCCAGCCGGATTTCGGCGCCGGCCGCGGTGGCCCGGTCCGCCAGCTGCGCGGTGACCGTACCCATTCCGCCGCGCACCACCATCCAGGTGCCGTCGGCCCCGGGCAGCCGGCACATGTTGTGCACCAGCAGGTTGTGGCCTGAACCGGGGGACCAGGGTGAGCCGGTCAGCCCGGGCATGCCGTCGGTGACCGCGTACATCGCGATCACCGCCTCGGAGGCGAAGTCGAACCGGGACAGGTAGTCGATGGCGCTGCCGCGTACGAGGTCGATGAACGTCTGGCGTAATCCGGGGCGGACATAGCGGTCGGCGGTTTCCTCGACCGGCAACGGTTCGGCCAGCCAGGCCGGGGCGAGGTCGTCGCGCAGGGCCGCGATCTCGGTGGCCAGTGCCTCGTCGGCGGCCGCGTCGCGTTCGGTGAAGAACTCGGCGAACAGTCGCCGGGCCGCATCGCGGTCGCTGCCCAGCAGCAGGTGCCGACCGTCCAGGGTCGGCAGGAAATAGTGCGGGTCGCGGCGCACCAGCGGCAGGTCGAGGTCGAGCAGGCGCAGCAACTCCGGCGGCATCAGCCCGAGTAGGTACGCCCCGGTGGAGGCGGACAGGCCGGGCGCGGCGGCAAATGGATGCTCGGTCCGGCAGGCTCCGCCGATGACGTCGGACCGCTCCAGGACCACGACCCGCAGCCCGGCCCGGGCCAGCAGGGTCGCGGCCACCAACCCGTTGTGCCCGGCCCCGACGATCGCCACGTCGGCCCGGCCCGTGCGCTGCGCCATGGCACAGTTCCTATCACCAGTTCGCGCGGTTACCGCGCCGCCGCAGCCGTATTCTGTAGGTGATGACTAGGGCAATCGCGATCGTCGTCTTCCTCGTGACGATCGGCGCGGCGCTACTGCTCGGCCGGCGGGAGCGATCCAAGGTCCTCCCGGCTGAGGAGCTTCTCGGCCATGTCATGTCAACGCGAACGGGACGCGCCTGCTCACTGTTGTTCTGGATCTGGGTGGGTTGGCACTTCTTCGCCCGCTGATCTTCCGTTCTGAGCGGTTCGCTCGCCTCGATGTCAGCTCGCAGGACTCGTTCTTTCCCGACCGCTGATCTGCCTGCCGGCCCGAATCTCTCGCTCCCGGGAAGACGTACGCGGTCCTGATTGTTAGGGTCGGCAAGCAAATAGTTCCAGTTCGAGGAGTTGCCCGTGCCTTCAGACTCAGCCGGGGCGTCGTCAGCCGTAGCCGATCCGCGTTACAAGTGGATCGCGCTGTCCAACACGACGTTGGGCGTGCTGATGGCGACCATCAACTCTTCGATCATGCTCATCGCGCTGCCCGACATCTTCAAAGGCATCAAGCTGGACCCGCTGCAGCCGAGCAACGTCAGCTACTTGCTGTGGCTGATCCTGGGCTTCCTGGTCGTCACCGCGGTGCTGGTGGTGAGCCTCGGGCGGATCGGCGACATGTTCGGCCGGGTCCGGATGTACAACCTCGGCTTCGCGATCTTCACGGTCTTTTCGATTCTGCTGTCCGTAACGTGGATGACCGGCGCCCACGGTGCGCTCTGGCTGATTATCATCCGGATTTTCCAGGGCGTCGGGGGAGCGTTCCTGTTCGCGAATTCCAGCGCGATCCTCACCGACGCATTTCCCGAGGACCAACGCGGTCTGGCATTGGGAATCAACGCCGTAGCAGCGATTTCCGGATCATTCATCGGACTTGTCCTGGGTGGACTGTTAGCGCCGCTGAACTGGCGGCTGGTCTTTCTCGTGTCTGTCCCCTTTGGAGTCTTCGGTACGATCTGGGCTTACCTGAAGCTGAAGGACACCGGTGTACGGCAGAAGGCGAAGCTGGACTGGTGGGGCAATATCACCTTCGCCGTCGGGTTGGTTTCGGTACTGGTCGGCATTACGTACGGAATTCAGCCGTACGGCGGCCACAACATGGGCTGGACCAGCCCGAAGGTGTTGGGCGAGATCATCGGCGGCATCGTCGTTCTGATCATTTTCGCGATCATCGAGACCCGGGTCGAAAACCCGATGTTCCATTTGAGCCTTTTCCGGATCCGGGCCTTCACCTTCGGCAATATCGCCAGCTTGCTCTCCTCGCTCGGCCGCGGCGGATTGCAGTTCATCCTGATCATTTGGTTGCAGGGCATTTGGCTGCCGTTGCACGGCTACAGCTTCGAGAAAACACCGTTGTGGGCCGGTATTTACATGCTGCCGTTGACGGCCGGATTCCTGCTGGCCGCGCCTATTTCCGGCTCGTTGTCCGACCGGTTCGGTGCCCGGCCGTTCGCCACCGGGGGAATGGTGTTGGCCGCCGGCAGTTTCGTACTGCTGAATATTCTGCCGGTGAATTTCTCGTACATCTGGTTCGCGCTGATCCTGTTGCTCAACGGCATCGGCATGGGCCTGTTCGCCTCGCCCAACCGGGCCGGAATCATGAACAGCCTGCCGCCGGGGCAGCGCGGTGTGGGCGCCGGAATGACCGCGACGTTCCAGAACGCGGCCACCGTGTTGTCGATCGGCGTGTTCTTCTCGTTGATCATCCTTGGCCTGTCGAACTCGCTGCCGCAGCACCTGCAGTCCGGGCTCACCGCGCAGGGCGTGCCGGCCTCGGCCGCGCACCAGATCGCCGCGCTGCCGCCGGTGAGTACGTTGTTCGCCGCGCTGCTGGGTTACAACCCGATCCAGACGTTGCTGCAACAGCACGGGGTGGCGAATTCGCTCTCGCCCGAGCACGTGCAGTTCCTGACCAGCCGTAGCTTCTTCCCGCACCTGATCGAGACACCGTTCCAGCACGGGCTCAGCGTCGCGTTTGGGTTCGCCATCGCCGCGTGTCTGATCGCGGCCGTCGGCTCGTGGCTGCGCGGCGGCAAGTACCACTACGTCGAGGGCGCCGAGCGCGGCGTGAAGGTGCTGCCGGCCGGTGACGCGACCGCGGCGGCGGCACCGGTGACCGGGCCGTCCACTGTGGAGCGTGCTAGGTCGGGGTCGGTCGTAACGGAATCGGCGCTATCCGAGCCGGCGATGTCCGAGCCCGTTGTTTCTGGACCGGTGATGTCTGAGTCGGTGGTTTCTGAACCGGTAGTTTCCGAGCCGGGCGGGGATAGTGGCATCGTTGCCCCGCCAGCGACGCCGAGCGCCGCCGGTTTGCGGGGAATCGTGTCCCAGGCCGGCGATCGCCCGGTCGCCGACGTCCGGCTGACGGTCGTCGACGACGCCGGGCACCAGCTCGCCCCGGCCCGCACCGACGACAGCGGGCGGTACGAGATCGCGGTACCCGGGCCGGGCCACTATCTGCTGATCGTCCAGGCCGCGGCGTACCAACCGCAGGCGGCCGCCATCGACATTGGCGACCAGCCGGTCGAGTACCCGATCGTGCTGGCCGGCGTGGCCGGACTGGCCGGCGTGGTGCGGATAGCCGGGGCCGGTCCACGGGCTGATGTGACTGTCACCGTGACCGATGCCCGGGGCGAGGTCGTGGCCTCGACCCGTACCTCGGCCGATGGTGGGTACGAGGTCGCGGGCCTGGTGCCCGGTGGCTACACCGTCGTCGCGAGCGCCGCCGGGCTGCGGCCCGGTGCCGCGGTCGTCACCGTTCCGGCGGCCGGGACGCAGCGGCACGACATCGAGCTGAACGCCGGTAGCCGGCTTCGTGGCCGGGTGGTTGGTCCGGCCGGCCAGAGTTTGGCCGACGTGGTGGTACGCCTGACCGGGCCGGATGGCCGCGAATTGGCTACCGGCCGGACCGATAGCGGTGGCGCGTACGAATTCGCCGACCTGCCAGCCGGTGAGTACACGGTCGTGGCCACGAGCTACCCGCCGGTCAGCGCGCCATTGCATCTGCCCGACGGCCGGTGGGAGGAGTACGACCTCACGCTGGTGGACGGCGAATCGGCCAGCGGTACGTCGGGTCATGGTGCGTCGGGCAATGGCGTATCGGGGAATGGCGCGTCGGGGAATGGCGCGTCGGGGAATGGCGCCGGCCCGGGCCATGGAGCGCGCTGACCGAGTGCGTGGTGTCCGTCGTAAACATGAGCACCCGTAACGTCACAGAGTCACCAGCCGATTTCTCTACGTACACGACCTTGGCACCCGATCGTGAGATGCAGGGACCTGCCGTGTCGCAGTCGCTCGCGGGGAGAGCGGCTCGATCGGGCAGTCCTGCGTCTCGCATGGAGGCGGAGCAAGTGATGCTCGACGAGCATGCACCGGCACTGGTGGATACGCGCTGTTGGCGCTGCGAGGAGTCGGCGGCGGTGATCGTCACTCATGTGCACCAAGGCCCCCGCGCCTACTGCTCGGCGCACTTCCTCGCACTCGGCTCGCTGCCCAGCGGGGCCGCCTGCTCGCCGACCCTAGAATTGCGTCGGCACGCCGTAGAAATCCGCAACTGCGCCTGAACGCCCTGCCCGGCCCTCAGTGCCGCGAGCGTGACGTGAGGGTTGGGCGCTGGCGGTTGGGGCGACCGCTATTGCCGCGAGCGTGGCGTGACGGCTGTTCGTGGCGGTGACAACCGACCTTATGTGCCGCGAGCGTGACGTGAGGGTTGTGTGTGACGGCGGCCGTCGACCCTATGCGCCGCGAGCGTGACGTGAGAGTGGTTCGGTGGCGGTTGGGTCGACCCTAATTGCCGTGAGGGTGCCGTGAGGGTTGTGTGCGACGGCGGCCGACGCTAGGTGCACCGAACGTGCCCTCAGGGTGGGGTGCCGGCGGTTGGGCGACCGCTATTGCCGCGAGCGTGGCGTGGGGGTTGTTGGTGACGGCGTCGACCGGCGTTACCTGCTGCGGGCATGACGTGAGGGTGGGGCGCCGGCGGCTTGCCCGACCCCAATTGCAGCGAGCGTGACAACAGCGCACTGCCCTCGACAGGTCGCCAATACTATTGGCGCCGAACGGCACGCCAGCGCGTATTGATCCTGAAATAGCGGGTGCCTCGTTTCGCTGCAAAAACGCCGGCGAGTACCAAAGAAGGCACCAAAGCAGTCGCCAGAGAAGGCGCCAGAGAAAGGCGCCAGAGAAGGCACCAGGGCAGGCGCCAGAGAAACCACCAAAGCAGGCGTCAGAGAAGGCACCAAAGAAATCGCCCCTGACCCAGCGGGTCAGGGGCGAACTCAAACGTACGAAATAACTACCGGTTCACTCTCGACGTGCCGTCCAGGTCCCACTCCGGCACGTCCTCGGTGGTGTCCTGCATCAGCTCCAGGCTCGGGTCCCGGAACCGGCTGCGTTTGATCTGCTCGAGGCTCTCCTCGATCAGAATGCGATTGGTCCGAATCAGGTCGGCCACGACGCCCAGGACCAGCGACAACGCCGCCGCGATCAGCAGCGTGACGCCGAGGATCAACGACTGGACATGGCTGCCGTGATTGCCGTCGGCGAGGATAAACAGGTACCGCACGAACGGAATCAGGCCGAGTACGAAAAGTACGGCCGAGAGCGTCACGAAGAAGACGTACGGTTTGTACATCATGTAGGCGCGGGTGATCGCGAAGCCGGACTTGGTGACGTGCTCCCAATTCGACTTGAACAGGCGCGATTCGCGCGTCTTCGGATTGGTCTCGACCGGGACGCTCTTGACCGCCAGCTGCTTGTTGCCGGCCTGGATGATCGTCTCCATGCAGTAGCTGAACTTGGTGATCGTGTTCAGCCGGAGCGCGGCCTCGCGGGAGTACGCCCGGAATCCGCTCGCGGCGTCCGGGACATCGGTGCCGGCGGCGGCGTTCACTACGCGGCTACCAAATGCCTGCAGCTTTTTCTTGAATGGCGAGAAGTGCGCGATCTTCTCGGTCTGGCGGTCGGCAACGACGATGTCGGCCTGGTGCTTGATGATCGGCTGGCACAGATCGCCGATCCGGTCCTGCGGATACTGGTTGTCACCGTCGGTGTTGACGATGATGTCGGCGCCGAGTTCGAGCGCCCGCTCGACGCCGTCCCGGAAGGACCGCGCCAGGCCCATCCGCTCGGTGTGATGAACGAAGTGCCGCACGCCGTGTGCCTTGGCGACCTCGACGGTTTTGTCGTGTGAACCGTCGTTGATCACCAGCACGATGACCTCGTCGACGCCGTCGATCTGCCGGGGGATGGTGCTCAGCACCAGCGGTAGCGTCTCCTCCTCGTTCAGGCACGGAATTTGAACGACTACCTTCACCATGACCTCGCCTACGTCGTCGCTGGGTACCGGCGGAACACGCCGCCATTCGGTCGACACGGGTTGAGCCACCAGAGCGTCGACGGCGGCCATGTTTACCACGAGTCCACAGTCGATTCCCAGCCGGCCCACTGGGTGCACTGGAACAGCAGACTACCTGTCTATAAGCGCTCGGTACGAATTGGTGCACGATGAGGCGCGGGTGTGTTGGTGGTGGCGTGTTGGTTACGTCATAGATATACGGCTTCACGCCACGGATTTATAGGTTAGGCTCTCCTAAACGTCGCTACCGGGAGAGCCCGTGCTACCAACCTTCGTCATCGGCTTGCGTGAAGGCCTCGAAGCCGCATTGATTGTTGGCATTATCGCGACTTTTCTCCGCCGCCGCGATCGGCGTGACCTGCTCCGGTCGCTCTGGATCGGGGTGGTCTGTGCCGCGGCGATCTGCCTGGCCATCGGCATCGCGCTGTACGTCGTCTCCCGCGAGATCAAGCAGCAACAGCAGGAGCGCCTGGAGACCGTGATCGGTGTGCTGGCCGTGGTGATGGTCAGCTACATGATCATCTGGATGCGCCGGCACGCCCGCGAAATGAAGGGCGACCTGGAGGGTGCGGCCGAAGCCGCGCTGGCCAAGGGCTCGGGCATGGCGCTGGTCGGAATGGCTTTCCTGGCCGTACTGCGCGAAGGCTTCGAGACGGCCGTATTCCTGCTGGCCACATTCCAGACCAGCCAGGGCACCGGGTACGGCGTGGCCGGTGCCGCGCTCGGCATCGCGGTCGCGGCCGGCATCGGGTACGGCATCTACCGCGGCGGCATCCGGCTGAACCTGACCCGTTTCTTCACCGTGACCGGCATCGTCCTGGTGTTGGTGGCAGCCGGGCTGGTGGTGACCGCGTTCCACACCGCGTTCGAGGCCGGCTGGCTCACGACCGGGACCAGCGAGGCGCTGGACCTGAGCTGGCTGGTCCGCCCCGGTACGCCGTTGGAGTCGCTGTTCACCGGGGTGCTCGGCGTGCAGCCGCGCCCGTCCGTGATCGAGCTGATCGGCTGGCTGGTGTACCTGGTCCCGATGCTGCTGTTCGTGGCCTGGCCGCGCCGCAAGAGCACGCCCGCGCCGAGCAAGGCGGTCGGTGAACCGACCTCCGTGCATTAACCCGTTTCGTAGACAGAACCAGAAATCAGAGAGGCCCCGATGTCCCGTATCGCATCCTGCCTGCAGGTGGCCACCCCGGTCGTCATCGGGGCCGTACTGCTGACCGGTTGCGGTGTGACCGAGTCGACCAAGGCGAAGGCCGGCACCGACACGGTGCGGATCCAGGTCACCGATGACAGCTGCCTGCCCAGCCCCGCCTCGGCCAAGGCCGGCGCGTTGACGTTCGAGGTCAAGAACAAGAACTCGGGCCGGGTCAACGAGGCCGAGCTGATGCAGAACGGTCTGATCCTGGCCGAAAAGGAGAACCTGACCCCGGGCCTGTCCGGTCGGTTCACGCTGCGGCTCAAGCCGGGCGAGTACATCGTGAACTGCCCGAACGCCAAGAACGACCAGGCCAAGTTCACCGTCACCGGCAAGGCCGCCGACGCCTCCGGGACGACCGACGAATCGGTGAGCACCGCGGTCGCGGCGTACCAGAAATACGTGAACAACCAGGTCAAGACGCTGGTCTCGCGCGTTGCGCCGTTCGTCGCGGCGGTCAAGGCCGGCGACCTAGCCAAGGCCAGGACGCTCTACGCCCCAGCGCGTACCTATTACGAGATGATCGAGCCGGTCGCGGAGAGCTTCGGCGACCTCGACCCGCAAATCGACGCGCGGGTGAACGACGTGGCCAACACGTCGCAGTGGACCGGGTTCCACCGCATCGAAAAGGCGCTGTGGCAGGACAATTCGCTGGCCGGAATGGGGCCGGTGGCCGACAAACTCGGCACCGATATCGCGAAACTGCAGGGGCTGACCAAAACGGTGAAATTCCAGCCGGCGCAGATCGCCAACGGGTCGGTCGGCCTGCTCGACGAGGTCGCCAAGAGCAAGATCACCGGCGAGGAGGACCGCTACAGCCACACCGACCTGTGGGACTTCGACGCCAACGTCGCCGGTGCCCGCGAGGCGTTCCAGGTGCTGCAGCCGATTCTGCAGAAGAAGGACCCGAAGCTGGTCACCACGATCAACAAGCAGTTCGGCGCGGTGCTGAGCGCGCTGGAGAAATACCGGCAGGGCGATGGGTACGTGAATTACACGACGGTCACCCAGTCCGAGCGGCGGCAGCTCACTACGATCGTCACCGCATTGTCGGAGTCGTTGAGCAAAGTCGCCGGTGAGATTGTCTGATGTCGGTCTCGCGTAGGGGATTTCTTGGCGGGCTCGGCCTGGCCGGGGCCGCCGGTATCGGCGTGGCGGCGGCCGGCTGCTCGGACGCCAAGGAACCGGCCAAGTCGGCGGGACCCTCGCCCAGCGCTGGGACCGTCCCGTTCCACGGCAAGCACCAGGCCGGAATCGCCACCGAAACCCAGGACCAGCTGGCGTTCGCCGCGTTCGACCTGTCCACTACCGACCGCGGCGAACTGATCGACCTGCTCAAGACCTGGACCACGGCCGCGGTCGCGATGAGCACGGGGCAGCCGGTGGTCGGCGATTCGGCCAGCGACCAGGTGCCGCCGGCCGACACCGGGGAGGCGGCCGGCCTGCCGCCGAACCGGCTCACGATCACGATCGGCTTCGGCCCGTCCATGTTCGACAAGCGGTTCGGGCTGGCCGGCAAGAAGCCGGCCGCGCTGAAGGATCTGCCGGCGCTGCCCGGCGACGAACTCGACCCGGGCCGCTGCGGCGGTGACATCGCGATCCAGGCCTGCGCCAACGACCCGCAGGTCGCGTTCCACGCGATGCGTAACCTCAACCGGCTCGCGCTCGGCACCGCCAGCATGCGCTGGTCCCAGCTCGGCTTCGGCAAGACCGCCTCGACCAGCGCGGACCAGGCCACCCCGCGCAACCTGATGGGCTTCAAGGACGGCACCCGCAACGTCCGCGGCGAAGACGCCGGCACGATGAACAAGTACGTCTGGGTGGGTGAGGAGTCCGATCAGGCCTGGCTGCGCGGTGGGTCGTACCTGGTAGCGCGGCGGATCAAGATGCAGATCGAGTCGTGGGACCACGACTTCCTGGCCGACCAACAGGCTGTGTTCGGCCGGCAGAAGGTCACCGGCGCGCCGTTGACCGGGCAGCAGGAATTCGACCCGCCCAACTTCCACGCCAAGGACAAGACCGGTCAGCTGGTCATTCCGGCCGACGCGCACATCCGGTTGGCGGCCCACGAGAACAACGACGGTCTACGGATCTTGCGCCGCGGCTATTCGTTCACCGACGGCATGGACGCGCAGGGGCAGTTGGATGCCGGCCTGTTCTTCATCGCGTACCAGAAGAACCCGGACCAGTTCATTACGCTGCAGCGCAAGCTCGGCTCGATGGACAAGCTCAACGAGTACATCTCGCACACCGGCAGCGCGGTCTTCGCCTGCCCGCCCGGTGTCACCGGTCAGAACGGGTACTGGGGCCAGACGCTGTTTGGCTAGGGCGCGTCTGCCAGGCACGCCCTGGTCCTCAGCCGGTGTCGTGGATGGCCTTGGCCAGGGCGGCCACCGCTGGTTCGGCCGACCGGGAGCCGCCCAGCAGAACCAATTCGATCGAGCCCAGATCCGGCAGCCCGACCTTCAGCTCGCGCAGGTCCGGCGGGATGAGGCTGCGGGTGAACGCCACTACGCCCAGCTCGGCCAAGGCCGCCGCCCGCAACCCGGCCAAGCTGCCGCTGGTGCAGTTGATCTGCCACGGGCGGCCGGCCTCGCGCAGCGCGTGCAGGGCGCGGGCCCGGGACAGGCTCGGCGGCGGGTAGACGACCAGCGGTACGGGCCCGGCCCGCTCGACCCGCAGCCCGGGCGCGCCGACCCAGACCAGCCGGTCCCGGCCGACCAGTTGGCCATGCGTCTCACCCGGATTTCGCTTGGCGTACACCAGATCCAGCGAGCCGGCCCGCAGCCGGCGCAGCAGCTCGCTGGAGAGCTCGACCGTGAGCTCGAGGTCGACCAGCGGGTGGTGCCGGCGGAAATCGCGCAGCACCTGGGGCAGCTGGGTGAGCACCAGGTCCTCGGACGCACCGAACCGCAGCCGGCCGCGCAGCGGCGACCCGGCGAACCAGTTCTCGGCTCGTTCGTGTTCGGTCAGGATCGAGCCGGCGAACCCGGCCATCGCCTCGCCGTCGGCGGTGAGCGTGACGCCGTGCGTGTCGCGGATCAGCAGCTGCCGGCCCGAGGCGCGCTCCAACTTCCCGACGTGTTGGCTGATCGTGGACTGCTGCAGCCCCAGTCGGGCCGCCGCCCGGGTGAAGCTGTGGGCCCGGGCCACGGCCAGGAAGCTGCGCAGCTGCACCGGGTCGTACATGAGGGCATCGTAATCACGGATCGTGATAACTGTTAGTGCCCACATTCTCGTTCAGAATGTCCGGTGGTACGCGAGAATCGAGCCGGACAGTACGTACGGGACGAAGGGCGAGCATGGGCAGGTTGGCCGAACGGCTGCGGGTCGACCCGTTCATCCTGTCGATTCTCGCCACCGTCGGCATCGCGGCTTTGGTACCGGCCCGCGGGACCGGCGCGACGGTCGCCAGCCACGCCACCACGGTCGCGGTTGGCCTGCTGTTCTTCCTGTACGGCGCGCGGCTCTCGCCGCAGGCGGCGCTCTCTGGCGCCCGTAATTGGCGGCTGCACCTGCTGGTCCTGGCCGCGACGTTCGTGTTGTTCCCGGTGCTCGGGCTGGCCCTGCAGGTGCTGCGGCCTGGCGTGTTGACCCCGCAGCTCTACACCGGGGTGCTGTTCCTGTGCCTGCTGCCCTCGACCGTGCAGTCCTCGATCGCGTTCACCTCGGTGGCCAAGGGCGATGTCGCGGCGGCCATCTGCAGCGCCTCGTTCTCCAACCTGATCGGGATCGTGCTGACCCCGTTGCTGGCGGCCGGGCTCATCCACGGTTCCGGTTCGGCCGGCATCTCCGGCGGCTCGGTGCTGGACATCGTGTTGCAGTTGCTCGCGCCGTTCCTGGCCGGTCAGGTGCTGCGGCGTTGGATCGCCGACTGGGTCACCCGGCACAAGAAGGTGCTCGGCCTGGTCGACAAGGGCTCGATTCTGCTGGTTGTCTATACGGCCTTCAGCGAGGGTGTGGTGGCCGGCATCTGGCATCAGCTGTCGGTGGCCCGGCTGTTCCTCCTGATCGGCGTCTGCATCGTGTTGTTGGCGCTGGTGCTGTCGATTACGGCGTTCTCCTCGGCGCGCCTCGGTTTCAGCCGCGAGGAACGGATCACGATCGTGTTCTGCGGTTCGAAGAAGAGTCTGGCCAGCGGCCTGCCGATGGCGACCGTGTTGTTCGCCGGGGGCAACGTCGGGCTGATCGTGCTGCCGTTGATGCTCTTCCACCAGATTCAGCTGATCACCTGCGCCGCGCTGGCCCGCCGCTGGGCCCGTACCGCGCCCGAATCGCGGGCCACGGCGGCTGTCCCGGTGATCAGCGCTGGACCGCGACCGTGATCGGGGAGCTGGAACTGGCGGCATAGCCGGAATTTCCCGGGTACCGGGCCTGGAACGAGACCCGCTGGGTCGGCCGGGTCGTGACGCGGGCCAGACCGCCGGAGTCGACCGCGACGCTGGTGCGCCGGGTCCACGTACCGCCGCTGACCCGCTGCCACAGCTGGACGTGGGCGCCCGCGATCCCGTGCCCGGTGGCCGGATTCACCAGGCGCAGGCCGACGTGGACCGCCTTTCCACGATGGACGGTCGTATGGTCGACGCTGACCTTGGTCGCGGTTGCCGTCACTGTATTGACCGTGGCGGCGGGCGAGGCGGAGGCGCCGAATCCGTGGCCGCCACTGGCCCGGATCTCGTATTGCGCGCTGCGCGCGGCGGTGATGCGGAAGCGCACCATGCCGGCCGAATCGGTGGTCGCGGTGGCCTGCCACGAATAGGGCCGGCCGGCCGAATGGCCCCACAACTCGACGTGCACCCCGGACTTCGGCTTGCCCTGGTAGCCCTGCACGACCCGGCCGCTGATCGTGGCCGCGGTGCCGGTGACCACGCCGGCGGTCGGGGCGCTGATCCGGGTCGTGGTCGGGGCCGGATCGGACGTCAGCTCGCGCAGCTGGGTTTTGTAGCCGCCCTTCCAGTTGGTGTACGTGCCGGACATCCACAGCACCTTCACCGGACCGGCCGGGCCCCACGGCACGATCGGGCGTACGTTCTTCTGGGTCGAATTCTCGGTGATCGCCACCGGCGTGCCGAATGTCTGGCCGCCATCAGACGTCTGCCATTGTTCGATTTCCCATTGCCCGCTGATTTCCCGCGACGTGTACACAGTGGACACATCATTCGGATCGAGCGACATTCCGCCGGAGTAATCCGGTTCCTGGCCGCCGGAGTCGATGCTGCCGCCGGCCGTGGTGAAATCGGTCCGCTGCCATTGTTTTCCGTCCCACCGCGCGTAGTGGTAATGGTGGTCCGAATCGGTGGGGAACGTCGCGAACAGCACGACCGGATTTCCGTTCGGATCCAGCGCCGCGTCCTGCACCCACGCTTTTCCGTCCGGACCGCTGCCGTCGTAAAGCGGCGGCACGGAAGCGATATTCACCGACGAGTCGCCCAGCTGGCCCATCGTGCCCACCGGCGTACCGTCCATTGTGCTCAGTTGGCCCTTGCTGTAGGTCAGGGCGTACACGGAATCGTGTGGCACATCGCGGGGATGACCCTCGTCGAACGTGATGAATATCTTGTCCTTGCCGTTGGTCGCGTATTTCACGTACGGACGAACGGCCGACCCGCTCAGCAATTGCTGCGCCGGAGCCCAGGTCTTGAGATTGTCATCGCTCCAGGTCACCGCTGGCTTGGAGTCGGCGGCCCGGAAAAACAGGTACGTGCGCTTTTCGTCCGACAGATAAATAGGGTTGGCGTACGTATAACCGGCGGAGCCGGCCGTATTCACCCCGACGGTGTGTTCGGGCCCGAAGGAGGTGATGTCCTCGGGCCGGGTCGAGATCCGGTAATACATTTCCGCGCCGGTGTGCTTGGTGTAGAAGACCGCGATCTGCCCGCCCGGCAGCACTTCCAGGCCCGGGGCGGCGTGGTCGTCCCGCTGCAGGCCGGCGTGCAACGTGGTGTGTTGCAACGTCGCGCTGCCGGTTTCTTCGCTCACCACGTCGACGTCACCGGTGGAGGTGACGTATCCGATGTAGGTCTGGTCGTGCGCTCCGACGTAGTGCACGGCCCGCGGGTCCTGGAACCAGCACCACGCCCCGTCGGCGACCAGTTCGCCGGCGCGGGTACCGGCCGGCGCGCCACTGCTCGGCCGCACCAACGCGAAGACCGTCAGCCCGATCGCGACGGCGACGAGGAGCAACAAAGGACGCAGCCTGCGCAGCGGCATGTCACTGGCTCCATTTCGGCGGTGACGGGGTTATTACGGGGCGACCGGGATTATGTCGTACGGATGCGAACGATCGGGGCAGAACGTGTGGCCCCGCAAAACCGGCCCGATGTCGTAGCGGTCGGGCACGATGAACCCATGCTGATCGCCGATCTCGTGCAGACCTGGACCCAGGTCGCGACGACCTCCTCCCGGCTGGCCAAGGTTGAGGCGCTGGCGGACTGCCTGCGTCGGCTCGCGCCGACGGAGACGGTCCCGGCCGTGGCGTACCTGTCCGGGGAGCTGCGGCAGCGACAGATCGGAGTGGGCTGGGCGACCTTGCGGGATCTGCCGGCGCCAGCGGGGCAGCCGAGCCTGACCGTGCTCGATGTCGATGAGGTGTTCGACCAGATCAAGGCTACTGCCGGCAAGGGGTCGCAGGGACTGCGTCGGGCCGCGCTGGTCGAGCTTTTCGGCCGGGCCACGGCCGACGAGCAGCGGTTCCTGCGCCAGTTGCTGGTCGGTGAGCTGCGGCAGGGCGCGTTGGCCGGTGTGATGGCCGATGCGGTGGCGAAGGCCGCCGGGGTGCCGCTGGCGGCGGTACGCCGCGCGCTGCTGTTGGGCGGTGATCTGCGGCTGGTGGCGGCCGCGGCCCTGACCGACGGCGAGGCCGGGTTGGGTGAGTTCCGGCTGCAGGTCGGGCGGCCGCTGACCCCGATGCTGGCCCAGCCGGCCGACGACATCGACGTGGCGTTCGAGAAGTTCGGCTCGGTCCTGCCGGTGGCGGTCGAACGCAAGCTGGACGGTGTCCGGATCCAGGTGCACCGGGCCGGCTCGGATATCCAGGTCTTCACTCGCAGCCTGGATGACATCACCAGTCGGGTACCTGAGGTGGTCGAAGCGGTCGGCGCGCTGCCGGTCGACTCGCTGGTCATCGACGGCGAGGCGATCGCGTTGCGGCCAGACGGGCGGCCGCAACCCTTCCAGGTCACCAGCAGCCGGGTCGGCGCCCGGGGCGATCCGCAGCGGCTACGCGGCGAGATTCCGCTGACTCCGGTCTTCTTCGACGCGCTGCACATCGACGGCACGGACTTGCTCGACCGGGGCGAGGGGGAGCGGTTCGATGCGCTCGGTGAGATGGCGCCCGGGTTGTTGGTCGACAGGACCGTGGCCGAGGATCCGGCCGCCGCGCAGGCGTTCTTCGACGCCTCGGTCGGCGGCGGGCACGAGGGCGTCGTGCTCAAATCCCTGCTCGCTCCGTACGACGCCGGGCGACGCGGTGGCGCGTGGATCAAGGTCAAGCCGCGGCACACCTTGGACCTGGTGGTGCTGGCCGCCGAATGGGGTCACGGCCGACGGCGCGGGCGGCTGTCCAACCTGCACCTGGGCGCGCGGGATCCGGCCGGTGGGTTCGTGATGCTGGGCAAGACGTTCAAGGGCCTGACCGACGCGATGCTGGCCTGGCAGACGGTGCGGCTGCTGGAGTTGGCGACCGATCGCGGCGACTGGGTCGTGACGGTCCGCCCGGAACTCGTCTGCGAAATCGCCTTCGACGGCGTGCAGCGCAGCTCGCGATATCCGGGCGGGTTGGCGTTGCGGTTCGCCCGGGTCAAGGGCTACCGGCTCGACAAGTCGGCCGCCGACGCCGACACCATCGAGACCGTGCAGGCGATATTCGACGCCAGCCGGGAGTGAGTCAGCCCGAAATCCATTCGGCGTCCGGCATCGGCAACCGAGCGTGACATGCGCCGCCCCGGAGTCGTGGTCGCAGGGTGACGCACTAACATCTCGACGAGGATGCGGTGGCAGCCGGATCCCGATGAGCCTGACCGATGGCTCTGCCGCATGTACTTGGAGGACAGTCCGTGACCATTGCGCCTTCCGCAATCGTCGGTCGGGCCTATCCGGCACGCGAGGTGCGCAAGGGCTCGAAGTTGGGGTCGTACCTTCGTACGACTGACCACAAGGACATCGGCCGAATGTATTTGGTCACGTCCTTCGTGTTCTTTGCCGTCGGCGGCCTGATGGCGCTGATGATGCGCGCCGAGCTCGCCCGGCCGGGTATGCAGTACCTGTCGCAGGAGCAGTACAACCAGCTGTTCACGATGCACGGCACGATCATGTTGCTGTTCTTCGCCACACCGCTGGTGTTCGCGTTCGCGAACCTCGTGCTGCCACTGCAGATCGGGTCCCCGGACGTCAGCTTCCCCCGGCTCAACGCCTTCTCGTACTGGCTTTATCTGTTCGGCGGCATCACCGCCATGCTGGGTTTTGTCACGCCCGGCGGCGCCGCCGACTTCGGCTGGACCGCCTATACGCCGCTCTCGGACATCGCGAACTCGCCGACCGTCGGCGGTGACCTGTGGATCATGGGCCTGATCCTGTCGGGCCTCGGCACGATTCTGGGCAGCGTCAACATGGTCACCACGGTGATCACGCTGCGCGCGCCGGGCATGACGATGTTCCGGATGCCGATCTTCACCTGGAACATCCTGGTCACCGCGGTGCTGGCGCTGGTCGCATTCCCGATCCTGACCGCCGCGCTGTTCGGCCTGATGGCCGACCGACATCTCGCCGCGCATATCTACGATCCGAGCAACGGTGGCCCGCTGCTTTTCCAGCACCTGTTCTGGTTCTTCGGGCATCCCGAGGTCTATATCGTCGCGCTGCCGTTCTTCGGCATCGTCTCGGAGATCTTCCCGGTCTTTTCGCGCAAGCCGGTCTTCGGTTACAAGGGCCTGGTTTTCGCGACCCTGTCGATCGCCGCGCTGTCGATGACGGTGTGGGCGCACCACATGTTCGTGACCGGCGCGGTGCTGCTGCCGTTCTTCTCGTTCATGACGTTCCTGATCGCGGTGCCGACCGGGATCAAGTTCTTCAACTGGATCGGCACCATGTGGCGTGGGGCGTTGACGTTCGAAACGCCAATGCTGTTCTCACTCGGCTTCCTGGTCACATTCCTGTTCGGCGGCCTGACCGGCATCATCCTGGCGGCGCCGCCGCTGGACTTCCAGGTGTCGGACTCGTATTTCGTGGTGGCGCACTTCCACTACGTGCTCTTCGGCACGATCGTGTTCGCCGCCTACGCCGGCGTGTACTTCTGGTTCCCGAAGTTCACCGGCCGGTTCATGGACGAAAAGCTCGGCAAGCTGCATTTCTGGACCACGTTCATCGGTTTCCACACCACGTTCCTGGTCCAGCACTGGCTCGGTGCCGAGGGCATGCCGCGTCGATATGCGGACTACCTGGCCTCGGACCACTGGACCACGCTGAACACGATCTCCACGATCGGGTCGTTCATTCTCGGCGCCTCGACGTTGCCGTTCTTCTGCAACGTCTACCGGTCCTATCGTTACGGTGAGGTCGCCACCGCGGACGACCCGTGGGGCTACGCCAACTCGCTGGAGTGGGCGACGTCCTGCCCGCCGCCGCGGCACAACTTCACCTCGATGCCCCGGATTCGGTCCGAGCGGCCGGCGTTCGAGCTGCACTATCCGCATCTGGTGGAGCGACTCGAGGCGGAGGCGCACGCGGGCCGGCGACATCGGGCGGCGGTCGCCAGTACCGGCGCGACCGACGGCCTGCTGGGCCAAGGCGGCCGGCAGGGTCCGGGCGACCCCGACCCCAGCTGAGCGGCACTCCCTGACCGTCGAGGCGCATGCCGTACCGAGGCGCCCCCGAGCTAGGGTCGAGGCGACATGCAACAACATTCGGTGCTTTTGACCGTCTCCGGTCGTGACCGACCGGGGGTCACGTCGGCGTTGTTCTCGGCCTTGGCCGCGTACGACGTCGAGGTGGTTGACGTCGAGCAGGTCGTGATCCGCGGCCGGCTCGTGCTCGGCGTGCAGTTGCGTCTGCGGGGCGACCCGGGGCCGCTACGCAAATCGGTGTTGCATGCCGCCACCGTGCTGGGCATGGAGATCGACGTCGCGATCGGCGACGACGCGGACGAGACACTGGTCAGCCGGTCTGACCGGCATCACGTGATCGTGATCGGCCGGCCGTTGCGGGCCGGCGCGGTCGGTGAGCTGTCCCGGCGGCTGGCCGAGGTCGGCGGGAACATCGACACGATCCGCAAGCTCTCGCACTACCCGGTCACCAGCCTGGAGCTGATGGTCAGCGGGGCCGACGCGGCCGCGCTGCGAATGGCGCTGGCCACGGCGGCCAAGGAGACCGCGACCGACATCGCGGTCGAGCGGGCCGGATTGCACCGGCGGTCCAAGCGGCTCGTGGTGCTCGACGTCGACTCGACCCTGGTGCAGGGCGAGGTCATCGAGATGCTGGCGGCGCGGGCCGGCTGCGAGGACCGGGTTGCCCGGATCACGGCCGACGCAATGGCCGGCGAGCTCGACTTCGCCGAGTCGCTGCGGGCCCGGGTCGCATTGTTGGAGGGCCTGGATGCGGCGGTCTGCGACGAGATACGGGCCGGGTTGCAGCTGACCTCCGGCGCCCGCACGTTGATCCGTACGTTGAAGCGGATGGGATACCGCTGCGGTGTCGTCAGCGGCGGCTTCACCCAGGTGATCGACGGGCTGGCCGACGAACTCGGGCTCGACTTCGCCGCCGCCAACACCTTGGAGATGCGCGACGGGCGGCTCACCGGCCGGATCGTCGGCGACATCATCGACCGGCCGGGCAAGGCGTTGGCGTTGCGCCGCTTCGCGGCCGAGGCCGGGGTGCCGCTGAGCCAGACGGTCGCGGTCGGCGACGGCGCCAACGACATCGACATGCTCGCCGCCGCCGGGCTGGGCATCGCGTTCAACGCCAAGCCGGCGCTGGCCCAGGTCGCTGACACCCAACTGCGTCAGCCGTACCTCGACGCGATCCTCTTCGTACTCGGCGTGACCCGCGACGAGATCGAGGAGGCCGAGGCGGCCGACATCGCGGCGAGCGCGTAATGACCAGACCCAAGCTGGATCTACAGCTGCTGCGCCCGACCCTGGCCGACGTACCCGAGCGTTCATTGCCGGAGGGATACCGGCTGCGGCTGGCCACCCATGACGACGACGCGGCCCTGGCCGAGACGTTGACCGCCGCGTTCGAGGAGAAGTGGGACGCCGCCCGGGTAAGCCGCGACCTCATCGGCGCCAAAGATGTGGTGGCGACCTACGTCGCCGACTGGCAGGGTCGGCCGGTCGCGACCGCGTCGAGCCGGTGGCTACCCGAACGCTTTCCGGGCGCCGGGTACGTGCACTGGGTCGGGACCGATCCGGCGCATGCGCGTCGTGGCCTGGCCGCCGCGTTGCTGGTCGAGCTGCTGCAGCACTTCGCCGAGATCGGCCGGGAGCGGGCGGTGCTGGAGACCCAGGACTTCCGCTTGCCAGCTATTCGGAGCTACCTGCGGCTCGGGTTCACCCCGGTGTACGAGGTGGGAACGTCGGATCACCGGGCCCGCTGGTCCGCGATCTTCCAGCAGCTTGGTTAGGGTGTGTCTCTTGAATCCTCGGCCTGCTACGCGGCGCCCAGGCGACGACCGGCGGCGTTGTCGTCGTCGCCGGTAGCTCGGCTACCGGCTCCTCCTCCGCCTTGCCGGACCGCCGCCCGGATCACCGCTCGCGACGGCCAAGATTCAAGAGACACACCCTAGTTCCTGAGCAAGGGTGTGCCGATGAGCTCCACGCCAGCCGCGCGCAGCTCCTCGACCGTGGCCGCGGCGGTGTGGCCGGCGATCGCGGCGGTCAGATCGAGCCGGACCGTGGTGGCGAAGCCGGCCCGGACCGCATCCAGCGCGGTGGCCCGCACGCAGTAGTCGGCCGTGAGGCCGACGATCTCGACCTGGCCGACCCCGTGCTCCCGTAGCCAGTCCGCCAGCGCCACTCCGTCGGCCCGCCCCTCGAAGCCGGAGTACGCCGCTTCGTACTCGCCCTTATCGAAGATCGCCTCGAACCGGTCGGTGGCCAGGTCCGGGTGCAGCTGCGACCCGGGCGTACCGACCAGGCAGTG
The DNA here is from genome assembly GCA_040414495.1 of Mycobacteriales bacterium. Taxonomy (GTDB): domain Bacteria; phylum Actinomycetota; class Actinomycetes; order Mycobacteriales; family QHCD01; genus DATAVB01. The sequence goes on from JBEDUI010000151.1 coordinate 53,830, forward strand.
TGGCGGCCAGTTGTTCACGAAATCCGGCTCGGCGGAGAAGTGCGCGCCGGGGTCGACATGCCAGTCGCGGGTCGCCACCACGTGGTCGGCTACGGCGTGCGTCAGGTACATGGTGATGGCGCGGGCGATGTCGGTCCCACCCTGGACGGCCAGCGCTCCGCCCTCGCAGAAGTCGTTCTGTACGTCGACTACCAGGATCGCCCGCTTACCAATATCAGCGGTCATGGTCCGACTCCTCGAAGATGGTGGGGATCACCGGTTCGCCGTGCGAGAGCTTCAGCCCGTCCCACGGGATCGACACGATCCGTTCGCGCAGGCGGGCCCGCGACTCGGCCAGCGCCGGCAGGCCTTCAGCCCGTACGCCGCCGCGCATCAACGGCACCTGCAGCAGCCGGTCGCCCGGCTGCAGGTCGGGCGTGCGGCCGTGTGGGTACACCCACTCCTCGGTCGCGGTGCCGGTAGCCCGGTGCCGGCGGATCGCGACCTTCTTGCCGCCGCGCGAGGCTTTGTGCTCCGACCGTTTCGCGACCGGCCGGCCGTCGACCTCGACCAGCTTGTAGACCATGCCGGCCGTCGGCGCGCCCGAGCCGACCACCAGCTTCGTACCCACGCCGTACACATCGACCGGGGCCGCGGCCAGCGCCGCGATGGCGAACTCGTCCAGGTCACTGGTGACGATGATCCGGGTCTTCGTGGCGCCCAACGAATCCAGAAGCTCGCGGGCCTGGTGGGCCATCACACCCAGCTCGCCGGAGTCGATCCGGATCGCGCCCAGCCCCGTACCGGCGACCTCGACCGCGGCCTTGATACCGGCGGTGATGTCGTACGTGTCGACCAGCAACGTGGTTCCTTCGCCCAGCGCGACGACCTGCGCCTTAAAGCCGTCGGCCTCCCGGTCGTGCAGCAGTGTGAACGCGTGCGCGGCGGTACCGGCGGTCGGAATGCCGTACCGGTGGCCGGCGGCCAGGTTCGAGGTGGAGGTGAAGCCGGCCAGGTACGCGGCCCGGGCCGCGGCGACCGCGGCGTCTTCGTGGGTACGTCGGGACCCCATCTCCACCAGCGGCCGGCCGGCGGCGGCCACGCTCATCCGGGCCGCGGCCGAGGCGACCGCACTGTCGTGGTTGAGGATCGAGAGCACCAGGGTTTCCAGCAACACCGTCTCGGCGAACGTGCCGGTGACGCTGAGGATCGGCGAGCCGGGGAAGTACAGCTCGCCCTCGG
>JBEDUI010000152.1:0-4725 GCA_040414495.1 Mycobacteriales bacterium
GGGCCTGCCGCCGCGCATCGTGCAGCAGCAACAGCGCGCACAATCCGAGCACCTCGGGATCGTCGGGCATCAGCTCGGCCAGTATCCGGGCCAGCCGGATTGCCTCGTCGCACAGGCCTTTTCGCACGAGATCGGCACCGGCGCTGGCCGAGTACCCCTCGTTGAAAAGGAGATACAGCACGGCCAACACACCGGCCGTGCGCTCGGGCAATACGTGGTCGGGCGGCACGCGGTACGGAATTCGCGCGTTGCGAATTTTGTGCTTGGCCCGGACCAGGCGCTTGGCCATTGTCGCTTCGGGCACCAGAAATGCCCGCGCGATTTCCGTCGTTGTCAGGCCGGCCAGCGTGCGCAGCGTCAACGCGACTCGGGCGTCCAGGCGCAACGCCGGATGACAGCAGGTGAAGATGAGCCGGAGCCGGTCGTCCGAGACGGCGCTGTCAAGGAATTCCGGTTCGTCGCCGACCGCCAACGTCGCCACCTCCCTGAGCTTGCTCGCTTCGGTTACGCTGCGGCGCAGCCGATCCAGCGCACGGTTACGGGCAACGGTCGTCAGCCAGCCGCCGGGATTACGCGGCACCCCGTCGCGCGGCCACGTGGCCAACGCCTGCGCGAATGCGTCCTGCGCGCATTCCTCGGCCAGGTCCCAATCGCCGGTCACCCGGATCACGGTCGCCACGACCCGGCCCCAATCGCGCCGAAACGCCTCGGCCGCGGCCACTTCTGCAGTCATCCCTCCGCCCAGAACGGCCGTACCTCGACGGCGCCTATTCCAGCGAGCGGATTCGACGCGGCCACCGCGATCGCCTCATCCAGGTCGGCGCATTCGATCACCACAAATCCCGCGATCTGCTCCTTGGTGTCGGCGAACGGGCCGTCGGTGAGCAGCACCTCGTCATCGCGCACCCGTACCGTCGTCGCGTCGCTGGCCCAGCTCAACCGCTGGTCCTGCACCAACACGCCGTCCTTGATCATCCGCTCCACCCAGGCCAGGACCCGCGGCTGTACGTCCGGCGGCTCGTCGGTTGTCTGGTCGGTGCAGATCAGCAGGGCGTATTGCACTGGTCCCTCCATAATCAGGAGAAGCTCGGGTCGGGCGGACCAGCCTTTTCCACGCGCCCTTTCGGTTCTTCCCAGTCTTCCTGCCGGCCCAACGCGGTCAGATCCAGCAGCGAGTACGCCGATCCGTGCGGCTCGGTGCCACGGCCGTACGTGGAATACGTATGGAATATGGAATTCTCGACGCGCAGGAAGCAGCTGAAGCCTGGCATTTCTGTCGAGCCCTCGATTTTCCAATCCGGTAGCGCCTGCGCCAATTCCTCCTGTGTACGGTAGTTGTACATAACCGGCGCGACGGCGGCGTCCAGCGTGGCCTGGAAATCGTAATTAAAAGAGCTGCCGTACGAGGAATACCAGGGGAATTTCCAGCCACGCGCGGCCTGGGTCGCGGCCAGTTTGGGGTACGGAGCGCGGGAAACCGTGACGTAGCTGGTGTCGCGTGTCTTCAAATGCGCAAGCAATGCCGAGGCCATTTCGTCCAGTCCGGCCGCGCAACCCGGACACGGCTGTTCCCACGACGGGTCGAACATGGCGTGGTAAATAAGAAGCTGACGGCTGTCCTCGAACAGCTCGAGCAGGCCGACCAAACCGGTCGGGCCTTCGAAGACGTAATCGGTGTCCACTCGCACCATCGGCAGTCGGCGCCGGTCGGCGTTCAGCGCGTCACGGGCCCGCGTCGCCTCCTTCTCCCGCACCAGGAGCCGCTTGCGGGCGACCAACCAGTCCTCCCGCGACACGATCCGCGGCATGCTCATCGGGGCCTCCGGGTGATGCTCGGTGGGCCGGTGCTCCGGCCCGGTCATCACGATGACGATCGGGGTCGGCCGCGATGGACACCGCCTATTTCAGATCTGTTCCGCGACCGACTCCACGATCGTGCAGGAACCCTCGTCGGTCTCCTCTTTGGTCGCACAGGCCCGGCCCAGCAAGCCGCGGAACGTCTCCTGCTCGTCCGCGCTCAGGCCCCGCAACGCGTGCGCCTCGGCACTTTCAAGGTCGCTCTGCAGCTTCGCCAACCGCTCGTCGCCGGCCGGAGTGACCACGATCCGCCGGGCCCGGCGGTCGGCCGGATCGGGCTTGCGTTCGATCAAGCCTTCGCGCTCAAGATCATCGAGCAGGTAGGTCAGGACACTGCGGTCGATGCCCAACTGCCGGGCCAACTTGAGCTGCGTCGGCGGCTGTTCGTAGGCGGCGCTGGTGAGGACGAAGTACCCGCGGGGCCCGCCGGGAAGACCATCGAGCGCGGCATCCGCGGCTGCCAAATAGTTGCGTAGAACGAGGCTCAGCGTCAGTCCAAAGTCAGCCCTGGGCTGCACGTTCGCGCTCGTCGACTCCATGGATCCAGCATAAGCCCCGGATCGGAATGTGCGGCATCACAGATGTGTTGCTTGACAACAGTTCTGCGATGCCACCTATATTGGTGGCAACCACCCGACCATCAGGAGTCAAACGATGCGTTTCTTCCGACTAGATGCCAGCCTGCGGACCGAGGGGTCGGTATCCCGCGCCCTGGCCGACAACGTGGAACGCGAATGGCTACGTGAGCACCCGGACGCCGAGGTCGTGCGCCGCGATCTGGGTCAAAACCCGCTGCCGCTGGTCTGGCCGGCAGCTGTCGCGGCAACGATGAGCCCGCCCGACTACGTGCCCACGGCGGAGGAGCGAGCCGCCGCGAAACTGGGCGAAGGGCTGGTCGACGAACTGCTGTCGGCCGACGCGTACCTGTTCGCGGTGCCGATCTACAACTGGGGCATCCCGCAGCACGTGAAGAACTGGATCGACCTGGTCATCACCGACTCCCGCGCCGGCGGCAAGCCGTTCCTGGAAGGGCGGCCGGGTGTACTGGTGGAGGCCCGCGGCGGCGGTTACGCCGAAGGCACGCCGCGCGAAGGCTGGGACCATTTGACCCCGTACCTCACGCGCATCCTCGGCGACTACTGGGGCCTGGACCTCGTCACGGCCGAGGCCGAGCTGACCCTGGCCGAGGTCAACCCGGCGATGGAAAGCATGCGTGAGCTGGCCAAGGTGCAGTTGAAGGACGCGCATTCGACCGCGACCACGCACGGCATCGACATCGCCCGTCGGCTGCGCGCCGCCGCGTAAAACGTGGGACAACGCGCCGGGTCGGCCATTGTTCGGCAGCGACCCGGCGCGGTGGCTCCACAGATTCAGGACTGGGCCTCAAGCCATTCGGCGAAGGTCGGGCCGACGAGCTTGGCCTGCGGACCGGGCAGCAACGCGCCGGATTCGTAAACCGCGGTGGCCGGGTCGTTCGGATCGTTGGCCGCTTCGATCTTCGCCGGATCACCCTTCCGCTCCGCGTACAACGTGGCCAGTTCGACCAGGTTCTCCGGCCGCGGACCGGCTACCTCCGAGATCTGCTCGGCGCCGAAAGCGGAGTCCGGCCCGGTCGCGATATCCGCGATCACCTCGGCGGCGGAGCGGGCCGCGACCACCTGGGTACGCATGTTCGGTACGTAGACCACATCGCCCTGCCGGCCCCAGCCCATGAGCTGCTCGACGAACTCGTGGAACTGCGAAGCCCGTACGACATGCACCGGGATCGGACCAGCCTGCGCGGTCCGTTCATGTGCCAGCTTGGCCGCACCGTAGCCGCCGGGGAACTTGTCGGTCCCGATGATCGAGATCACCACGAGCCTACGTACACCGGCCTTGGCACCGGCTTCTTGCAGGTTTCCGGCCGCGGTGGTGAAGAACTCGGTCGCGGCCTGTTCCTCCGGCGACGGCCCGGTAGCCGCGTCGATGATGGCCTCGACGCCACTCAACGACTCGGCCAGTCCCTGTCCGGTGATCACGTCGACCCCGTTCGAACGGGATATCGCGACCGTTTCGTGCCCGGCCTCATTCAGTACGTCGACCAGGTGGTGCCCAATTCGTCCCGTCGCCCCCGCTACTGCGATCTTCATTGCGTGACTCCTCTTGATTGGCTGGTACTTCACTGACCTGCCGAACGAGGAGAACGTGACAGCCTTACGTATCAGGACAATCGGATACGCCGATCACGCGACCGTTGTCAGCTGTGACATATCGCCCGCGGGACAATTCGAGCAGGACCAGCGCATTTCCGAACGGGTCCTGCACCACGACGCCGCGGCCGACCGGAATGTCGAACGGTCCGTGCAGGACAGTGCCGCCGCCGGCTCGGACCGTCGCGATCGCCTCGTCCAGGTCGGCGACCAGCCAGTCCGGTTCGTAACGTTGCCGAGTGCTCAGCACAATCTCGGTATCGCTGCCGGGGAGGCTCAAACCGGCCTGCCCGATATCGTCGTTGCGCCATGACAAGCGGTGGCCCAGGGAATTCTGGTAGAACGCCAGTCCGGTATCCAGGTCCGGGACCGGAATTGTCACCGCGTCGACACTGTGAAATAGCGGGCTCGTTCGCATGCCACCCAGTGTCCCGTGTTGGATGCCTCAATGACCGACAACGCCATAGGCCGGCTCCGCGCGGCGATACGCCGTACCCAGGAACTGACCCGCGACCGGGCCCACACCGGCCGTACCCACGACGACGCCGACGACGAGGTCGGCACGATCGCCACCGACGATGCCCGCGGTTTCGACCCGTTTCCGTTGCTGGAATCCCTGAGCCAAGCCGGAGCGCCGGTCGTGATCATCGGTCAGGTGGCCGGCATTCTGCACGGTTCG
>JBEDUI010000153.1:0-40316 GCA_040414495.1 Mycobacteriales bacterium
CTAGCGTCACCGGGTGACAGCAAACCAACGCGACCCGTCGCTCCGGGACTCGGAGCACGATCGCCGACAGCGAGGTGTACCTGATGGCAGGATTTGACCGCGACAAGGCACTCGATGTCGCGCTGGCGCAAATAGACAAGCAATTCGGCAAGGGCTCGGTCATGCGGCTGGGCGAGGAGACGCGGGCTCCGGTCCGGGTCATCCCGACCGGCTCGATCGCCCTCGACGCCGCACTGGGCATTGGTGGTCTGCCGCGCGGACGTGTCGTGGAGATCTACGGCCCGGAGTCCTCGGGTAAGACGACGGTCGCGCTGCATGCCGTCGCCAGTGCGCAGGCGGCCGGTGGCATCGCGGCGTTCGTCGACGCTGAGCACGCGCTCGATCCGGAGTACGCCAAGGCGCTGGGGGTGGACACCGACGCACTGCTGGTGTCGCAGCCCGATACCGGTGAGCAGGCGCTGGAAATCGCCGACATGCTGGTCCGCTCCGGTGCTTTGGACATTGTGGTGATCGACTCGGTGGCGGCCCTGGTGCCCCGCGCCGAGATCGAGGGCGAGATGGGTGATTCCCATGTCGGTCTGCAGGCCCGGCTGATGAGCCAGGCGCTGCGCAAGATGACCGGTGCACTGAACAATTCCGGCACCACCGCGATCTTCATCAACCAGCTGCGCGAAAAGATCGGCGTCATGTTCGGTTCGCCGGAGACGACGACCGGTGGTCGGGCGCTGAAGTTCTACGCCTCGGTGCGGCTGGACGTGCGCCGGATCGAGACCCTCAAGGACGCCGGCGACGCGGTCGGCAACCGGACCCGGGTCAAGGTCGTAAAGAACAAGGTGGCTCCGCCGTTCAAGCAGGCCGAGTTCGACATCGTGTACGGGCACGGCATCAGCCGCGAGGGTTCGCTCATCGACGTCGGTGTGGAGAACTCGATCATTCGCAAGTCGGGCGCCTGGTACACGTACGAGGGCGATCAGCTCGGTCAGGGCAAGGAGAACGCCCGGTCGTTCCTGCGGGACAACCCCGACCTGGCGGACGAGATCGAGAAGAAGATCAAGGAAAAGATGGGCATCGGCGCCCAGCTCGACGCCGAGGCCGACGAGGCCGCAGGCGTCGTACCGGTCGACTTCTGAGGCTTCTGAGAATGGCGCGTCGATCGTCCCGACGGTCCCGCCCGGTTGGTGAGCCGGGCGGGCATCCCGAGGATGCACCGGGCGACCCGGAATCGGTGGCCCGTTCGATCTGCCTGCGTCAGCTCACCGGGGCGCCGCGGACTCGGGCCCAGCTGGCCGACACCCTGGCCCGGCGCGGGGTGCCTGATGACGTCGCCGACCGGGTGCTCAGCCGGTTCAGCGAGGTTGGGCTGATCGACGATGCGATGTTCGCGCAAGCGTGGGTGAGTTCCCGGCATTTGGGACGTGGATTGGCACGGCGGGCGCTGGCCGCCGAGCTGCGGCAGCGTGGTGTGGATGCGGAGACGACCAGCCAGGCCGTGTCCGCATTGGATGCGGATGATGAGGAGGCGACGGCGCGACGTCTGGTCCGCCGTCGGCTCCCGGCCCTCGGTTCGGTTGACCCAGTGGCCCGGCAACGGCGGCTGCTCGGGATGTTGGCGCGGAAAGGCTACTCAGCCGGCATGGCATATCGGGTGATTCGTGAGGAATTAGCCGCCGTGGGAGCGGAAGAGGGATCGTTTGGCGACGAATTGCTGCCACCGGACGACACGTAATGGCATCGCTTGACCCAACTCTGAGCGACACTTAGCCTCGGACACGAGGAGTCAAACCCTGCGTCGGGTGCTGTTCATCCGGCCTCGCGACATAGATGATGCACGACCGTCACGAACTTGACGACGACACCTGCAAGGAGCAGGTGATCTGATCCGGCTACCCGACGCCGGCTACGCCTCTGGCACCAGCGGCGTGCAGAGATGCACGCCGCTGCTGGCTGAAACGTAGCTGCGTTCGGCGTGTTGTGGGGCCGTAGTAGGGCCCTTTCGGGGCTTTTACGGATCAGCGGCGCTGAGCGCGGGACCTCTCCTCGCGGGCGATGCCTGGTGCTTGCCGAGTGCGGAAACGCACGGGACGAGCTGGGAGGAGGGTCGGATGTCGGTTCTGGTCATCACGTTGATCGTTCTCCTGATCCTTGGCGCGGCAGCGTGGTCATTCACAGCGCTACGGCGTCATAGGTCCGGACAGCCGGCCGCGGTAACCGAAGGTGCCGCGGCCGCTGACGGTGAAGCCAACGCGACCAAAGAGGACGCGCTGGAGCCGGGCGAGCGGGCCGGCGAAGACGACGACACCCAGGATGCGGACGACATCCAGGATGCGGACGGGGGCCGGGAGGCGGCCGACGTCGAGTCGGCGCGCAACGAGGCCATGATCGAGATTCAGGCCATGCGGCTGCAGGCAATTCACGCGGCCGCCGCGACCCGGGCCGAGGCCGAGACGTTGGCCGCGATGACCAAGCGTGTCGCCGAAGCCGAGGCGACCTCGACCCGTCGGGCCGTTCAGAAAGAGGTCGAGGAGACCCGCCAGGCCCTGCAGGCCGAGAGCGAGAACTCCCGTCGGCGGGCCGAGCTGGAGGCGTCGAACACCATCCTGCAGGCGCGGCGCAGTGCCGAGCAGGACGCCGAACGTGCGGCCGCCTCGTTGCGCAGCCTGCAGGCCGACATCGAGCGTCGCGAACAGCGCATCACCGAACGCGAGGGCCGGGTCGATCAGGACCGCGAGCGGCTGGACACCCGGGGTCGCGAGCTCGGCGAACGCGAGCGTGCGCTGGGCGAGCGGGAGCGGGAGCTGACCGCGAAGGCCAACGAACACCGACAGGAGCTGGAACGCATTTCCGGGCTCGCGACCGCCGACGCCCGGACCGAGCTGCTGGCCGCGGTCGAGGCCGAGGTCAAGCGGGATGCGGCGATCATCATTCGCGACACCGAGGCGCAGGCCCGCGCCACGGCCGACCAACGAGCCCGCAAGATCGTGGCCGACAGCATTCAGCGGGTCGCCAGCGAGCAGACCGCCGAAAGCGTGGTCAGCGTGATGCACCTACCCAGCGACGAGATGAAGGGCCGCATCATCGGTCGCGAAGGCCGCAACATCCGGGCGTTCGAATCGGTCACCGGCGTCAACGTGATCATCGACGACACCCCCGAAGCCGTGCTGTTGTCCTGTTTCGACCCGGTGCGACGGGAGATCGGCCGGCTCACCCTCGACAAGCTCGTACTCGACGGGCGGATCCACCCGCAGCGCATCGAGGAGATCCACGAGCAGAGCAAGGTCGAGATCGAGCAGCTGTGCCTGCGCGCGGCCGAGGACGCGGTGATCGACGTCGGCATCGCCCCGCTGCACCCTGAGCTGCTGACGATCATGGGCCGGCTGCGGTACCGGACGTCGTACGGGCAGAACGTGCTGGCCCACCTGGTCGAATGCGCCCACATCGCCGAGTTGATGGCCGCCGAGCTGGGCGTCGACCCGACCCTGGTTAAGCGCGGTGCCTTCCTGCACGACATCGGCAAGGCGCTCACCCACGAGGTCCCGGGCAGCCACGCGTTGCTCGGCGCTGATCTGGCTCGTAAGTACGGCGAGGTCGAGGATGTCGCGCACGCGATCGAGGCCCATCACAACGAGGTACAGCCGCAGACGATCGAGGCCGTGCTGACCCAGGCGGCCGACGCCTGCTCGGGTGGTCGGCCCGGTGCCCGGCGGGAGAGCCTCGAGTCCTACATCCAGCGGCTGGAACGCATCGAAGAGATCGCCAGCTCGCGGCCCGGCGTGGAGAAGGTGTTCGCGATGCAGGCCGGGCGTGAGGTCCGCGTGATGGTCTCTCCCGACGAGGTCGACGACCTGGGCGCGGCCGTGCTGGCTCGCGATGTCGCCAAGCAGATCGAGTCGGATCTGACGTACCCAGGCCAGATCCGGGTCACGGTCGTGCGCGAGTCGCGGGCCACCGAGGTCGCGCGCTAATCGAGCGGGCGAGGCGGCGCAGATCAGCCGACTGAGCCGGCGGGCACGGACGTCGGCCGATTGAGCCCGTGTGGTCGCGCGCTTACCGCCGTCCGTAATTGGCCGGAGAGTCGGTTGGTCACTCGGGACGCAGGCGCAGGTTCTGCATGCCGCCGTCCACCGGTAGCGCGACTCCGGTTGTGGACGCGGCGGCCGGGCTGGCGAGGTACGCGATTGCGTGCGCGACCTCCTCAGCGCTGACCAACCGGCCCATCGGCTGGCGGGCCTGCAGTGCGGCCCGCTCCGCTTCCGGGTCGTCGGCCGCGGCGAGCAGTCGGCCGACCCAGGGCGTGTCGGCCGTACCTGGGTTCACGCAGTTGACCCGGATGCCCTCGCGCAGATGGTCGGCGGCCATCGCCATCGTCAACGCCAACACCGCGCCCTTGGTGGCCGAGTACAGCGCCCGCTGCGGCAGACCCGCGGTCGCGGCGATCGAGCAGGTGTTCACGATCGCGGCCCGGTCGGAGTCACGCAGTGCCGGCAGCGCCGCCCGGGTCACCCGGACCATGCCGACCACGTTCACGTCGTAGACCCGATGCCATTCGTCGTCGTTGTTGTCGGCCGCCGTTCCGGCTGCCCCGATGCCCGCGTTGTTGACCAGGATGTCCAGCCCGCCCAGGTGCTCGACTGCCGCGCTGACGGCCGACCGGACGGAGGCGTCGTCGGTGACATCGGCGATGAATCCGGTCAGCGGAGCGGGCGCGCCGGACGGGTCGAGGTCCAGGATCGCGACCTGTGCGCCGCGCTCGGCCAGCAGACTCGCGGTCGCCAGACCGATTCCGGATCCGCCACCGGTCACCAACGCCTTCAGCCCGTTCAACTCGCTCACGTAGTCCCTCCACATTGGACGATCGCACCGTGCCGTACCGGAATATCGCGTACGAAACCTATAAGAAGCCGATCACCGCAGAGTGCGCACGGCCGGTCTCGGACATGCCTTCCAGCGCTGGGTGGCCCGCCGCACCTGGGCCGATAATCTGCAACCACGCCGACATGCGCGGCCCGACGACGACCGATTGAGGGAGATCTCGTGCAACTGATGAGGCTCGGTGAGCCAGGCCAGGAGCGGCCGGCGGTACGTGCGGACGACGGCACGATTCACGACCTGCGGCCGATCACCAGCGAGATCGATGGCGCCTTCCTCGCCGACGGCGGTATCGCGCGCGCCCGGGTCGGCCTGGACGCCGGCCGCCTGCCAGTGCTCGACGCGACCGGGCTGCGTATCGGCGCGCCGGTCGCCCGGCCCGGCAAGGTGATCTGCATCGGCCTGAACTACCGCGACCACGCGGCCGAGACCGGCGCCAAGATCCCGGACGAGCCGATCATCTTCTTCAAGGGCAGCGACACCGTCATCGGGCCGAACGACCAGGTCCTGATTCCGCGCGGCAGCTCCAAGACCGACTGGGAGGTCGAGCTGGCGATCGTGATCGGGACCCGTACCCGATACCTCGACTCGCCGGCCGACTCGCGCGCGATGGTCGCCGGCTACGCGATCAGCAACGACGTCTCCGAGCGGGCGTTCCAGCTCGAACGCGGCGGGCAGTGGGTCAAGGGCAAGTCGTGCGAGACGTTCAACCCGCTCGGACCGTGGCTGGTGCCGGCCGACGAGGTGCCCGACCCGCAGTCGCTCGGCCTGCGCCTGTCGGTCAACGGCCAGGAGCGGCAGAAGAGCAATACCAGCAACATGATCTTCGCGGTCGACCACATCATCTGGTACGTCAGCCAGTTCATGGTGCTCGAGCCGGGCGACGTGGTGAACACCGGAACGCCGCACGGCGTGGCGATGGGTCTGCCGGACAAGCCGTACCTGCGCGCCGGCGACGTCATGGAGTTGGAAATCGAGGGCCTGGGAACCCAGCGGCAGGAACTGGCGCAGGCATGAGCGAGCTGACCGCGGGGGAGCGGCGGGTCGGCGCGCTGCGCCCGCTCGGTCGCAGCGCGGTCCAGGTGAGCGCGTTGTCGTTGGGCACCGCGCCGCTGGGCAACCTGTACACCGACGTCACCGATGAGGCCGCGACCGAGACCGTCCAGGCGGCGCTCCACCACGGGTTGCGCTACATCGACGTCGCGCCGTTCTACGGCCACGGCATCGCCGAACGCCGGCTCGGCGCTGCGTTGGCCGGCGTACCGCGGGAGCAGGTGGTGGTCTCGACCAAGGTAGGCCGGCTGCTGCGGCCGGATGCCGGCGGTGCGTTGCAGCCGGTCTTCGACTTCACCGCTGAGGGCGTCAAGCGGTCGGTGGAGGAGAGCCTGGAACGGCTCGGGCTGGACCGGATCGACATCCTCTACATCCACGACCCGGACGACCATCTGGACCAGGCGATTGACGAGGCGTACCCGGCGCTGCACCAGCTGCGGGCCGAGGGCGTGGTCGGCGCGATCGGGGCCGGTATGAACTTCTGCGCCCCGCTGACCCGGATCATCCAGGAGACCGAGGTCGACGCGGTCTTGTGCGCCGGCCGGTACACGCTGCTCGATCAGGCCGGGCTGGCCGCGCTGCTGCCGGCCGCGACCGCACGCGGTGCGTCGATCGTGATCGGTGGCGTCTACAACTCGGGCGTGCTGGCCGATCCGCGGCCGGGCGCGCATTACAACTACGAGCACGCGCCGGCGGACATCGTGTCCCGGGCAATGCGACTGGACGAGGTGTGCCGCGAGTTCGGGGTGCCGCTGAAGGCCGCGGCCACGCAATTCCCGTTCGGTCAGCCGGCCGTCGCTTCGGTACTCACCGGTGCCCGTTCGGCCCAGGAGATCACCGAGAACGTGTCGATGTTCGAGCATCCGGTGCCGCCGCAGTTGTGGCAGCGGTTGGTCGAGTTGGAGCTGCTGCCGGCTGATTCGGTACGGGCGCTGGCTACGGCATGAGTGCCGACTCGCCCGCGCTGCGGATCGACGCCCACCACCACCTGTGGACGTTGGACCGACACGACATGAGCTGGCTCGACGACCCGCCGCTGCGGCCGATCCGCCGCGACTTTGGGCTGGCCGACCTGGCCGCGGCGGTGGCCGGCCAGCAGATCGGGCAGACGGTCGTGGTGCAGACGATCGCTAGCGTCGCCGAGACCGTTGACCTGCTCGCGGTCGCCGCCGCCAGCGAGCTGGTGGCGGGTGTGGTCGGCTGGGTCGACCTGACCGACGATGCGGTGGGCGAGGAGCTGGCGGCGCTCCGGGAACGGCCCGATGGCACAGGTCTGGTAGGGATCCGGCATCTTGTGCAGGGCGAGCCGGACCCGGATTGGCTGGCCCGCCCGGATGTGCTGCGCGGCCTGGGTCAGGTCGCGCAGGCGGGTCTGGTGTACGACCTGCTGACCCTGCCGCCGCAGTTGCCAGCCGCGCTGCGGGCGGTGGTCGATGTGCCCGAGCTGACCTTCGTCGTCGACCACCTGTCCAAGCCGCCGATCGCGTCCGGGGAACGGGAGCCGTGGGAAACCCGGATCCGGGCCCTGGCCACCCGCGACAACGTAGTGTGCAAGCTCTCCGGCATGGTGACCGAGGCCGACTGGACCGGCTGGAGCGTGGACGATTTACGGCCGTACGCCGAGGTCGTGCTTGAGGCGTTCGGCCCGGACCGGGTGATGTTCGGCTCGGACTGGCCGGTGTGCACGCTGGCGGCGACGTACGAGCAGGTGCTCGGCGCGGCCGAGACGTTGACCGCGAATTTGACCGCGGCCGAGCGGGAAGCCGTCTTCAGTGGCACCGCCCGCCGCATCTACGGCCTGCCCTGAGCCGCCCTAGCCCTGGGCCGCGGCCGCCTCGACCGGCCGGTCACCGACGTCGGTCGGCTCGACCGTTCGCTGTCCGCGCCGCCGCAGCCGGCCGTCCACATAGGTCGCCAGCCGGGACAGCGTGTAATTGATGACGATGAACATCGCGGCCAAGACGAGTGCGGTCGGAATGATGTTGTAATAGCTCTCGTAAATGCCTTTCCCGCGCCGGACCAATTCCTCGTACGAAATGATGAATCCGAGCGAGGTGTCCTTCAACGCCACCACGCATTGGGAAATAATGGCCGGCAGCATCGCGCGAATCGCCTGCGGCAGCAGAATTGATCGCGTCACGTGGGATTTGCTCAGACCGATCGAATATCCCGCCTCGACCTCGCCCCGCGGCACCGCGTTGATTCCGGCCCGGAACGTCTCGGCCAATACCGCGCCGTTGTAGACCATGAGGCCGAGTACCAGCGGCCAGAGCGTACCGAGCTCTTTACCGAAAGCCAGGTAGAAGAACAGGATCACCAACAGCAGCGGGCAGGCGCGGAAAACCTCGATGAGAATGCCGCCGGGAATCCGTACCAGCGCGTGATCGGACAACCGGGCCGTGCACAGCAGGATTCCGAACACGATCGCTAGCGCGATGGCCAGCGCCGCGGCCTGCACGGTAAACCGCAGGCCGGGCAGCAGCGTGTTCTGCCATACACCCCAATTCCGGAATGGAGCCCAGTACGCCCCGGAGAACTGCCCTTCCTGATCGAGCTTCCACACCACGAGGCCGAGCACCGCGGCGACCACGAGACCGCCGAGCACCGCCCAGATCGCATGACGGCGCCGGGTTTTGGGTCCCGGCGCGTCGTACAGAACGCTCATCGCGCCACCCGCAATTGCCGCTCCAGCAACCGAAATCCGCCGGCGATCAGCAGACAGAGCACGAGATAGCCGAGCGCGATACCGGCGAATATCCAATACAGCGCGCTGGCGTGATCCCGGCCGAGACTGTCCAGCACGTATGTTGCCTCCTTGGTGCCGAACGCCTCAGCCACCGACGTATTGCGCGCCAACGCGATCATCAGGCTGCTGATCGGCGGGATCGCCGTGCGTATGGCCTGCGGCAGCACGACATACCGCAGTGTCTGACCGAACGTCATCCCGATCGCCCGGGCCGCCTCGGCCTGGCCGCGCTGCACGGTGTTGACGCCCGAACGCACCGCCTCGCAGACGAACGCCGCGGTGTAGAGCGTCAGGGCGATGACGGCCCGCAGAAAAAACGAGGCCTGAATTCCGACCGTCGGCAACCCGAAGACGAAAAGCACGAACAGCAGCAACAACGGCGTATTGCGGAAGACGTTGACGTACGCCGCTCCGGCCCACCGCAGCGGTGCGGCCGGGCCGACCCGCATCGCGGCCAGCACCACACCGAGGACGATCGCGCACACCGCCGAGAGAGCGGTGAGCGCGATCGTTTCCCGGAATCCGTCCAGGATCGTGTCGAAGTTGTCGAGCAGTACGTCCACTGTGGATCAGTACCGGTCGACCTTCGGCGGCTCAGGCGTGTCCACACCGGACTTGCCGAGCGTCCCTTCGAACGCCTTCTTCCAGGAGCCGTCTTTGAACGAGCCCTCGATCTGGTCGTTGAGCCAGGCGCGGAATTTGGTGTCACCGCGCTTGAGACCGATGCCGTAATTCTCAGTGCTGAACGCGTCGCCGACGACCTTGAGCTTGTCCGGCTGCCGGGCGGCGTACCCGAGCAGGATCGCGCCGTCGGTGGTGACCGCGTCGACCGAACCGCTGGTGAGCTGGTTGACGCATTCGGTATAGGTGCCGAATGGCACCGGGTTGGCGCCGTATTTCTCTTCGACGGTGGCGATCGAGGTCGAACCGGTGACCGAGCAGACCTTCTTGCCCTTCAGATCGTCCGGACCCTTGATCGAGTCGTCGTCTTTGGCCACCAGCAACTGTTGGCCGGTGACGTAATACGGCCCGGCGAAATCGACGACCTTTTTACGCTCGTCGGTAATGGAGTACGACCCGATCACCAGGTCGACGCTGCCGTTCTTGATGAAGTCCTCGCGGTTTTTCGAGATGACCTCTTTGAATTCGATCTGGTTCTCGTCCAGGCCGAGTTTCGCACCGATGTACTTGGCGATTTCGATGTCGAATCCCTGCAGGTCACCGCTGGCCGGGTCCTTGTACGCAATCCCGGGCTGGTCGTATTTCGTGCCGATCGTGATCTTCTTCGCGTCGTGCAGTTTCGCCATCGTCGTGCCGGCGGCGAAGTTGGTGTCGGTGGCTTTGGCGGTGGAGGATTTATCGTCGTCTCCGCCGCCGCAGGCGCCGGTCAGGGCGAGTGCGGCGACGGCCATTGCGGCGCCGATACGTCGGAACATCAGTGGTCAGTCCCTTCTGGCGGAGAACGGTCAGTGGCTGAGGATTTTGGAAAGAAAGTCCTGGGCGCGTTCGGATTGCGGTCGGGCGAAAAACTCTTCGGGCGTGGCCTCTTCGATCAATTGCCCGTCGGCCATGAAGGCGACCCGGTCGGCGGCGCGCCGGGCAAATCCCATTTCGTGGGTGATAACGATCATCGTCATGCCGTCGCGGGCCAGCTCGGTCATGACGTCGAGCACTTCGTTGATCATCTCCGGGTCGAGCGCTGAGGTCGGCTCGTCGAAGAGCATGAGCTTGGGCTCCATGGCCAGCGCCCGAGCGATCGCGACGCGTTGTTGTTGCCCACCGGAGAGCTGTCCGGGGAACTTCTCGGCCTGGTCGGCCACGCCAACGCGATCGAGCAGTTGCCGTGCCCGTTCCCGGGCCGCCGTCTTGGACCGCCCCGCGACCTTGATCGGGCCGAGCGTGACGTTGTCCAGGATCGTGCGGTGGCTGAACAGGTTGAAGCCCTGGAACACCATGCCGACCTGGCTGCGTAACCGGGCCAGCGCCCGTCCTTCGGCCGGCAGCGGCTGACCGTCGAACGTGATCGTGCCCGAGTCGATGGTCTCCAGCCGGTTGATGCAGCGGACCAGCGTTGACTTGCCCGATCCGGAGGGTCCGACAATCACCACGACTTCGCCGGGCGTCACCTGAAGCGACACGTCACGCAGCACGTGTACCGACCCGAAATGCTTGTTCACCCCGTCCAACACAACCAGCGCAGTACCGTTAGGAACGCCCAGGTCCGACATGGTCGTAAAGAGTACTTGGTGCCTACTTGGCGTGCGCGCAGGATTCCCGATTGTGCCCGTCATGTCGTCGGCGTCGCGCGGCGTAGTCTCGGCCCTAATCCTTATGTAACTGTTCCCTTTCACAGCCAATCCGGAGTACAGCCGACGTGAGCCCGACCGACACGAGCCAGCGAACGTACGAGGTGCGCACCTACGGGTGCCAGATGAACGTGCACGACTCCGAGCGGCTATCCGGCCTGTTGGAAGAGGCCGGGTACCGGCCGGCCACGGACGGCACCCCGGACGTCGTCGTGTTCAACACCTGCGCGGTCCGGGAAAACGCCGACAACCGGCTCTACGGCAACCTCGGGCATCTGCGCCCGGTGAAGATGGCCAACCCGGGTATGCAGATCGCGGTCGGCGGTTGCCTGGCGCAGAAGGACCGCGGTGAGATCACCCGGCGCGCGCCGTGGGTGGACGTCGTCTTCGGGACGCACAACATCGGCTCGTTGCCGGTTTTGCTCGAACGGGCTCGGCACAACGAAGAGGCTCAGGTCGAGATCCTGGAGTCGCTGGAGCGATTTCCCTCGACGCTGCCGGCCCGGCGCGAATCCGCCTACGCCGGCTGGGTGTCGATCTCGGTCGGCTGCGACAACACCTGCACGTTCTGCATCGTCCCGTCGCTGCGGGGCAAGGAGACCGACCGCCGGCCCGGCGACATCCTGGCCGAGGTACGGGCGCTGGTCGAGCAGGGCGTGCTCGAGGTGACGTTGCTGGGCCAGAACGTCAATTCGTACGGCCGTTCGTTTGGCGACCGGGAGGCGTTCGGCAAGTTGCTTCGGGCCACCGGCGAGATCGACGGCCTGGAGCGGGTCCGGTTCACCAGCCCGCACCCGCGCGATTTCACCGACGACGTGATCGCCGCGATGGCCGAAACACCGAACGTTTGCCACCAACTGCACATGCCGCTGCAGTCCGGATCGGACGATGTGCTGCGGCGGATGCGCCGCTCGTACCGGCGGGAGAAATACCTCGGCATTATCGATCGGGTCCGCGCCGCGATGCCCCATGCCGCTATTACCACCGACATTATCGTCGGATTTCCCGGTGAAACCGAGGAAGATTTCCAATCCACAGTGGACGTTGTCCGGGCCGCCCGATTTTCCGGTGCGTTCACGTTCCAGTATTCGCCGAGGCCCGGTACGCCAGCGGCCACAATGGACGATCAGATTCCGAAAGCGGTCGTACAGGAACGGTACGAGCGGTTGGTCGAGGTCGTCGAGGAAATCTCCTGGGCCGAGAACAAAAAGCTGCTCGGTTCCCGTACCGAATTGCTGGTCGCCACCGGTGAAGGCCGCAAGGACGAGCAGACGCACCGGATGAGCGGGCGGGCGCGGGACGGCCGGCTGGTGCATTTCGTCGGCAACGAGAATGTGCGGGCCGGCGATATCGTCGAAACCGAAATTACGTACGCCGCGCCGCACCATTTGGTGGCCGACGGTCCGCTGTTGGCGCACCGGCGGACCCGGGCCGGCGACGCGACCGAAGCCGGGCGCCGCCCCACGACACCGGGCGTGCTGCTGGGCATGCCCTCGATCGGCGTGCCCACCGGCTGAATACACGAAATCCGCCGGCGGCCGCGTAAAAGCAGCTGCCGGCGGATTCCTCAGTGATTAACGCTGGGCGGAGCGTTCCGCCTCGGCCAGCCATTCGCGTCGGGCCGCCAGCGCCTCGTTCGCCTCCTGGATACGCCGGGCGTCGCCGGACGCCTCGGCCTTCGTGAGCGCGGATTCGGCCTTGGCGACGGCGTCCCGCATCTGGTCCAGCAGCGGGTTGCTCGCCGCCGCGGCACGTTTCCGGCGGGTGTCGCCAGCGTCCCGAATCCGCTGCTCGGCCGCGCGCATCCGCTCATCCAGCGGCCGCAGCGCCTCCCGGGGGACATGCCCGATCGCATCGAAGCGGTCCTGGATCGAGCGCATCGCGGCCTGAGCGCCGGCCAGGTCTCGACCCGGGTCGATCGCCTCCAGCTCGCTGATCAGCGCCTCCTTGGCCCGCTGATTCGCCAGCTGCTCATCGTCGCGGGCTCGTAGCGCCTCCTGCCGCCGGCCGAAGAACGCGTCCTGCGCGGCCCGGAACCGGGTCCACAAGGCGTCGTCGGCGGCCTTCGGCGCCCGACCGGCGTCTTTCCACTCGCGCATCAGCGTCTTGAGCCGGGACGCGGTCGGACCCCAGTCGGTCGAGTCGGAGAGCTTCTCCGCCTCGGTGACCAGCCGTTCCTTCTCCAACCGGGCCGCGCCACGTTGGTCGTCCAACGCGGCGAAATGCGCGCCGCGCCGGTGGCTGAACTCGTCCCGCGCCGCCCGGAACCGCTTCCACAGCGCCTCATCGGTACGCCGGTCGACGCCCCGGATCGTCCGCCATTCGTCCACGATGGTTTTGAACCGGTCGCCGGTGGCTTTCCAGTTGCCCTCGTGGGTGGCTAGCTGTTCGGCCTCCAGCACCAGGGCTTCCTTGGCCGCCACCGCCCGCTCCCGGGCCGCGGCCCGTTCGGCGGCCCGTTCGACCTCGTGCGCCTGCGCGGCCTGTAACAGTCGGCCCAGCCGCTCGTCCAGGCCGTCCAGGTCGCCCACGACGCTGGCGGTCGGCAGACCGTTCCGTAGTTCCTGGGCGTGCTGGCTGGTGGACTTCGGATCGGCGGCGCCCGATGACAGCCGCTGTTCCAACAGCTCGACCTCGGTTACGAGATCGTCGTAGCGCCGTGCGAAGTGCTCGAGTCCGGCTTGGGCGTCGCCCGCTTGCCACGAGCCCACCGCTCGTTCGCCGTCCCGAGTCCGCACGAACACCGTGCCGTCGGAGTCGATCCGGCCCCACGCGGTCGCCGGCTCCGATGACCGGTCGGCTGCAGAGCTCATCGCCGCGTCCTCCTAGAACTGACCATTGACCTGTGGTACGCGATGACCGCATTCTCACAGGTTGCGGATGATCATGTACGGGTATCCGCCGTGCCGTCCAGTCGCGGTGCCTCGCGTGCCGTGTGGATAGCCTGACAGATGTGCTTCTCGCCGCGGCATTCTGCCCACACCCACCGCTGCTCGTACCCGAGTTGGCCAGCGGTGCCGCTGGTGAACTTGACGCACTGCGATCGGCCTGTGGCAAAGCTGTAACCACACTCCTGGCGACCGACCCGGACGTGCTGTGCGTGCTCGGTCCGGGCGAGGCGACGCAGGCGTACCCGGCCGGTTCGGTCGGTGATCTGGCCGATTTCGGGTACGCCAAGCCGGTCGTGCTCGGTTCGGATGTCTCGGGCATGTCCGGGGTCGGCCAGTCGCTGCCGCTGTCGCTGACCATCGGCGCCTACCTGCTGGCCGGTCGCGAAACCGGTCCGGTGGTCGGTCAGGCGGTGGCCGCCGATCTTGCCGCGGCGCAGTGCGCGGAGCTCGGCCGGTCGCTGGCGCGGCGGACCGACCGGCTCGCGCTGTTGGTGATGGGCGATGGCGCGGCCCGCCGTACGCCCGATTCGCCCGGTGCGTTCGATCCGGACGCGGTGCCGTTCGACGATGCGGTCCGCCGGGCCGTGGAGTCGGCCGACCCGGCCGGGCTGCTCGCCCTCGATGCCGCGATGGCGGTACGCGCGCTGGCCGCCGGACGGGTCGCCTGGCAGGTGACGGCCGGCGCCGCGTCGGGGACTTCGCTGGCGGGGGAGTTGCTGTACGCCGACGACCCGTACGGCGTCGGGTACTTCGTGGCCACGTGGACTCAGCAATGGGGGACTCAGCGATGACGCCACGGCTGGTGGCGGTGGTCGGGCCGACCGCGGCCGGGAAGTCCGACCTGGCGCTGCGGTTGGCCCATGAGCTCGCCGGCGAAATCGTCAACGCCGACTCGATGCAGCTCTACCGGGGCATGGATATCGGTACGGCCAAACCGGATACGGCCGAACGAACCGAGGTGCCGCACCACGTCTACGACATCTGGGACGTCACCCGCGAAGCCAGCGTCGCCGAATACCAGCGGGACGCGGTCGCGGCGGTCGAGGACATTCTGGCCCGCGGCCGATATCCCATTCTGGTCGGCGGATCCGGGCTTTATGTGCGGGCGGTGGTTGACCGTATCGAATTCCCCGGCACCGAACCGGAAATCCGGGCCGGTCTGGAAGCGGAATTGGCCCGACTGGGCGCGCCGGCCCTGCACGCCCGACTATCCACTGTGGATCCTGCTGCCGCCGCGGCGATTCTGCCCAGTAATGGGCGTCGGCTGGTACGAGCGTTGGAAGTCATCGAAATTACCGGCCGGCCGTTTTCCGCGACGCTTCCTTCGTACGAAACCCGATCCGACATTGTCCAAATAGGACTGGACCATTCCGAGTTGGATTCCCGTATCGATCGGCGGGTCGATCGGATGTGGCAACTCGGTTTCGTAGCCGAGGTCCGGGCGTTGCTCCCGCGCGGTCTGCGGGCGGGGCGGACGGCCAGTCGGGCGCTGGGCTACCAACAGCTGCTGTCCTATGTGGACGGTGAGTGCACCGAGGACGAGGCACGGCTGGCCACAGCCCAGGCGACCCGGCGATTCGCGCGCCGGCAGCGGTCCTGGTTCCGCCGTGATCCCCGGGTGCACTGGATCGAGGGCGCGAACCCGGTCGAGGCGGCCCTGGCCCGGCTTGCGCATTAGGCTCAGGCCATGCGGTTTGTGAAGGGCCACGGTACGGAGAACGACTTCGTGCTGCTGCCGGATTACGACGAGGAGTTGTCGGCCGATCTGGTGCGGGCGCTGTGTGACCGTCGGGCCGGGCTGGGCGCCGACGGGGTGATCCGGGTGGCCTGGGTTGATGGCCGTTGGTTCATGGACTACCGCAATGCCGACGGCTCGATCGCCGAGATGTGTGGCAACGGGGTACGGGTCTTCGCCCGCTATCTGGTTGATGCCGGGCTGGCCGGGCCGGGGGAGTTCCAGGTCGGCACCCGGTCGGGGCCAAAGACCGTGTGGGCACCGGCCGTCGGCGACATTACGGTCGACATGGGGGCGCCGTCGCTGCTGGCCGCCGTGCCGACCGTGGCCGGCCGGCCGGCGCTGGCGGTATCGATGGGCAACCCGCACGTCGTGGTGCACCTGGCCGACGAGGCGCAGCTGGCCGGGTTGGATCTCGGGGCGCCGCCGGTGGTCGAGCCGGGGTTGCCGGACGGGCAGAACGTCGAGTTCATCGTGCGGCGGGGCGAGCGCGCCTTGACCATGCGGGTACACGAACGTGGCGTCGGGGAAACCCGGTCCTGCGGTACCGGCATCTGCGCCGCGGTCGTGGCCGCCGTACAGGAAGCCGGAGTGGGTCGAGATGAGCCCTGGTCGGTACGCGTACCGGGCGGCGAACTGTCGGTGCGGTGGGCTGACACGGTGTTGTTGACCGGCCCGGCCCGGCTGGTCGCCACCGGTGAGGTCGACCTCGATCAGCTCGGCGTCGGCGCCGAATCGGCGGTGGCGGCCGGCTCCGGCTCGGCCGTGGGTAGTTCCCGCATGGTGCGTAGCGGCGAGAAATAGACCGGCAGGAACGCCAGACTGGCGCCGATCACGCCGACCAGGATTGTCATCCGGATCCCGATGGTGTCACCGAGTGCACCGCCGAGCAGACCGCCGAGCGGCATGGTGCCCCAGACCAGGAACCGCATCGTGGCGTTCATCCGGCCGAGCAACCGCTCCGGACACAACGCCTGCCGGAAGCTGACCTGCGTGACGTTGTAGACCACAGTTCCGCCGTACATCACGAACTCGGCCACCACGAAGAGCACCAACGTCGCGTCGCGCTGCAGGAACGGCGCGATCAACATGAATGGCGTTGTCATCGCGCAGCTCAGCCAGATGATCCGCCCCTGACCGAAGCGGTCGGCGAGCCGCCGGGCGAGGAGGGCACCGGCGAGACCACCGACCGCTCCGGCGGCCAGGAGCAGCCCGATGACGCCGGCCGGCAGGTGCAGGTTGCGAGCCAGCAGCACGATCAGCATCGATTGGGCGGCGGTGAAGAACAGGTTGAACGAACTGGTGCAGGCGGCGATGGCGCGCAGCAATCGATGCCGCACCACGAAGGCGACCCCTTCGCGTACCTCGTGCAGCAGATGGGTCTGCGCTGGGCGCTCGGGTTGCGGCTCGCGGGCTCGGATGCTGCCTACCCACAGGGCCGACCACAGATAACTGGCCGCGTCCAATGCGACCGCGTACGGCGCGGTAAGCAACTGCACCAGCAGGCCGCCCAGACTCGGGCCGGCGACCTGCGCCACGGACTGGGTGCCCTGCAGCTTGGAGTTGCCCTCCACCAGGTGCTGGCGGCCGACCAGGAAAGGCAGGTAGCTCTGGTACGAGACGTCGAAGAAGACGGTGAGTACGCCGGTGATGAGGACGACGGCGTACAGCTGCCAGATGGTCAGCCCGCCGAACGCCGCCACCAGCGGCACCGAACCCAGAGCCGCGGCCCGGCCGAGATCGCCGACGATCATGACCGAGCGACGGCGCATCCGGTCGACCCAGGCGCCAGCTGGCAGACCGATGAGCAGAAACGCCAGCGTCTCGAAGGTGGTCAACAGGCCGACCTGGAACGGCGTGGCGTGCAGCGTCTTCACTGCCAGCAGCGGCATCGCCAGCATCGTGACCATCGTGCCGACCTGGCTGATCGCATCGCCGGCCCACAGCCGGCAGAAGTCGCGGTGCCGGAGCAATGAATCGGCCTTGACCTGAATCACTCAGCCAGCATCGGCAACTGATTGGGAAAAGTCAATCAGTAATCCGGTTACCCTGGCCGGGTGACCTCGGCCGAGCTGCCCGCGCAGTCAGCGCCCTCGCGGCGCTGGCCAGTTGCCGAGCCGCCGGAACCGATCGATTCAACGGCGGACCCAGCCCAGCCGACCGCGCAGCCACACGTCGAACCCGTTTTGGACGCGCAGTCCGAGCCGGCGCACCGAGTGCAACGCCGACCAGCCACCGAAGCCGAAGCGCAGGCGCTCGCCTCATCGTTGCGGCTGCGAATCCTGCGGCTGTGCCTGGATGACGAGCTGACCAACAAGGAAATCGCCCAGCGGCTGGGGCGTAATCCCGCGTCCGTACTGCACCACGTACGTCGACTGGTCGACACCGGATTTCTGATGGCATTACCGGTACGGCGCGGGACGCGCGGTTCGCGCGAGGTGCCCTACCGCGCGACCGGTAAGTCGTGGCAGCTCTCCGGACGGGACGACCCGGGCCGGCGCCGTACCTCCGAGGTGATGCTGGAAGCGTTCCTCGCGGAACTGGCCGATGCCGGCGGTGAGATCGGCGACGCCAGCCGGCTGGGCTTACGGCTGAACAAGGAGCATTGGGCTGAGTTCACCGACCGGATTGGCGCGCTGCTGGACGAATTCGCCGCGCGGCCGTCGGATCCTGACGGCGAACACTGGTCGGTGTTCTTCGCGATGCACCCCGACCGGCGGGGCCGTACCGACGATGCGGGACCTGGACGGCCCGACACGTCAAACTGACGTGCTATCCGCCGCCGCGCGTGCCACCATCGAAGAACCTATGACTGATACGACCAACACCGCGGCGGCCCAGATGCCGCCCTCCACACCGGCGGCGCACACGCCGGCACCCCACCACGCGGACCGCTTCGCGCCGGAGTTCGATGAAGCCACTGGCTTCTACGACGCGGACGGAGCGGGCCTCGACCTCGACGACCGGCGCGCACTGCGCCGGGTCCCGGGCCTCGCGACCGAGCTACACGATGTCAGTGAGGTCGAATACCGGCAGCTGCGCCTGGAGCGCGTCGTGCTCATCGGCGTGTGGACTGACGGCACCTCGGACGAGGCGGAGCACTCGCTCGCTGAGTTGGCCGCGCTCGCCGAGACCGCCGGCTCGCAGGTCCTCGAGGGCCTGATCCAGCGCCGTGACAAGCCGGATCCAGCGACCTACGTCGGTTCCGGAAAGGCGCGCGAACTGCGTTCGGTCGTCATCGCGACCGGCGCCGACACCGTGATCTGCGACGGCGAGCTCACCCCGGGCCAGTTGCGTCAGCTCGAAGACCTGGTCAAGGTCAAGGTCATCGACCGGACCGCGCTGATCCTGGACATTTTTGCCCAGCACGCCCGCAGCAAGGAGGGCAAGGCTCAGGTCGAGCTGGCCCAGCTGCAGTACCTGATCCCGCGGCTGCGTGGTTGGGGTGAGTCGATGTCCCGACAGGCCGGCGGTCGCGTCGCCGGCGGTGGCGGCATCGGCACCCGTGGTCCTGGTGAGACCAAGATCGAGACCGACCGCCGCCGCATCCGCGCCCGGATGACCAAGCTGCGCCGGGAGATCGCGGCAATGGCGGGGGTACGCAGCACCAAGCGGCACGCCCGTACCGTCCACGAGGTGCCGAGCGTGGCGATCGCCGGCTACACCAACGCCGGGAAGTCCAGTCTGCTGAACCGGCTCACTGGTGCCGGCGTGCTGGTGGAGAACGCGCTGTTCGCCACCCTGGATCCGACCGTGCGCCGGGCGCAGACCCGGGACGGACGCGAGTTCACGCTGACCGACACGGTCGGGTTTGTCCGCCATCTGCCGCACCAGCTTGTCGAGGCGTTCCGCTCGACGCTGGAGGAGGTGGCCGAGGCCGATCTGGTCCTGCACGTGGTGGACGGCTCACATCCTGACCCGGTATCGCAGATCAACGCGGTGCACGAGGTGCTCGGCGAGATCGACGCGGCCTCGGTACCCGAGGTGCTGGTGATCAACAAGGTCGACGCGGCCGATCCGGACGTGCTGGTCAGGCTGCGGCGCGCGTGTCCGGATGCGGTCTACGTCTCGGCCCGTACCGGCGCCGGGCTCGACCAACTACGCGACGTGCTGGATGAACGGGTGCCGCGACCACAGGTCGAGGTGCAGGTCGTCGTTCCGTACAGCCGCGGTGACCTGGTGTCACGAGTGCACGATGACGGAGAGGTTCTCGACAGCGATCACACCGCTGAGGGGACGTATCTGCGGGCTCGCGTGCATCAACCGTTGGCCGTTGCCCTGGCGTCATTCGCCGTTGCGTCGGGTTAACGAACGATGTATCTCCTGGCTCGGCTTCGTCGTGCTTCTGCCGTTCCGGGCTTTGGGGAGGTACTGTTAGGCCCAGCCGAGGAAAGCGAACAGGAGCGATCGAATGCTGTTTAACGAGCTCAGGCCGTGGCACCTGATCATTCTTGTCGTGGTGTTCTTGGCTCTCTTCGGATACAAGAAGCTGCCGGATGCGACCCGCTCGGTCGGTCGTTCGTTGCGGATCTTCAAGTCCGAAATGAAGGGCATGCACGACGACGACTCGGATGCGACGACGGAGAACGCGTCGCAGGAGAGCGCGCCGAAGCAGCAGGCTGTCATTGAGGGTCAGCCGGTGAAGCAGACGCAGCGCGCCACCGAATCGACGAGCGTGACCCCACCGACGAGTGGTTCGTAGCCGGTCGCATACGCCGCCGCATACGAGTGAGCCGGTTCGACCGGTTGATCATGCGGCGGCGCGGCCGGTGGGTTGGGGTCTGGTGGCGGCAGCGGTCGCCGTCGCCATCTGGATCACGATTGACGTACTGAATTTTGGTCCGTGGACTCGGCTAGATGCTCGTACCAGCTCGGTTATCTACAGCTGGAATCTTTGGCACATCCCCTATCCCCGGGACGTGGTCTACCCGCTGACGATGTTCGGTCAGCGGGTATCGATTTTGGTCGTCGTGGGTGGGTTCTGCGTCGTGCTGTCGGTGGTACGGCGGACTTTTCAGCCGATTCTGCGATTCGCGGTCGCGCTGGGTCTGCTGACCCTGGTGATCTACGCGTTCAAGCTCGGCGTGGGTCGTACCGCTCCGACCGTGGACTCGCTGCACACCGGCGGGTCGTCGTACCCGTCTGGCCACGTACCCAACTCGCTGCTGATGTGGGGTCTGATCGCCTGGCTGGCGGTCGAGTACCGGGTTGTGGAGTGGCTGCGCAAGACGTTGAACGTGATGCGGTTCGTGGCGCCGGCTTGTGCATTCCTGGGCATGGCGCTGCTTGACTACCACTGGCTGTCGGACCTGGTGGCTGGCGTGGCGTTCGGGATTGTGCTGCTGCGGCTGCTGCACCTGATCTTCGACGGACCGTTGAGCGAGATCGGAGACTTCGGCGTCAAACGCCGCTTGAACGCAGATCGGCTTAATCGGCCGCCGTCGGGGGCGCACGATGTGCCCTCTGACCTGAATTCTCCCGACGGCGCCAGCCGCCCACGCGTCGGCTGATCCGCAGCGCGTGGGCTGGTCTGCCGACCGCCCCGGCTGACCTAGCGCACCAGCCGCCCCGCCTCGGCTGAGCTAGTGAGCGCGCCGGCCGCCCCGCCTGATCTACCGGCGCCATCGTGTGGGCTGATCTAGTGAGCGCGCCAGCCGCCCCGCCTTGGCGCATCTACCGTCGCCAACCCGAGTCCGAGACCGGCTGTCGTCAGCCCGAGCCCGCGGCCCGCCACCACCAGTCCGAGCCCGCGGCCCGCCGTCGAGAAGATCTCCAGACCCGCAACAAATCGTCTGCCCCGCGACCGAACGCCCAACCCGCAGTCGTCCTCGGCGCGCCGAGGTCAGACCGACCTCGCGACCGAACGCCTAACCCGCAGGCGATCCTCAGCTTTGCCGAGGTCAGACCTTGCGCAGGACCGCGACAACCCGACCGAGGATTGTGGCGTCATCACCGGGAATCGGCGCGTATGCGGAGTTGTGCGGGATTAGCCAGACGTGCCCGTCGCGCCGACGGAATGTCTTGACCGTCGCCTCGCCCTCGATCATGGCGGCCACGATGTCCCCGTTGTCGGCGACCGGCTGTTGCCGGACAACAACCCAGTCGCCATCGGTGATAGCGGCCTCGACCATGGAGTCGCCGACGACCTGCAACAGGAACAGCGTGCCCTGACCCACCAACTCGCGAGGGAGTGGGAACACGTCCTCGATGGCCTCTTCGGCCAGGATCGGTCCACCGGCGGCAATCCGGCCGACGACCGGAACATAGGTCGGGGTGGGGGCATCGGCGGGTTGGTCGTCAGCGGCCGGGCGGGATGCCTGGGCCGCGCGGGTCGACCGCTGCTCTTCGGGACGACGAACGTCGACCGCGCGCGGCCGGTTTGGATCGCGGCGAAGGAACCCCTTGCGTTCCAGCGAAGCCAGTTGGTGGGCCACGCTCGACGTGGAGGTCAACCCGACCGAGTCACCGATTTCGCGAATGCTCGGCGGGTACCCGCGCCGCTCCACCGAGTCACGAATGACCTCGAGCACTCGGCGTTGCCGCGGCGTGAGGCCATCAGCGTCAGGGGCCTGATCGGGGAAGCTGCGCACGGTTGCCGTACCCGAATCCTTGGCATCGGCAGCCGATGGCTCATCGGCGGGCGCAGCATCCTTGCTGGTCCGGGCAGCTCGTTGGGCCTGCTCACCACCAGCGGCGGCCGCCTCGACTTGCGACTCGGCAGCGTTCAGCTGCTCATCGTCGAGGGCCTGGCGCCCTTTGGCCGCCGATGCGCGCCTGCCAGAAGACGCACCCTGCTTGGTTTTCGCCGTGCTTCTGGGACTTGCGGAACTCGCCGGCTTGCGTGCGGGTCGCGTGCCAGTACCCGACGCGGCTCGCGAGCCTCGCTCTGCGTTCTTGCCTGTACGGTCGGCCACGCCGCCCTCCCGGTTGCTGGCTGATCTGATCGTGGTTGCGTCGATCACAGTCGGATCGAACTGGTGATCACGCTAGCGACGGATTGACCGGACTTCAAACATCTGTTCGACGAACACGCCGTGTCGTCGCAATTCTGTCAGCACCCGATGGTAGACATCGCACGGGCGTTCGATCGAATGCTCGTTCGAGAGTGTGCCGGGCGTCGGCAGGCCCTCGAAGTAGGTGTCAGGCCTAGGAGGTCCTCGTGTCCGTTGCCTATGACGTCCCGCCCCGGGTTGGCCGCCCCGACCGGCGCCAGCCCGCGACCGTGCTGTCACTCGCGCCCCGGCCTGACCTAAGCGAGGCTGACGCTGACGCTGACGCGTTGGCCGCCGAAGCCTCAGTATCAGGCCGCGGCTCGGCCGGATCCCGGCCGGCTGCTCCCCAGTTCGAGACCCCGACGCAGAGCTCGGCCGAGGCGTTGTGGGTCGCCGCGCCGCTCACCGAACCGGACAGCCGGGCAGGCAGTCGCAGCGACCGGATGCCGACGTCGCTGTTGGAGACGCCCGTCGCGGTAACCCCGGCCCTGCTGCTGTTGCCGCCGAGCCGCCGGTCGGGCTCGGATGCGTCAGCGGATCTGGCTCGGTCACCGATTGATGTGTGGGCGTTCGATACCGCGATCGATGCGACATTGCTACGGGTCGAGCCAGCCGAGCCAGTTGTGCTCGACGTTGATATCCAGCCCGACGCCGACTTCGAGCGGATCCGCCCTGGCCGGCCGGCGTCGCGTCCGTACGTCGCGCCGGCATCGGTCCCCGCTGCGGCCGGTGTCCGGTTGACTGTTCGGGGTCGGCGCGTTGTCGCTGCCGTTTGCGCGATCGCGCTCATGGCGGCGGTATTCGTCACGGTTATCGCGGTCCGCGCCGCGCTCACTCGGCCGCTTGTTCCGGCCTCCGCTCCGACCGCGGTCACCGTGCACCCAGGGGACACGCTCTGGTCCATCGCCGAGCGAATTGCGCCGCAGAGCGATCCGCGTGACGTCATCGCAGCACTGCGCGAGAGCAACCACCTTCCCTCCTCGACCGTTCGGGTCGGGCAGCACCTGCACGTGCCGCACTGATCGTCTGATCTCGACGGGGCATCGATGAGCCTGCAAAATCGTCGAGATCACCGGTCAGTGCATGGCTGGCTCGCGCCACCGCGGGCCGTACGAACAGATCAGTGAGAGGTTGGTCGATCTTTTTCCCTGGGCGGTGGCGCTCGGCCTGACGTCAGAACACGTGGCTGCTGCGACACACGTCGTGGCTTACTAAGGCGATTCAATCCAAACTCCTCCCGATGAAGTGCGCTCACGGGCCGCAGTCACGGCCACCGAAGACGCCGCATCGGCGGACTGGCCGAAGACCGCATGTCGCGCCCCTACTCCAGGTGACCTTCCGGGGTTCCCACTGTCGGCTCGGTGAGGCCTGGGCTCGTTTCGGCTCGGAGATCACGACTGCCGGGTGTTCGCGACGCGGGAGCGCCTCGTGCGAGGTGTACTTCACCGCTGGCGAGAGCGCGCTGGCCAAGCAGCCGCATGCCGCTGTCTGTGTACCGATCGCGTAATGAGCGCACCACGGCGAACGAGTAGCGCCCTGCGGTGTCGGGTCAGCGCAGACCGCAGCACATCCTTGAGGCCTGATCGGCGACTCCCTTTGCCTGCGATCCGCAGATCCTCACCTTTCGTGCGATCTACGACACTTTCCCGGCGTGTGCAAAGCGCGACGCGGCATGACGCGCCGGATCGATACTTGCGTACCTGTGCCCTCACCACTTACCGTCTACCACCACATCTAGTGGTTACAATGATGTGAGTAGTCCACAGGTTGGGTTCGGTCATCCACAGCTTGTCGGCAGCTGATCCACAGGAATTCCACGGATCGGCTCCGAGCGCGGTCTGGCTGGCCTGTGGGACGGCGTAACTGGCGGATGCGGTTGATCATGGATCGGCCGCGTACGGGAAGGCAGGGAAACACGATGCGATGCCCGTACTGCAAGTTCGCTGACTCCAGAGTCGTCGACTCGCGCGAGGTCGAGGACGGACAGGTCATCCGTCGGCGGCGGTCCTGCCCGGAGTGCGGGCGACGGTTCACCACCGTCGAAGAGGCGACCCTCGCGGTCATCAAGCGAAGTGGCGTCACGGAGCCGTTCAGCCGGGCCAAGGTGGTGACCGGGGTGCGCCGCGCCTGCCAGGGACGGCCGGTGGACGAGGACGCCTTGGCGTTGCTGGCCCAGCAGGTTGAAGATGCGGTCCGGGCCACCGGGGTCGCGGAGATTCCCAGCAACGAGGTTGGACTGGCGATTCTCGGGCCATTGCGCGCGCTGGACGAGGTCGCTTACTTGCGTTTCGCGAGCGTCTACCGGTCCTTCGAATCGTTAGCCGATTTCGAGGCCGAGATTCACGCCTTGCGCAAGGAGCAGGATGATGCGCCGGGCACCACCGAGCCGGCGCAGACCTGAGGTTCCACCACAACGAAACCCCGCTGCTGTCAACGACGACATGGCGATCTGAAAGAGCACATCGAATACGAACGCAACCGGGCAACACCAGGCACCACAAGCACCACAGTCGGTATCGGGACGTACGACAAGCTGGAAGGGCTGGCACGGCATGGCGGAGAAGGCAGGAACGTCGAAGACGCGAGCTGGTGCGCGCGCGGCCGCCGGGGGTTTGCACATCGACCGCGTTTACACCACCGAGGGTGTTCACCCCTACGACGAGGTGACCTGGGAACGGCGCGACGTGGTCATGACCAACTGGCGCGACGGGACCATCAACTTCGAACAGCGTGGCGTCGAGTTTCCAGATTTCTGGAGCATCAACGCGACGAACATCGTGACCTCGAAGTATTTCCGCGGCGCGGTTGGCACACCGGTTCGCGAGTCGAGCCTGCGGCAACTCATTGACCGGGTTGTCGGTGCCTATCGGACCTCGGGTGAGGAGAACGGCTATTTCGCATCGGCGAAGGACGCGGGGGTTTTCGCCGACGAACTGACCTGGATGCTGCTGCACCAGTACTTCAGCTTCAACTCGCCGGTCTGGTTCAACGTAGGCACCAGCTCCAAGCAGCAGGTTTCCGCTTGTTTCATTCTGTCTGTCGACGACTCGATGGACTCGATCCTGAACTGGTACCGCGAGGAAGGCCTCATCTTCAAGGGCGGCTCGGGTGCCGGCCTGAACCTCTCTCGTATCCGCTCCAGCAAGGAACTGCTGTCTTCGGGCGGCACCGCGTCCGGTCCGGTCTCCTTCATGCGGGGGGCCGACGCGAGCGCCGGAACGATCAAGTCCGGCGGCGCGACCCGGCGGGCGGCCAAGATGGTCGTGCTGGACGTCGACCACCCGGACGTCGTCGAGTTCGTCGAGACCAAGGCCCGGGAAGAGGAGAAGATCCGGGCGCTGCGCGACGCCGGGTTCGATATGGACCTGGGTGGTAAGGACATCGTCAGTGTCCAGTACCAGAACGCCAACAATTCGGTCCGGGTGTCCGACGAATACATGAAGGCCGTCGAGAACAACGACGAATTCGGGCTCCGGGCTCGTACGACTGGCGAGATCGTCGACACGGTCAACGCGAAGGACCTTTTCGGCAAGATCGCCAAGGCAGCCTGGGATTGCGCCGATCCTGGCATTCAGTACGACGACACGATCAACGACTGGCACACCAACCCTGAGACCGGCCGCATCACCGCGAGCAATCCATGCAGCGAGTACATGTCGCTCGACAATTCGTCGTGCAACCTCGCGTCCCTGAATCTGCTGAAGTTCCTCAAGGACGACAACACATTCGACACCGACCGCTTCGTTAAAGCCGTCGAGCTGATCATCACCGCGATGGACATCTCGATCAGCTTCGCCGACTTCCCGACCGAGAAGATCACCGAGACCACTCGGGCCTACCGGCAGTTGGGAATCGGCTACGCCAACCTTGGTGCGTTGCTGATGGCGACCGCGCATGGCTACGACTCCGATGGCGGCCGGGCGCTCGCCGCGGCCATCACGTCGCTCATGACGGCGGCGGCCTATCGTCGCTCGGCTGAGCTCGCCGGCGTGGTCGGCCCGTACGAGGGATACGCACGAAATGCCGAGCCGCACAAGCGGGTGATGCGTAAGCACGCTGCCGCCAACGACACGGTGCGTCCGGTGGGCTCGGATGACAAGGCAATCCTCGCCGCGGCCGCCGCGCAGTGGAGCGAAGGACTGCGGATCGGCGAGCTGAACGGATGGCGCAACGCTCAGGCCAGCCTGCTTGCCCCGACCGGGACCATCGGCTTCATGATGGACTGCGACACCACTGGTATCGAGCCTGACTTCTCGTTGGTGAAGTTCAAGAAGCTCGTCGGCGGCGGCTCGATGCAGATCGTCAACCAGACCATTCCGCGAGCCTTGCGAACACTCGGATACCTCGAAGAGCAGGTCGAGGCAATCGTCGAATACATCTCCGAGCACGGCCACGTCGTGGACGCACCCGGCCTGAAGCCCGAGCACTACGAGGTATTCGACGCTGCCATGGGGGAGCGGGCGATTGCACCGATGGGGCACGTACGGATGATGGCGGCGACCCAACCGTTCCTGTCCGGCGCTATCTCCAAGACCGTCAACATGCCCGAATCCGCAACGGTTGAGGACGTGGAGGAGATCTACTTCCAGAGCTGGAAGCTGGGTCTGAAGGCGTTGGCGATTTATCGCGACAACTGCAAGGTCGGCCAGCCGCTCTCGGATGGCAAGGCCAAGAAGGCCAGCGCGGAACCGGAGATCGTCGAGGTAGCACGGCCCACCCGGCGCCGGCTTCCCAAGCAGCGTCCGTCGGTGACGACGTCCTTCTCGGTCGCCGGCGCCGAGGGTTACATGACGGCGTCGTCGTATCCCGACGACGGGCTGGGCGAGGTCTTTCTCAAGCTCGGAAAGCAAGGTTCGACTCTGGCCGGCGTGATGGACGCCTTCTCGGTGGCCGTGTCGGTTGCGTTGCAGTACGGAGTGCCGCTGGAGACCTACGTTCAGAAGTTCATGAACATGCGGTTCGAGCCGGCCGGTATGACCGATGATCCGGATATCCGTATGGCGCAGTCGGTGATGGACTACATCTTCCGGCGCCTGGCCCTGGATCACCTCTCGGCGGAGCGTCGGGCCGAGTTGGGCATCTTCACCGCGACCGAACGCGCCGAGCAGGTGTCGAACACCTACGGCGAGAGCGTGGACGAATTCGACCACGACAGCGCTGCGGCGTCGGCGCCGGTTGAGGCCAAGAGCGCCAATGCCGCGGAGTCGACCTCGCACGCTGATGTCCATTCGTCGGCGGAACTGTTGGAGGCGCAGCAGGGCAAGGTGGCGGATGCGCCGTTGTGCCTGACCTGCGGCACGAAGATGCGGCCGGCCGGATCCTGTTACGTCTGCGAGGGTTGCGGGTCCACGAGTGGCTGCAGCTGACATCTGGAAGAGCTGAAAACGCTCGGCGAATAGAGAACCGAGCAACCACGGCGGTGGGTAGCGGCGTAGGTCGCTACCCACCGCCGCCTCGTACAGCCGCAAGACACGTCGAGCAGGCATCAACACCACCTACGCAACCGGCGGCAGACGCGGTGGAGGTGCCAGCGGGACGACGACCCCTCGCCGGTCGCGCGGCGGCGGTGTTCGATGCCACCCGCGTTCGGCGAGATCGGTGAGCACGGCGCTGACGTACCGCTCCAACGCCGCGTCGTATTCGGCGGCCTGAGCCGTCAGGACCGTCACCGTGCCCGGGGGCAACGACAGGCTCTCCCACCACGGACTGGGAGTGGGCCGGAGTGGGCGTGGTAGTTGGCCGCGGCGGGGACCCCGTAGCGCCCTCATCGCATTCAAAAGAATGCGCCATCGAAGAGTCATGACCCGACAATGACGGCCCTCCGACCTTCCGCCAAACGGTTGTCCACAGGGTCTGCCGCTATCCCCAAATCAGCGTGTCGTCTTGACAAGGCGCAAACCGCGGTCTCGTGGTAGCCGCACCCGGACGAGTCGGGCCAGATGTGCGCCGCGAACACTAGGGTTATGGCACGGTGTCCTCGATTTGGTTCGGAGGCGTGACGTGGCAGGGCTATCGCATGACCCGGTTCGGTGGGCGATTCTGGGTACGGCAGGTATCGCACACCGGACGTTTCTTCCTTCGCTGGCCGCGGTCGGACGTGGCGTCGCGACCGTGGTGGCTGGCCGGGACCAGGCTCGGACCGAACGTTTCGCGGCCGAGAACGGGGTTGAGCGAGCTGTCATCGGCTATGAGCGCGCGCTGGATGATCCCGAGGTCGATGCGGTCTACGTACCGCTGCCCAATTCCATGCACGCGAAATGGACGATCGCCGCGCTGGAAGCAGGAAAGGCCGTTCTATGCGAGAAACCGCTCTGCTTCACGGCGGCGGAGACTCGCGATGTGCTCGCGGCGGCCAACAAGAGCGGAATGCCGTTGTGGGAGGCGATCGCTTTTCTTTTCCGCAGCCAGACCGACCGTCTCCTCGAGCTTATTGCCAAGGGCGCCATTGGTGAGGTACGGGAAATTCAATCGGCATTTCATTTCACCATTCAACCCGGCGATATTCGGCTCGATCCGGATTTGGCCGGCGGCGCCTTGGCCGATGTCGGTTGTTATCCGATTCGCCTGGCCCGCTTGATCTTCGACGACGAGGCTACCGGCGTACGCGCGTCGTCAAGGCTGAGCGACGACGGCGTTGATCTGGAGACGTGGGGAATTGTCGATTTTCCCAGGGATCGACGGCTGTTGTTCTCCAGCAGTTTCAGTAAGGCGTACGACACGACTACCCGCATTCTTGGTACGGAGGGCGAACTGCGCGTGAGCCGGCCGTTCGCGGGCCTGCCGGTCGACACGATCGAATTGCGTGGGACCGATGACAGCGTCGTGGTCGAACATGCGGTCGGGGACGACCCCCAGTTCGCCGGCGTGATCGGCCATATTCATGAGGTACTGCTCGACGGTGCCTCGCCGCGTCACCTGGCGGTTGACGACGCTCTGGGCAGTGCCGCCATCATCGACGCGATTCGGCGTAGCGCCGCGACGGCGCCGGAGCCGGTCAGCTGATCCGCACCTTGAGCTCGGGTAGGCCAACGACATCGCATGTCTCGTTGACGATCCGGGCGTCGTCAACGAAGCCGCGGGCGTCCAGATCTGGCTCCTCGTCGCGGTTGAGTACGAAGTAGTCGACGGCTCCGCGCACAGCCGCCTTGCCCCTGTCGTCGAAATCGGCGCTGGCGCTGATCAGCGAGAGCAGCGCGTCGGCGATCCGTGCCGCCATGCCGAGATCGAGCGCGTCGTTGTCCAGCGCTTCGCTGGCGAGCTCCTCGACGTGTCGGATCACTTTCTGGCGGAGGTCGCGGACGCCGTGCGCCG
Organism: Mycobacteriales bacterium; assembly: GCA_040414495.1. GTDB lineage: Bacteria > Actinomycetota > Actinomycetes > Mycobacteriales > QHCD01 > DATAVB01. The sequence continues at coordinate 29,901 of JBEDUI010000153.1, forward strand.
GCATGGGCTCGATCATGTCCAGAGCATCGCACGGCCCGCTGACAGCCCGCACCGGGGCCCGGACACTGGCGCGAAGCAAACGTCCCAGCCTGCCAGACTCGTACGACACATTTGTCGCGTCTTCCACAGTCGATTTCTTTATCCACATATCTTTGCCGCACCCGTAATCGGTGTTCGCGCCACGGCAGGGTTGGCGCATGACATTTCGCGAAAGAAACCATTCCCGACATTCGCATCACTGGCTGCGCGGCTCGGTTGATTGCATGGATCGAGCCGCGGCTGGCACCAGAACGGGCCGCTTCCAATGAGCGAGCCAGCCGCGGCAGCCCCTTTGCTGCGCGTATGTAGTCCGGCCGATCTGGTTGAGCTCGTTCCGTATCTGGTGGGATTTCATCCCAAAGACAGCGTGGTATTTATCTCCCTGCACGGCCCGCGCGAGAGGGTGGGCTTGACTCTAAGGTTGGATCTCGCGGCCGCCATGGAGGATCTCGACAGCTTGAACACGTGCGCTGCGCATCTCGCCCGATCCGGTGCTCGTGCGGTTGTCGTTGTTGTGTACAGCCGCGGTCCGACCTATTGGTTCGAGGACGGCACGCCCTCGCTGCCGCACAGCGACCTGGTCCTCGAATTGGCGGACGCACTACGGCTGCACAATGTCGTGCTCGCCGACGCGTTGCTCGTGGCGGACGAGCGGTGGTGGTCCTATCTGTGCCTCGACCCGATGTGCTGTACGCCCGAGGGCCATGACATCACGGATGACGGGACCGTCTCCGCGGTCGCGGCCGCGGCGACCGTAGCGGGAATGACGGTTGTCGCGGACCGGGATGCGTTGGTGCAGAGCCTCGCTCCGTTGCCGGAGCCAGACCGGGCCGACCTGGCGGCACGGTGCCGGCAATTGGCCGAGACGTGGGAACACTCGGGAGGTCGGCCATCGAACGAAGAAGCAGCGCAATTGTGGTCGAACGCTGTACTGGCCCAGCGGCATAGCGAGAGCCCGCTTGACTGGGCGGATGCCGCCGCATTGCTGGTGCTGCTGCAGGATGCCGGAGTACGCGATGCTTGTACTACATGGGCGACCGGACCGGATACCGGTGCAGCGCGGGCCTTGACCCGTCAGTTGGCCCGGCGGGCGAGTCCGCCTTGGGACGTGGCGCCCTACGCGTTGCTCGCCTGGTATGCGTGGCGTGGAGGAGATGGAGCCTTGTCGCGAATTGCGGTCGAGTTCGCGCTTGCTAGTGACCCGAAATGTGCATTTGCGCTATTGATTCAGCAGCTTATTGACTACGGAGTTGATCCCCGTGCGTGGCGTGACCCGCCGCACATGGGGGGCGGCGGCGGGCCACGCCTGTAGCGTCGGCGCGGGGGGTGGCAACCGACGCGCGGGCAACGGCATCTGGGCGTCGAGCGGACAAGGCCAAGACGGCTGCCGTCGTCTATTTTGCGGGCTAAGGGTCCCCTTCGTAAAGGGCTTTGTCGAAAGAGGGGCGTGCAATTGTTCGTCAGCCGATTGTTTGCTCCATTTTCCAGTCGCACCTGCAGTGCCCAGAGGACTATGGCCGCATCGCCGTGACTGCCGGAATCCAGCATGGAACGGGCAGATCGCACTCGTGGATAGTTGCGAATTAAAGTAAGTCGGGTCGCTTCCACGAGTTACCCAAAACGTGGTGATCAAGAAATGCAATCACCGTTTCATACCAAACTTGAGCGTGTCCGGGAGTGAGCACCCAGTGATTCTCGTCCGGGAAATAGAGGAACTTCGCGTCGACCGATTGCTCGACCAGGTCGTGCCACAGCTGAAGGCCCTCGCCGATCGGAACGCGATAATCCTTGTCGCCGTGAATGACAAGTATCGGCGTTCTCACGTTGCGCACAAAAAGATGTGGCGAATTCTCGCGGTAGCGCGTCAGGTCTTCCAGTGGATTACCGAACTCGCTCAGCCAATACCACGGTGCATCCGTGGTTTTGCTGAATGCTTCGAGATTCCACAAGCTGGCATGGGTCACGATCGCTTTGAACCGGTCGGTATGTGTCGCAACCCAGTTGGCCATGTAGCCGCCGAACGAACCGCCCATGGCGGCGGTACGAGTCTCGTCGATGTCGTCGCGGGCGCAGACGGCATCTGTCACGCTCATCAGGTCAGTGAACGGATCGGCGCCCCATGCGCCCCAACCGCGCTGGATGAACTCCTGCCCGTACCCGGTCGAGAGACCAGGGTCAGGCAGCAGCACGGCGTATCCGCGGGCAACCAGCAGCCAGGGACACCAGCGCCACGACCACGCGTTCCAGCTACTCAACGGGCCGCCGTGGATCCACAGCGCCAGCGGAGCGGGAGAGTCGGCCGAGGCGTCATGCGGCAACGCCAACCACCCCCGCAACGGGGTGCCGTCGCTCGCCTGCGTGCGTACCTCGGTCAAGGTGCCGGGAAGGGGACCGACGTCGGCCGGGCTCGGCAGAACTACGCCGTCCTGGTCGGCGGCGCCTGGATCAAGCCGGACCGGGGTCGGCGGCTCGAGGTAGCCGGACCGCAGCGCGTACAGAGCAGACCCGTCGCGGGCGACCACCAGGTCGGTGTGGGCACCGTGCGCGGTCAGTCTGGTCACCGTGCCGTCGGTCAGATCCAGCCGGAATACGGGCGCGTGGCCCTGTTCGTCGGCGACGAAGAAGACGCTCAGCCCGTCACTCGAGAACTCCGGGCTGGCTGGCCACAGCGGGAAGGTCGGCGCGGGATTGTGGCCCTCGCCCGTTGTCAGGTCCACCTGCCAGAGGGTGCAAACCGGCGCGTGGTCATACGTGGAAACCTGACTGCGCACGCAGATAACGGTGGCGGAATCGGGGCTGAACCTGGGTTCGCCGAACTCGGCGTCCTCGGCCGCGATGAGCTGGATCTCGTTGCCGGTAATGGCATCCGCCACGACGATGACGGTGCGTTCGGCGGCTGGCGCGACGACGCGATTCTCGACGTAGGCGATCATGCTGCCGGTGGTATTAACCGTCAGCTGGTCCTCGATGCGTCCAGCCGGGTCTGGGGTGAGATCACGGGCCTCCGCAGCTGCCTCGGCCGTCTCCGCGTGTGGTCGGTAAACAGAATCGGCGCGCACCGATCCGGCGGAAAAGACCCGGGTCTGGGCGGGGCCGAGGTCGTGGTCCCAGAAGCGCACTGGATACGACTCGTGCAGGATCGCGCTGACTCCGGCGTCTTTCCGCGCTTTATAGCGCTTTCCGTCGTCCTCGGCGTTGGCCGATCCGCGCATTGTCGGAGCGGTGAAGAAGACGTCACCGTTGTCGGCGGCCGCAACGGCTCCAATGCCTTGTGGCCTGCTGGCCACCTGTCTGGCTTCGCCGCCGCCGGCCGGCAGCAGCCAGAGCGCAACGTGGTCCTCGTCAGGATCGTTGATTTCGGGGTCCGGCCGCCGGGAGCTGAACAGCAACGCCCCGTCCGGCAGGAATACCGGCCCGGATTCGCCCGGGGCCGATCGGGTGAGGCGGCGTGCGGGTGCGGCCCCGGTCGGGTCGAGCTCCCACAGCGCACTCGCGTATTTCTTGCCATTGGGGCTTGGCGTGCTGACCGCGGTTACGAGCCGGCGGCCGTCAGATGAGAGCGCGAGCCGGGTCAGCCTGGGCAGGCGGACGAAGTCGCTGGGATCGGCGAAGGCTGTGCTGCCCTTGTGCAGTGCGTCGCCGTCACGTTCTAGGCCCTCACGTTCTAGCTCAGCCGACTCAACCATTACTCGGGCCACCCCCCTCGTGGTCGTCCGTCGCGCAGCCGTGAACCGGGCTGTGACGGATTGCCTTCGAATTGCCTCAGGCCGACCTTGCCACACGCGAATGTCACCCGCTGGGCATATTTCTCAAGACGAGCCGCAGACTCGCGACCGATTCAGATCCTGACGGGTGGGCCGGCGTGCCGAGCCGGACTCGACTCAGTTCGGGCTGACGTACAGATGCGCGGCGGCCAGCTCGTCGAGGTGGATCTCTTCGTTCTCGGGATCGCCAGCGAGCCGTACCCGAACGCCGCCGTCGCCGTCCTTGCCGACCTCGATCGCGTGGCCGGGTTGGACACCCGCGTGATCCAGCAGACGCATCAGTTCGGTGTCGGGCTGCAGTTGCTCGCTGATGCGGCGCAACACGACCACATTGCCGCCGGCAGTCGCGGCGTCGCTGAGCGTCGAAAGGGACAGCGTGAACTCCGGCGCGGCCTTGCCGCCGATATCGGAGAGCCCGGGGATCGGGTTGCCATGCGGCGACTCGACCGGGTTATCCAGCAGCGGTACGAGCCGGCGCTCCACGTCCTCGCTCATCACGTGTTCCCACCGGCAGGCCTCGACGTGCACGTCGGCCCAGTCCATTCCGATCACGTTGAGCAACAACAGCTCGGCGAGGCGGTGCTTGCGCATCACCGCGATGGCCCGGTTGCGGCCGCTGACCGTCAGCTCAAGATGCCGATCGCCCTGGACGGTGAGCAACCCGTCGCGCTCCATCCGGGCCACGGTCTGGCTCACCGTCGGTCCGCTCTGACGCAGCCGCTCGGCGATGCGGGCCCGCAACGGGACGATGCCCTCTTCTTCGAGTTCGTAGACCGTACGGAGGTACATCTCTGTGGTGTCAACGAGGTCGTTCATCCTTGGATGGTACTGCGCGCGCGGTCTGCTCGTCGGTCGCTGGACGCAGTGTGGATGCACGGCGTTCGCCTGCACGGGCTATACAGCCCTCAGGCCGCCGACGCGTCGGTGCGCGTCAGCGGCCTGAGCTGTTGTCCGATACCAAGGCCCGGCTTGGTCAGCCGGGCCCGTCGCCCTCAGTGGGCAAATTTGGGTACCAGCGCCGCCAGCAGCTTCTCGGCGATCTGTTCTTCCTCGCCGCCGATTGTGTACGCCTTGAGGATGCCCGGGGTGTCGGCGCTGTTGCTGGTCGACACGACCACGTCGTCCTCTTTGGTGACCACGGCGGGGTGCCCGGCAATAGTCAGGTCCGTGCCGCCATGCTCACTGGCCTTCTGCGCATTGACGCTGAAGCCCTCTGTTCCGAACTCGGCCACCATGATGCTGGGCTCGCCGCTAACCGCCTCGAAGGTGCAGTCGGTGGCGCCGCTGCCGTCCGTCTTGGCTGGCCCACCGAAGATCTGGTTCAACTGGGCGCTTGATATCGCCGCGCACATGCCGCTGGTCGCTCCGCTGCCGGAGTCAGAGCCCGACGGCGATCCGGACGGCAGGCTGCTGGGCAATCCCGAAGGCAGGCTGCTCGGTAGCCCTGATGGAAGCCCGGAGGGCAGGCCCGACGGCAATCCGGAAGGCAGACCGCTGGGCAACCCTGAGGAAGATCCGGACGGCAGGTCGCTCGGGCGGGACGAGTGGTCGGAGGTGGGTTTGGTTTGCGCGGCGCCGGCGAAGCTCGGTGAGCCCTCGGTCTTTGAAGCGCAGGCGGTCCCGAGAGTGGCGAGAGCTAGCGCGGCACTTATGCCCGCGATGCGTGACAACTTTGCACGTGTCATGTGGGGTCCGATTCGATATGGGGCGACGCGGTGGATCTTAGAGGTGGCGGTGCGACGCTCCGCGCGCAAGCATCGTTCCGAGCCCCCAAACAAATCGGCCGCCGGGCAACCGCACCACATTTCGGGCAGCCGGCATCAGACCGCTACCAGCGCAAGGAGACACCGTGGAGCCAGCGGAGACGCCCAGACTGACGTCGTCTGGCGACAGGGGTTGCGCGGCGGCGATGGTGTGGGACGACGCGTTTCTCGAGTACGACCTCGGCGGCCGGCACCCGATGCACCCGGTGCGCTGGGAGCTCACCCGGCTGCTCGCGGGGGAGCTCGGTGTGCTCGATGACTTCACCTTGATCCGGCCGAGCACCGCCACGCGGGACGTGCTCTGCCAGGTGCACGACCCCGACTACGTCACCGCTGTGATTGAGGCATCGGGCGATCCGACGTACGTCGGCTACGGGCTCGGCTCGACCGACAATCCTGTCTTTCCGGCGATGCACGCTTCGGCATCGATTATCGCCGGCGGCAGTGTGGCGGCCGCTGAATTGGTTGCCACCGGCGAGGCCCAGCATGCGGTCAACATCGCTGGTGGCCTGCATCACGCCATGCACGACTGCGCATCCGGCTTCTGCATCTACAACGACGCCGCCCTCGCTGTGACCACCCTGCTGAACCGCGGTGTGGGACGCGTGGCCTACCTGGATTTCGACGTACATCACGGAGACGGCGTGCAGGCCGCGTTCTACGACGACCCGCGCGTGCTGACCATCAGCCTGCACGAGAGCCCGACCTCCCTGCTGTTCCCCGGCACCGGCTATCCCAATGAGATCGGGGTGGGCGACGCAGCGGGTACGGCGGTCAACGTCGCCCTGCCGGCCCAGACCGACGACGCGGGTTGGCTCCGGGCGTTCCACGCGGTCGTGCCTGCGCTGGTGCGGGCGTTCGCCCCGGAAGTACTCGTCGTCCAATGCGGCTGTGACAGTCACCGCGAAGATCCCCTGGCTGATCTGGCGCTCACTGTGGACGGTCAACGAGCCTCGTACCTGGCCGCCCACGAGCTGGCCCACGAGGTGTGCGAGGGACGGATGCTTGCACTCGGCGGAGGCGGATACGGTCTGGTCCGCGTCGTGCCCCGAGCCTGGACTCATCTGCTGGCCGTGACGGCGGGTAGGCCGGTCGATCCGCGACGCGAGATACCGCCGAGCTGGGTCAGCCTGGCCGAGCGGGTCGGTCTGCCATTGGGCCCGCCGACCGTGATGACCGACGGTGTCAACCCGACGTACCAGGCGTGGCAACCCGACGGCGCTGGGCCGCTGGATCGCGCCATCGCCGCTACCCGCGCGACGCTTTTCCCGTTGCATGGCCTGGACCCGGACGACCCCCGTGACTGATTACCCGCACGAGTGGGAGGCCGACGTCGTACTGTCCGACGGCAGCACCGTCCACCTGCGACCGATTCGACCGGACGACGCTGATCGGATCGTTGCCCTGCACGGCCGGCTGTCCGAGCGCACCCGCTACCTGCGCTACTTCGGCCCGTACCCGCGCATCCCACCGCGCGACCTGACCCGTTTCACGGTCGTCGACCACAGTGGACGGGTAGCGCTCGTCGCTGAACGCGGTCCGGATCTGATCGCGGTCGCGCGGTACGACCGGCTGCCCGACACTGATGATGCCGAGGTCGCGTTTGTGGTCGAGGACGCCTACCAGGGTCACGGGCTGGGCTCGATCCTGCTGGAGCATCTGGCCGCGGCGGCCCGGGAACGGGGCATCCGGCATTTCATCGCCGATGTGCTGGCCGAGAACCCCAGAATGGCACGTGTCTTCCGCGACGCCGGCTACCAAACTCAGCGGTCGTCGCAGGGCGGCGTCGTCCAATTCATGTTTCCGATCGAGCCAACGCAGCGGTCGATCGCGGTCCTGTACGAGCGGGAGCAACGGGCGGAGGCCCGATCGATCGAACGGTTGCTCACCCCGCGGTCGGTGGCGGTCGTCGGCGCCAGCACCGACCCGAACAAGCTCGGTCACGTATTGCTGGCCAACGTCCTCGGCAACGGAGCGGAAACGGCGTTTACCGGCGCGGTCTATGCGGTTAATCCGCACCACGATTCGATCCTCGGCGTTCCCAGTTATCCACGGGTGCAGGACATTCCCGAGCCGGTCGAATTGGCCGTGATCGCCGCGCCCGCAGCCGAAGTACCGGCCGTCGTCGCTTCCTGCGCAACAAAAGGCGTACGGGGACTGGTCATTGCGTCAGGTGGCTTTGCCGAACGCGGCGAGCCAGGCCGGCGCGCGGAGGCCGAATTGGTGGCGCAGGCCCGCGGCAATGGAATGCGCGTCGTCGGCCCCAATTGCCTGGGCGTACTGAATACCGATCCGGCGATCATGCTCAACGCGACATTGGCGCCGGTCACCGTGGAGCGCGGCTCGATCGGTTTCTTCTGCCAATCCGGCGCGCTTGGCAGCATGACGTTACAGGCAGTACTTCGCCGCGGCATCGGGCTTTCCACATTCGTATCGGCCGGCAACCGGGCCGACGTCAGCGGCAATGACCTATTGCAATTCTGGGCCGGTGATCCGGCGACGGACGTCATTCTGCTGTGGCTGGAGAGCTTCGGAAATCCCCGTAAATTCAGCCGATTAGCGCGCCGGGTGGCCCGGCACAAACCGGTGGTGATGCTGGGCCGGGGGCCGTGGTCACAGATCGACGCGACCGGTCTGCAACGGCTTTTCGCCGACGTTGGAATCATTTGGGTCGATACGCTGGACGAATTGTTCGACGTCGGCATGCTGTTGGGCTACCAGCCGCTGCCGGCCGGACCGTCCGTCGCGGTTGTCGGCAACTCCACCGCCGTCGGGGTGCTTGCCGCCGATGCCTGCGCCGGCGCGGGCCTGACGGTCGCAGACGGATATCCGGTCGACCTCGAGCCGGACACCGACCCACAGACATTGGCGCGCGCGGTGGCGGGTGCTCTCGCCGACCCGGGTGTCGACTCGGCCGTGGTGGTGTTCGTGCCGCCGCTGCCCAGCGCCGGGGTCGACCACGCCGAGGCCATTGCCACCGTCACGGCCGATCACGGCAAGCCGGTCGTCTCGACATTTCTGGGACTGGAAGGCTTCCCGGCCGGTTTGGCCCGCCGTGGTTTGGACGGCGTCATGACCCGCGGCTCGATTCCGTCCTATCCGTCCCCGGAGCGGGCAGTGCACGCCTTGGCCAAGGCCGCCCGCTACGCGCAGTGGCGCGCCCGCCCGGTCGGTCAGGTGCCGGAAATGGACCGCATCGACCGGGCCGCCGCGCAGCGCCTGGTCGCGGAGATACTGCCCGCACGGCGTGCGCTCACCGATGCCGAAGTGGCCCGGCTGCTTGGTGCGTACGGAATTGACATCACCCCGCACCAGCTCGTGTCCACAGTGGACGAAGCGGTTCGTGCGGCCGACGAACTCGGGTATCCGGTCTCGCTCGCGTCCACGCGGCGTTCACTCTCGGCCACGGACCTGGCCGATGCGGCCGAGCTGCGGTCGGCGTGGGCACAGCTCGCGCACTCCGACACCGACCCTGAGACATCGACGGTTACCGGGTTTCCGGCCGCAGCCGGCCGAGCAGTACCGACCGCGGCGGATGTTGCTGCTGGCCCGGCCGTGCAGAGCGGCGTCGCGAGCGGCGTACGGCCACAGCCGGCCGCCGCGAGTGGCGCAGTGCCCTCGCCGGTCGCCGCGGGCCCACCAGGGTCCGCGGCCCAGACTACTGGCGAAGAGAGCGCGGAATTCGCGGTGCAGTCGATGGCGCCGCCCGGCGTATGGACGACCCTGGCCGTCGCCGACGACCCTACGTTCGGAGCGTTGGTGTCCTTCGGGGTCGGGGGAGTGACCAGTGAACTACTCGGTGACCGGGCGTACGCCAGCGTGCCGATGACCGATGTCGACGCGGCCCGCCTGGTCCGGGCACCGCGGGCCGCCGCCTTGCTGTCCGGGTACCGCGGTGCGACGCCGGTCGAGCTCGCCGCACTCGAGGAGCTCGTACTGCGGCTGGCCCGGCTGGCCGACGACCTGCCCGAGGTGTTGTCGGTGCAGTTGGATCCGGTCCTGGTCGGCGAGCGGTCGCTGTCAGTCCTGGCCGCAGCCGTGACCGTAGGCACAGCGACGGCGAGGGCCAATCCTGGCCCTCGCCGTCTTCGTTCTGTCCAGACGAATCAGCCCACCGGCTCTACGACTGCCTGACACCTCGCCGGATCAGCAACCGTCTGGGCGACGCGACACGCGGTTATTGCTCCACGTAGTCGCGTAGCACCTGAGCCCGGGACGGGTGACGCAGCTTCGTCATCGTCTCGCGCTCGATCTGGCGGATCCGCTCCCGGCTCAGACCGAACGTCCGTCCGATCTCGTCGAGGGTGCGCGGCCGTCCGTCGTCAAGCCCGTACCGTAACCGGACTACCTGCTGCTCGCGGGTCTCCAACGTGGTGAGCACGTCGTTGAGCTGGTCACGCATCAGCCCGAAGGCCACCGCGTCCTCGGCGATCGGAGCGTCGGTGTCCTCGATGAAGTCACCGAGCTGGCTCTCGCCGTCGTCGCCAACGGTCTGGTCGATGCTGACCAGGTCGCGGGCGTGGCCGGTGAGCTCAGCGATCCGGCTGGGCTCCATGTCCAGTTCCTTGCCCAGCTCCTCGTCGGTCGCGTCACGACCGAGCTGCTGGTGCAGCAGCCGCCTGGTGCGCTGGAGCTTGTTGACCTGCTCCACCAGGTGGACCGGAAGCCGGATCGTACGACCCTGATCTGCCATCGCGCGGGTGATCGCCTGCCGGATCCACCACGTCGCATAGGTCGAGAACTTGTAGCCGCGGCGGTATTCGAATTTATCGACCGCTTTCATCAACCCGATATTGCCTTCCTGGATCAGGTCGAGGAATTGCAGGCCGCGGTTGGTGTATTTCTTAGCG
>JBEDUI010000154.1:0-73540 GCA_040414495.1 Mycobacteriales bacterium
GACCGGCCGCGTTCCTGGGACGGGTCTGGCGAGGCGGCCATCTCAGGCCTCGCCCGGTTGGCCAGCTGCCGGCTCGGCCGAGCCCGCCGGGTCGGGCGAGCTGGCCGGCAGGCTCTCCACCCGCCGCTTGAGCTCGCGGAGCGCCGTGTCCATGATCATCTTTTCCGCCTTGCGCTTGAACATGCCGAGCATCGGCATGCTCAGCTCAACCTCCAGGGTGTACGTCACCGTCGACGTGCCGTCCCCGTTGTCCGCGATGTCGTACGACCCGGACTGTGTCTTCTGCATCTTCGAGGGTGCCACCAGATGCCACTCGATCCGCGAGATGTCTTCGGCGTACTCGTAGGCGAGCGTGTACTCGTCGATGATCACGCCCGCGTCGAGCAGGAAGCGGACCTGGCTGGCGTACCCGTCCTCGTACTCCTCCACCACCTCGACCCGCTTCATCGCGCCGGTCCACTCCGGGTACCGCGGGAAGTCGCTGATCACTGCCGCCACCCGGGCAGGTGGCGCGCTGATCACGATCGACTGGGTCGATGAGTCCGCCATGCAGCGACTGTAGCGCCGCCGCTGCTGGGTACTCGGGCCGGCCGCTGTCTCGCGATAGGTTCTCTCTGAGCGTGCCGCCGCCCGACGGCGGCGCGAGCAGTCCGAGTGAAACGAGGACAAAATTACACTCCGCGAGTTCACCGTTCCGCCGGTCGTCACCGTCGCCGACACGGCCAACCTGACCGACCCGGTATGGGCCAACGCCGAGCACGCCGGGCAGGACGTCCAGTTCGCCCGCCGGATGCCGGGAGGCGGCTGGCAGGACGTCACCTGCGCCGAGTTCCGGGCCGAGGTGGTGGCCCTGGCCCGCGGGTTCGTGGCGGCCGGGATCGAGCCGGGCGCGCGGGTCGGGCTGATGAGCCGGACCCGGTACGAGTGGACCCTGGTGGACTACGCCATCTGGGCCGCTGGCGCGGTCAGCGTGCCGATCTACGAGACCTCCAGCGCCGAGCAGGTCGAGTGGATCCTGTCCGACTCGGGTGCGGAGGCCTGCGTGGTGGAGACCCCGCAGCACGCCGCCCTGGTCGACGGGATCCGGGGCGGGCTGACCCAGCTACGGCACGTCTGGCAACTGGAGGAAGGGCTGGACGGCCTGATCGCCGCCGGGTCGGCGGTGGATCCGGCAGAGATCGAGGTACGCCGCCGCGACCTCAACGCCGGCGACGTCGCCACGATCATCTACACCAGCGGCACCACCGGCCGGCCCAAGGGCTGCGAGCTCACCCACGAGAACCTGCTCTTCGAGGTCATCGCCGCCACCTCGATCCTGACCAGCCTGTTCCGCGACGAGGCGGCGACCCTGCTCTTCCTGCCGATCGCGCACGTATTGGGCCGGGTCATTCAGTGCGCGATCATCTACTCGGGCGTCAAGCTCGGGCACACCTCGAACATCAAGAACCTGCTGCCCGATATCCAGGAATTCAAGCCGACGTTCCTGCTCGTGGTCCCCCGCGTATTGGAGAAGGTCTACAACACGGCCAAGCAGCGTGCCCACGCCGAGGGAAAGGGCCGTATTTTCGACCATGCCGAGCAGATCGCGATCCGGTACAGCCAGGCCCAGGAAGCCGGCGGCCGCATCCCGTTCGGGCTGAAGCTGCAGCACCAGATCTTCGACAAGCTGGTGTATTCGAAGCTACGGGCCGCGTTGGGCGGCCGGTGCGCCGGCGCGATTTCCGGTGGTGCGCCGCTGGGCGAACGGCTGGGCCATTTCTTCCACGGTCTCGGGCTTTTCGTCTACGAGGGATACGGCCTCACCGAGACAACCGCGGCCTGCTGCGTCAACCGGGATAACGCCGCCAAGATCGGAACGGTCGGGCGTCCGGTTCCCGGCGTCACGATCAAGATCGCCGACGACGGCGAAGTCATGGTCCGCGGCGGGGTCGTATTCTCCCGATATTGGCGGAACGAGCAGGCGACGGCCGAGGCGCTCAGCGACGGCTGGTTCCGTACCGGAGACCTCGGCAGCCTGGATGACGACGGCTTTCTGCGGATTACCGGTCGTAAAAAGGAAATCATCGTCACCGCCGGCGGCAAGAATGTGTCGCCGACCATCCTGGAGGACCGCCTACGGGCGCACCCGTTGGTCAGCCAATGCATCGTGGTCGGCGACAACCAGCCGTTCATCGGCGCGTTGGTCACCCTCGATCCGGAGTCGACGCCGCTGTGGTGTCAGACCCACGATCTGCCGCGCGATTCGACGATCGAGGTGTTACGGGACAATCCGCAGCTGTACGAGGAGATCTCGCGCGCGGTCGCGGCGGCGAACCAGGCGGTGTCGCGGGCCGAGGGCATCAAGAAATTCCGTATTCTCGACAGCGACTTCACCGAACAGGGCGGCGAATTGACCCCGTCGCTCAAGCTCAAGCGCGCATTCGTCATGGAGCGGTACGCCGACGACGTCAGTGAGCTCTACCGCTGAATTCCGGCGCGGACGCCCGCGACCGCCCGGCGGCTGAATATCGTTCCGCGCCGACCCGTCACCCGCCGGACAGCAGCCGGCGCAGCCGGTCGGCCAGCACGTCCCATTGCCAGTCGTGTTCGACCCATTCCCGACCGCGCGACCCCAGCTCGCGTGCCCGGTCCGGATCGCCGAGCAGCGCGGCTACCCGGTCGGCGACCAGGCCAACCTGGCGACCGTCCACCACGTACCCGGTCCGCCCGTCCCGTACCGCATCGGGCGCGCCACCGGACGCTCCGGCGACGACCGGCAACCCCATCGCCGACGCCTCCAGATACACGATGCCGAGCCCTTCAACGTCCAGCCCGCCGAACCGCGTCCGACATGGCATCGCGAACACATCGCCAGCGGCGTAATGCATCGGCAATTCCTCGGCCCGGACCGCGCCGGTGAACACGACATCGTCGGCCACCCCGATCGAGGCCGCCAACCGCTGCAGCCTAGGCATATCCGGGCCGCCCCCGACAATGAGCAGGGCCGCATCCGGTACCTGCCGGGCGATCCGCGGCAGCGCCCTGATCAAGGCATCCTGCCCCTTGCGCGGTACCAGCCGGGACACGCAGACAACGGTCGGCCGACTCATCAGGTCCAGCCGCCGGCGCACCGGCCGACCATCCACACCGGGATGAAAGCTCTTGGTGTCCACACCTGGCGGCAGGTGCACCAGTCGGGTACCGGCCATGACCGTGGCCAGCTTGCGCCGCGTGTAGTCGCCGAGAAACGTGACGACATCGGCCTGTCGGGCGATCCGGCGCAACATCTGACGAGTCGCCGGTAGCGGTGCCAGACCGGCCTCATGGCCGTGCGTCGAGGCGACGATCCGCTGCACCCCGGTCCGGGCCCGCAATGCCTTGGCCAGCAGGCCCAACGGCGCCGCCGCCCCGAACCAGGCCGCGGTCGCGCCCTGCTCGATCGCGACATCACAGATGCGGCGGGCGAGCGACGGCACCGGAAGGAGCGTCCGATCGGGGTCCCGGATCACCGGAAACGGCAGCTGGGCGTCGAATTCGGCCGCGCCGGGCCAGCTCGACGCATAGACCGTCAACGAGTCAGGCCATTGCCTCCGGGCCAACTCGTAAACGAAGGTCTGGATGCCGCCGGCGCGAGGCGGAAAGTCGTTGGTGCCGACCAGGGTGCGCACAGAATCACCCGTACTCATCCGGTTTCAGCGTTCGGCCGGGCCCACGCCGGCTGGATGTCCGGGGACGCGGACCGACGTACCGGCTGCGCCGCGTCGAGGGCGGTATGCGGCGGCGGGGGCTCGAACGCAACCAGCTTCGGCATGCCGGACAGGGTAAACCCGCCCGCAAACGTCAGCGGGGCCGGCAACCGCGCTGCGGCTGCCGGCCCCGCTGGGCTGAGCTATTCGGGATCTAGCCGACCCGGGTCGCTCCGGTGAACGGCATCGAGTTCACCGGCGCGTACCCGACCGGGACGCCGAAGTCCGGCGCCTGGATCACCTGGCCGTTGCCGACGTACATGGCAACGTGGTGGATCGGGCTGTAGTAGAACACCAGGTCGCCCGGCTGCAGCTGATCCTCCGACACGTGGGTGCCGACGTTGTACTGCTGGGCGCTCTGGTGCGGCAACGAGACGCCGGCCTTGGCCCAGGCCCACAACATCAGGCCGGAGCAGTCGAACGAGTCCGGTCCGGCCGCGCCCCAGACATACGGCTTGCCCAGCTCGGCCTCGGCGGCCTTGACCGCGATCGCGGCCTTGCCGGATGCCGAGCCCGTCGGCGGAGTCGGCTGTTTGACCGGCCCGTCGTTGACCTGCTGCTGCTGTTGTTGTTGCTGTTGCTGGGCCACCTCTTGGATGTGCTGGCGGCTCTGGGCTGCTCGGTAGGCGGCCAGTTCCTTGGCCGACAACGAGTTCATCAGCGTCGTGAGCTCATTGACCTGCTTGCCGATGGTCTTCTTCTGCGCGGTGATGCGGACCAGAGTGGTCTTCGCCGCGGCCTCGGCCTTGGCATCGCGCGCACTGGCCGCCTTGGCGCCCTTTTCGGCCTTGGCCAGGCCGCTCAGGCTTGCGGTTTGCTTCTGCGCGATGACGTCCAGCGTGCTGAGCTGGTCGAGGAAGGCCTGCGGGGATTTACTGGTGACGAACGACGAAAACGACGACAGGTGGCCGTTCTGGTAGGCCGACACCGCGACCTTCTTGACCTTGCCCTGCAGGGTGTGGACCTGACGCTGAAGGGATTTGACTTCGGCGCGGGCTTTGACCGCCTCGGCCCGACGCTTCGTCAGCTCGATACGAGCACCGTTGTACTGCTCGGTGATGATCTCCAGCTTTTGGCTCATCTGCGTGAGCTGCTTCTTAGCGTCGGCGGAGGTCGTGGGTTTGTCAGTGGTCTGCCCGCCCGAAGGCGCCGCGTTCGCGCCACCGGGCACGGTTACCACAAGGAGGGCTACTGAGGCTGCTGTCGCAGCGAAACGGATGGAACGGCGAAAGGATTTCGAGGGCGCCACGGAGGCGGCTCTCCTTCTTCCTCGGCTACCGCCTACCGGGTTAGCTGACGGGTTCGGGCTAGGAAGCTGCCCTACGCTGTCGCCCCCCATAGCGACAGCCGATTCACCCCATTGCTCCAGTGGGTCCCCGGCTCGAGATCGAACCGTAATCCGATCTCAACTCGGCAGTGACCTACTGGTGCCGCATCTGACCAGCGACAGACGTCCAGGAGGTCGCGAACAGACTAGGGGTAGATGCATCGATTCGACAAACATCCCACACCAGAATTTGTCAACCGATCCGCCCAACAAGTTCGCAACATGCGTTTATCCGGCAAGACTATGGCGCTCCGTAAGGGTGTAGATACTGTTCGTGTCCCCCTGGAGGTCATCAGTTAGCCGCAACGGCGCAATAAGCCCTGCGCCAGCCAGCGCCGAAAGCGCACGCCTCTCAGCGGTGTCGAAGTCGGCGGGCCGAGCGGTAAGTGGATCAACCTCGACCACCGGCTGATCATCGCCGGAGCGCACCTCCGACCGGGCTTCGACGCGCGGCCCCGACCGGGCAACCCGGACCGACTCACGCCGACGGGCGGCGGGCGGGCCCGCACCTGGGCCGCGCACCGTACTCGCCGCCCGACGGTCCACACGCGACTCATCACCGTCCCGACCTGGGGTCATAGGCCCGAGCAACAGGCCGACAACGCAGGTGTCGCAGCGCACGGCACGGCCCGCACAGTGATCACAGTCGACGAGCATGGCTCCTCCTGAGCACGTCGGCCGGGCTGCGGCCCGGCGCGGCGGTCGGTCGTGCACCGACGCTGCGCCGATGCTCGCGAGCCGACCATGACCGGTACGTCCGATCACGTCTGCGAAGTTAGAGCGGGCCACTGACAGTTCCAGGGTGGTCGGCCAATGTGGCTCCGGTCACATTGGCTACGGCGGCCTCGTCGCGCGCCGTAAACGCACCGATCACATCAGTGCCCATCAGCCACAGAACGGACAGATCCCCATGCGCCGCGCGACCGGCGGATCGCGCGACCGCGCCGACCGGCAGACCGCGATCCGTACCGCGAATGTCCACAGTGGACCCGCTGAATCACCCGTACTCAGCTGCGTTCGAGCCGCCGTACCAAGATGTCCGAAGGCACCGCGACCGCACCGGGCCGGCGAGCTGCCGCCGCAACCTCACGGTCGGAGGAGACCACGAGGACCGGCCGACCCGAGGGCTCGGCGGCCACCAGGCGGCGGATCACGTCGTCGGCCTGCTCACCCGGGGCGCTGAACAACACCCGTACGCCGCGCGGCGCCATCGGCATCATCGGCGGACCGGTCGCACCGTCGAAGACCACGGTCATCTCCGCGCCGGTCCGCGCCACCAACGCGCCCAGCCCCTGCACCAGACGCGTCCGCTGCGCGGCCAACGGCAGGTCGCCGTACCCGGTCTTGGTGACGTTGTAGCCGTCGACCACGACGTGTACCCGGGGCAACGCCAACAACCGGTCCAGATCGACCGGGCCCACCTCGCGGACCCCCGAGGCGACCTCGGCCGTACTCCCCCGCACATCGTCGGCCGGCAACCGGGCCGGCGGCCCAAGCGCCAACTCCTCGCGCAACCCGCGGACCGCACCGGCCGCCGTCTCCAATAGCAGCCACAGCCGGGCGTCGTCGGCTTCCCGGGCGGCCCGGCTGGTACGGCGGGCCGCGTCGACAGCTCGGGCCGACTCCTCCAGCTTGGCCCGCAGCTCGCGGACCTCGGCCGCCGCGGCGCTGTCCTCCTCACCGGCCTTGCGCTGCTCGGCCTGCATCGCCTCGACCGCGGCGTCCCGGTCCCGTTCGGCGGCCCGCAGCTGCCCGATCAACGATCGGACCTGTTTACGCAGCGACTGCGTCTCGGCCCGGGCCTCGTCGACCTCGGCGCGGGCCTCGGCCACCTGCTCGCGCGCCTCGGTCGCGGCCTTGTCCCGTTCCCGGGTGAGCCGCTCGACCAACTCGTCCCGCTCGCGGGCGGCGGCGCGTTCGGCCTGCTGGGCCAGGTCGGTACCGATCCGGGTCACCAGCTCCGACCAGCCGTCGGGCCGGACCAGGTATGCGATCGTCGCGACCTCGATCGGGTCGGCGGCCGGCGGTGGGGTTCCGGACCGGACCGCCGCGACCAACTCGTCGGCGCTCTCGGCCAGCAGGTCGCCGACCCGGGCCCGGAACTCGGGGTGCGCCTCGAGCGCCGCGGCGATCATCGGACCGGCCGCGCGGGCCCGCTTGGCCGGGGCGAAGCGCGCCACCGGACGTAACGAGGCCGGCAGCTCGTCCGGCGGAATGCCACCGAGCGCCTGGGCCGCCACGGCCACCACCCGCCCGCGTACCTGATCGGGCAGCGCCACCTCTGCCGAGTTGCTCACAGTGATCCCGAGAGGGTCCACAGAGCCGGAGATATCCGCGGTCGACCTAGTGGCCGACCCGCCCACCCGGAACCGGGCGGCCTGAGCCGGTCACGACGACACACGGAGTTGCTCGGCAACAACGGATCTCCTCTGCCTGCTGCTACACACGGGTGCCCCGAGGGTAGTTGTCTACGCAACGATCGGGGTGTTCGCTCAGCGCGTCTACCCGGTTTAGTCGTACCCCGGACATAGCGTCACCGCTATGTCACCGATCGGTCGGGCGGTCGCCGCACATGGCTATGTGCAGGCGTCGTTCGATGAGCTGGGTGAGCCGCTACGCGATGTGACATTCGTCGTCTTCGATCTGGAGACCACCGGCACCTCGCCCGCGACCAGTGCGATCACGGAGATCGGCGCCGTCAAGGTACGTGGTGGTCAGGTGCTCGGCGAGTTCGCCACGCTGGTCGACCCGGGTTCGGGCATCCCGCCGTTCATCACCGTGCTGACCGGCATCACCGACGCGATGGTCGCGGCCGCACCGCGGATCGAGACCGTGTTGCCCTCGTTCCTGGAATTCGCCGGCGACTCGGTGCTGGTGGCCCACAACGCCCCGTTCGACCTGGGTTTCCTGCGTGCCGCCTGCCAGTTGCAGGGGTACCCGTGGCCGGGATTCCGGTCGGTCGACACGGCCGTGCTGGCCCGCCGAGCGTTGACCCGGGACGAGGTGCCCAACTGCAAGCTGTCCACGCTCGCGGCCAAATTCGGCGCCAACACGACACCGAACCACCGCGCCCTGGACGACGCCCGGGCCACAGTGGACGTACTGCACGCGTTGTTCGAGCGGGTCGGCTCGATCGGCGTGCAGTCGTTGGACGAGCTGCGCACGTTCACCCATCAGGTCAGCCCGCAACAGCGGCGCAAGCGGTATCTGGCCGAGCCGCTGCCGCACGCCGCCGGGGTGTACGTGTTCCGCGACGGGCGCGACGAGGCGTTGTACGTCGGCAAGAGCAAGGACATCCGCAGCCGGGTGCGGTCGTACTTCGTGTCCAGCGAGACCCGGTCTCGGATGGCCGAAATGGTCGGGCTGGCCGAGCGGGTCGACGCGATCGTGTGCGCACACGAGCTGGAGGCCGAGGTTCGCGAACTGCGCCTGATCGGCGAGCACAAGCCGCGGTACAACCGCCGCTCGAAGTTCCCCGAGCGGGCGTCCTGGCTCAAGCTCACCGACGAGCCGTTCCCGCGGCTGTCGATCGTGCGGGCGGTCCGCGACGACGGCGGCCGGTACCTCGGACCGTTCGGTTCCAAGCGCACGGCGGAGCAGGCGATGGCCGCGATCTACGAGGCATTGCCGATCCGCCAATGCGGCGGACGGTTGCCGATCAAGCCCAGCCGGACCGCCTGCGCGCTGGCCGAAATGCACCGCTGCGGCGCACCGTGCGACGGCAGTGAATCGGTCGAGCAGTACGCGGCCCACTCCGCCGTGCTCGCCACCGCGATCTCCGGCGACGTGGGCCCGCTGGTGGCGCCTCTGTTCGAGCGGATCGACGCGTTGGCCAGGAACGAGCGGTACGAGGAGGCGGCGGCGCTGCGGGACCGGCTGGCCGCGTTCATCAGGGCCTGTGCCCGGCAGCAGCGGCTCACGGCGTTGACGAGCATCCCGGAGCTGGTAGCGGCCCGACCGGACGGGCATGGCGGGTGGGAGCTGTCGGTCATCCGGCACGGGCGGCTGGTGGCGGCCGGGGTCGCCCCGCGCGGCGCCGCGCCGTGGCCGTACATCGACGCGCTGCGGGACAGCGCCGAGACGGTGTTGCCGCAGCTGTGGCCGCTGCCGGTGGCCAGCGCCGAGGAGACCGAATGCATCCTGCGCTGGCTGGAGCGGCCCGGCACCCGGTTGGTCGCTACTGAGGCAGAGTGGAGCTGCCCGGCCCATGGCGCGGGCCGGCTGCGGGGTTGGCTGGACACGGTCGAGGCGAGTCGGAGCTCGGCCGATCCGTTCGCCGACCGGCGTGGGCTGCATCCGGTCGCCCGGCCGGCGCGGGACAGCGCCTGATCAGGAGCGTGCTGAACAATGCCGCTCGTCGCGAGCGGTGATCCAGGGCGCGATCTGGCAAGGCGGCGAGGCGCCCGGATACCGGGGTTGTATCCGGGCGCCTCGGCAACACAGCCAGTCGTGTTCTGGATCACCGCGCAGCAGAGCATGCATTGTTTCAGCACGCTCCTAGCCTCTGTGGTGCGGTTCAGCCCAACCCGATAGGTCCGGTCCGCGCGGCACGATTCGGGTCGGATTGATATTCGGGTGGGTAACGTAGTAATGCCGTTTGATCTGGTCGAAATCGACGGTCTCGCCGAAACCCGGGGTCTGAAAGAGATCGCGCGCATACGCCCAGAGCACCGGCATTTCGGTGAGCTTGTTCCGGTTGCATTTGAAATGGCCGTGATAGACGGCGTCGAATCGCACGAGCGTGGTGAACAAACGGATATCGGCTTCGGTGAGCTGATTTCCCACCAGATAACGCTGATTCTTGAGGCGCTCGGAAAGCCAGTCCAGCCGGGCGAAGAGGCGATCGAACGCCTCGTCGTAGGCCGATTGCGAGGTCGCGAATCCGCACCGGTAAACGCCATTGTTGACGTCGGAATAGACGACGTCATTCACCGCGTCGATTTCCGTGCGCAGCTCGACCGGATAAAGGTCGGGCGCGCCGGGACGGTGCAATGCCGTCCATTCGGTTTCGAAATTCAGTGTCAACTGTGGATAGTCGTTGCTGACGATCCGCCGGGTTTGCCTGTCCCACAAGGTCGGTACGGTCCATCGGCCGGTGTAGTCCGGGTCGCTGGCCAGATAAAGTTCGGACAGATATTCGGCTTCGCTGACCGGGTCGCGACCGTCCGGCGAGAGGCTGAACCGCCAGCCCGCCTCGTCCCGGATCGGGTCAACCACGGTCATCGACATGGCGTCGGTCAACCCGAGCAGGCCGCGCACGATCACCGAACGGTGCGCCCAAGGACAGGCGGCGGAGACGATGAGGTGATAGCGACCGGCCTGCACCGGATAACCGGTCGACCCGTCGGCGCTGACCCGATCGGTGAAATGGTTGCGCTGCCGGGTGAACTCACCGCGGCGGCCGGTCTCGGCGGCCAGCGGCGCATTAGACATGACGGCACGCTTCAGAACGTAGATCGTCCATGCCGCTAGCATCCCCCGTACAGGGCGAGAACGCGAGGAGAGCACCGGTGATCACTGCGATTGTCATGGTCAAGACCGAGACCGACGCGATCCAGGAGGTCGCCGAGGCGCTGGTGGAAATCCCCAGCGTCAGCGAGGTCTATTCGGTTTCCGGCAACGTGGACCTGATCGCGATCGTGCGGGTGCGAGAGTTCGACCAGGTCGCGGCCGTGATCGCCGGAGCCGTCAACAAGGTGCCCGGCGTACGGGAAACCGACTCGCACATCGCCTTCCGCGCCTACTCCCGGCATGACCTGGAGCAGGCCTTCGCGATCGGCTTCGAGGAGTAGTTAGGGCTGTCTCAAACGACTCGCCCTAGCCAGCGGCAAGCTTCTGGGTCAACGCCACCCAGTTGTCCAGCACCCGGCTCGCGGCCCCGTTGTCGATGGCCTGCCCGGCCCGTTCCAGCCCGGCGCGCAACGCCTCGACCGGTCCGCCAGCCAACCCGTCGTACGCCGCGATGGCCGCCGCCGCGTTGAGTGCGACCGCGTCGCGGACCGGACCGCGCTCGCCGGCCAGTACGGCCCGGGCCACCCCGGCGTTGTGCTGGGCGTCGCCACCACGCAACGCCTCGATGCTCGCCCGCGGTACGCCGATATCGGCCGGATCGAACACGCACTCGCTGATCGACCCGGCGACCACCGCCCACAACCGCGAGGTGGTGGTCGTCGTCAACTCGTCCAACCCGTCCTCGCCGCGGAACACCAACGCCGTGGTGCCGCGCTGAGCGAACACCTCGGCCAGCACGCCGGCCATGGCCGGATCAGCGCACCCGGCGGCCGACGCCGGCGGTTTGGCCGGATTCGTCAGCGGGCCAAGCACGTTGAATACCGTCGGTACGCCCAACTCGCTGCGCGGCCCGGCGGTGTACCGGAACGCCGGATGGAACCGCGCCGCGAAACAGAACCCGATGCCGACCTCGGCCACGCACTGGGCGACCTGCTCGCCGAGCAGGTCGATGTTGACCCCCAATGCCTCCAACGTGTCGGCCCCACCGGCCAACGACGAGGCGGCCCGGTTGCCGTGCTTGACCACCCGCGCCCCGGCCGCGGCCGCGACGATCGCGCCCATGGTCGAGATGTTGACCGTATGCGCGCCATCGCCGCCCGTACCGACCAGATCCACGGCGCGACCGGGAATCGCGATCGGTTCGGCGAAGCTCAGCATCGACTCGGCCAGCCCGGCCAATTCCGGCGCGCTGGCGCCCTTGGCTCGCAGGGCCACCGCGAAACCGGCGATCTGGGCCGGCGTGGCGGCACCGGACATGATCTCGGTCATGGCCCAGCGGGTGTCCTCGCTGGCCACGGTCTCGCCCGCGAGCAACGCGCCGAGCAACGCCCGCCAACTCGTGCGACCGGACTCGGTCACGAGGTCACCGCACCGGTAGCGCGCCGGAACGGTCGCGCAGCAGACCCGACACGGTCTCGGCCGCCACAACCGGGTCCAGCGGCGCGACCAGGACGGCGTCGGCCTGCGACCAGGTCGCCAGCCAGCGGTCGTCCCGCCGCGCGATCACGATGCAGATGTCCGGGCAGTCCTCGATTTCGTTCTTCAACTGCCGGCAGATGCCCATGCCACCGGTCGGCTGGGCCTCACCGTCGAGGATCAGCAGGTCGATCTCGCCCGCGTCGACCTGCGCCACGACCTCATCGCCGGTGGTGCACTCGAGGTACTCGATCCGGCCCAGATCGGCCGCCGGGCGCCGCCCGACCGCGAACCGGACGTCCTCCCGGAACTGGGGGTTGTGGCTGAAGACGACGACGTTGTGCGTGCCGTCACCGGTCGCAGTGCTCATTGCTCGCTCCTCGGGCAGATTCCGCGACGTGACGTCCGCGCGCGATCAATACCTCTACTACCACTATCAACGCTCGCATCCTATCCAGCCGCTGCCACCGGACTCCGAGCCGACACCGCACCAGGATTCGTACCGCGACCCTGTCCGATTCGTACGAAACCCTTGGCAGTCGACAGTGGACAGACGTACGCAAGGCGTAACCCAGTGGGCCGGGACAAGTTGCGCACCCCACATCACAATCCCCATCACAGGGCGCCACACCGCCCCGGAACAGGGACGCCATAAGCGAAGGGCCATAATGACGCGCGTGACAACGGCTACCGATCTCCAGCCCGAGCCATCACCTTTCGACACCGGGCGCGTCCACTCGCTGACCCGACCCAACATGGTCAGCGTCGGCACGATCGTGTGGCTGTCGTCGGAGTTGATGTTCTTCGCGGGCCTCTTCGCCATGTACTTCACGGTGCGCTCGGCCCACCAGCATGACTGGCCCGAGCCGCCGACCCACCTCGACATCCGCTACGCGCTGATCTTCACCGTCATCCTGGTGCTCTCCTCGGTCACCTGTCAGTTCGGTGTGTTCGCCGCTGAGCGCGGCGACGTCTACGGGCTGAGACTGTGGTTCGCCATCAGCTTTCTGATGGGTCTGACCTTCGTCCTCGGTCAGGCGAACGAGTTCCGCATGCTGATCGAAGAAGGCACCACGATGGGGACATCGGGCTACGGCTCGGTCTTCTACATCACCACCGGCTTCCATGGCTTGCACGTCCTGGGCGGCCTGGCCGCCTTCATCTTTCTGTTGATCCGCAGCACCATGGGGCGTTTCACGCCCGCGCAGGCAACCAGCGCGATCGTCGTGTCCTACTACTGGCACTTCGTCGACATCGTGTGGATCGGCCTGTTCATCACCATCTACGTAATCCAATGACCGTCCGTTCACCTGCCCCATTCCGCCCGGTCCGTCCGGGCGATGTCACAGCCTTACCCGGCTCCCACGTCAGCAAGGTGTGTCGATGACCGACCCGAATTCGCCAGATAGCCCGGAGCGCCCGGGCGGTGGCCTGCTCAGCCGGATCCCGAAGCGGATACCGAAGCCGCGGGCGGTGCGACTGCCGCGCGGCAAGGTCGCCCGCCGGGCGTCCGGCGCGCTGGCCTTCGCCGTCGCACTGTCAGCCACCGGGCTGATCTACTCCGCGTTCGCGCCCAGCGGTAGCGCGGCCGACTCGGCCAGCTCCGCGGCGAACGTACGCAAGGGTCAGCAACTGTTCGACCAGACCTGCATCAGCTGCCACGGAGCCAACCTGCAGGGCGTCAAGGATCGTGGGCCCAGCCTCATCGGTGTCGGCCAGGCCGCGGCGTACTTCCAGCTGAGCACCGGCCGGATGCCGCTGGTGCAGCAGGGACCGCAGGCCGACGCGAAGAAGCCGGTCTTCACCGAGGCCCAGATCGAGCAGATCGCGGCCTTCGTCCAGTCCCGCGGCGGCGGCCCGACCATCCCCGAGGGCAACCTGCGCAACGACTCGGCGATGGGCCAAGGCGGCGAGCTGTTCCGCCTCAACTGCGCCTCCTGCCACAACTTCGCCGGCAAGGGTGGCGCGCTGTCCGGCGGCAAGTTCGCGCCGAACCTGAAGTACGCGACGGACAAGCAGATTTACGCCGCGATGCTCTCCGGCCCGGAGAGCATGCCCAACTTCGGCGACAACCAGATCACGCCGGAGCAGAAGCGCGCGATCATCAGCTACATCCAGGCTTTGAAGGCGCAGGCCGACCCGGGCGGTAACGGCATCGGCCGGCTCGGCCCGGTGCCCGAGGGTCTGGTCATCTGGACCGTCGGCATCGGCCTGATGCTGGTCATCATCTACTGGATCGGCGCCAAGGCCGGGGGTCGTCGTCCGCGATCCGCGGCCGGGCACGATCTGGGCGGGCACGACAGCGATACGGATCGGTCAGGAGGGTCGTCGGAATGAACGACGGATCGGCATCCGAGCCGACTCCGGAGGAGCTCGAGGCGATGAGCCGCGAGGAGAAGATGCTGTCCGGCTCCGAAGCCGACGGCGTCCACATCGTGCATCGCCGGGAGCGCTTCCCGGTTCCGGGCACCCGGGCCGAAAAGCGCGCCGAACGGCAGGTCGCGAGCCTGTTCCTCCTGACCTTCGTCGGCGCCATCGCCTTCATGGTCTGCTACATCGTGGTGCCGTGGCGGTTCAAGCTCGGCGACAACAACGGCTACAAGTGGTTCACCCCGGTCCTGGGCATCTGCCTCGGCGTCACCCTGCTCGGCATCGGTTGTGGCGCCGTGTTGTGGGCCAAGAAGCTGATGCCCGAGGAAGAGGTCGTCCAGGAACGGCACGACGGCCCGTCGACTGAGTACGACCGGCAGACGACCGGTGCCACGATCGTGCAGGGCGTGGTCGACACCGGCATCGGCCGGCGCAAGCTGCTGACCCGCAGCCTGGGTCTGGGCGCCGGCGCGTTCGGCCTGATGGCGCTGTTCCCGATCATCGGCGGGCTGATCAGGAAGCCGCGCGGCGAGCTCGACAGCACCGCATGGGCCAAGGGCGTACGGCTGGTGCAGTTGGACGGAACGCCGGTGCGGCCGGGCGACATGGAGCCGGGCAGCCTCGCGACCGTGTTCCCCAACACGCCGGGCGGCAAGACCGCATCGGACACCCCGACCATGCTGATCCGGCTGCGACCGGACGTGAAGTTCGTACCGCGCAAGGGCCAGGAGGGCTTCCGCTGGGGCGACTACGTCGCGCTGTCGAAGATCTGTACGCACCTGGGTTGCCCGGTCTCGCTGTACGAGCAGCAGACCAACCGCATCCTGTGCCCCTGCCACCAGTCGCAGTTCGACGTGCTGCAGGACGGCAAGCCGGTCTTCGGTCCGGCCACCCGGCCGCTGCCGCAGCTGCCCATCACCGTCGACAATGAGGGCTACTTCATCGCCCGAAGCGACTACATCGAGCCTGTCGGACCGGCCTTCTGGGAGCGGAAGAACCCATGACAGATACCGCATCACGGGCACGACAGCGCGGCGGTACGCCGCCCGTCCGGCGCAAGGGCAAGCCCAGTCCGCTCGCCCAGGCCGGCATCGAGGTAGACGAGCGCCTTCCGTACGCCAAAGGCACCCGGAGCCTGCTGAACAAGGTCTTCCCGGACCACTGGTCGTTCATGTTGGGCGAGATCGCGCTCTACTCGTTCATCATCCTGCTGTTGACCGGTACGTACCTGACCTTCTTCTTCGACGCCTCGATGGGCGAGGTCAAGTACAACGGCAGCTACACCCCGCTGCGCGGCATCGACATGTCCCAGGCCTACGCCTCGACGTTGAAGATCTCCTTCGACGTCCGCGGCGGCCTGATCATGCGGCAGATCCACCACTGGGCGGCGCTGCTGTTCGTGGCCGCGATGCTGGTGCACATGCTCCGGGTGTTCTTCACCGGCGCGTTCCGTAAGCCACGCGAGACCAACTGGCTGATCGGGTCGACGCTACTGATGCTGGGCATCGTCGAGGGCTTCATCGGATACGGCCTGCCGGACGACCTGCTCTCCGGTACTGGTCTGCGGATCACCGAAGGAATCATTCAATCCACGCCCATTGTGGGTACGTGGTTGGCCTTCCTGATCTTTGGAGGTGAGTTTCCCGGCACCGAGATTGTCGGGAGGTTCTATATCCTCCACGTGCTGCTGATACCGGGCATCATTCTGGCGTTGATAGCGGTACACATCGCCTTAGTCACGGTCCAGAAACATACGCAGTTCCCTGGCCCGGGGCGTACCGAAAACAACGTGATCGGCGAGCGGGCACTGCCGACCTACGGTGCCAAGGCCACCGGCTTCTTCATGATCGTGTTCGGTGTCCTGGCGCTGCTCGGTGGTCTGTTCCAGATCAACCCGATCTGGTTGTACGGGCCGTATAACCCGTCACAGGTATCGGCTGGTTCGCAGCCGGACTGGTATTTCGGCGCGTTCGACGGCATCGTCCGGCTCTGGCCGGCGTGGGAGACACGATTCCCCGATTACACGATCCCGGCGGCATTCTGGGCCGTTCAGATACCCACGATCGTGATCGTCGGAATGATCTTCTATCCGATGATCGAGCGAAAACTCACCAAGGACAACGCCCACCACAATCTGCTGCAGCGGCCGCGTGACGTACCGGTCCGCACCGGCATCGGCGTGATGGGGCTGTTGTTCTACGGCGTGCTGGTGGCCTCCGGTGGGAACGACGTCATCGCCGACAAGTTCGACATCAGCTTGAACGCGATGACCTGGATCGGCCGTATCGGCTTGATCGTGCTACCGCCGATCGGTTACTGGGTGACGTACCGGATCTGCCTCGGCCTGCAGATGCACGACCGTGAGGTGCTCGAACACGGCATCGAAACGGGCATCATCAAGCGGCTGCCCTCCGGTGAGTTCATCGAGGTGCACCAGCCGCTCGGCCCGGTCGATTCGCATGGTCACGGCCAGCTGCAGTACGCCGGCTCCCCGGTCCCGAAGAAGATGAACACGTTCGGTGGTGTTGGTCGCCGGATGATCGGCTTCTTCCGGCCGGTGGCTGAGCTGCCGCGGCCCGCTGAGCACGGCGAGGCGGAGGGTCAGCGCGAGCTGGCCGGTTCCGGTTCGACCACGGGTTCGTCCTCGGATTCCGGTACGGAGTCAAGCGAGCACTGAGTTAACGGCACCAAGGGCCGGGCACCGAATTTCGGTGCCCGGCCCTTTTCGTTGTCTAGCCAGCCGCTCGCGCTTGTGTACCCGTCGTTTACACCGCCGAGATCTGCGCCGTCAGGCTCGCTCGTGCGGGCGACCGACGACCAGCGACCAGCGACCGGCAACAGGCGACCAGCGACCGGCAACAGGCGACCGGCAACAGGCGACCGGCAACGAGCGACCGGCAACGAGCGACCGGCAACCGGCGGCCGACGACCAGCGACCAGCGCAATCGCACTTCGGTTCGCCGAACCACCAATGCTCCACAGACGGCCCGCCCGCCAAGCCCCGGCGGGCAATCCTGCCCTGCCTCGCCACCACCTGTGACACTGCTCCGTACGTTGGAGCAGAGTCACAGGGCGCGGTTGGGCGTCCGTTGGGTTGGGCGTCCGGGGTTAGGCGTCCGTTGGGTTGGGCGTCCGGGGTTGGGCGTCTGTTGGGTTGGGCGTCGGCCGTTGGTGCGGCGAGCGTGACGTGAAGGTCGTTAGGTGACGCGACGCCCGACCCCGCATGCAGCGAGCGTGAGGTGAGGGTCGTTGCGAGGCGCAGCCACGAACCCTCAACGCACCGACCGTGACGCTACGGTCGACCGACAGCGCAGCCGCCAACCCCCAACGCACCGACCGTGACGTGAAGGTTGAAGGTCGTTGGATAGCACCATCGCCGGACCCGGCCACCAGCCCTTAGCGCCGCGACCGGGCCGTCAGGGTCGTTGCGTGGCGTCCACCCAACACGCAGCGCACCGACCGTGACGCTACGGTCGACCGACAGCGCAGCCACCAACCCTAAGTGCCGCGAGCGTGAGGTGAGGGTCGTTGCGAGGCGCAGCCACCAACCCCCACCGCACCGACCGTGACGTGACGGTCGTCGGACGCCGCGGCAGCAACCACCAGCAACCACCCGCCCACTCCCCCATCCCGTAACGTTCCGGGCCATGCTGCCCTTCACCACGGCCCGTCTCACGCTGCGCGAACTGACCGACGCCGATCTTGACGATATGGCCGACCTGCTCGGGGATCCGGAGGTGATGAAGTACTACCCGCGAACCAGGGATCGGTCCGAGGCACAGGATTGGATCGACGCGCAACGGCGGCGCTACCAACACGACGGATTCGGGCTGTGGGCACTCGAGCTCACCGAAACGGGCGAGTTCGTCGGCGACTGCGGGTTGACGACCCAGCAGGTCGACGGCGTGGCCGAGGTCGAGATCGGCTACCACGTCCGGGCCAAGTTCCACCGCCGCGGCTACGCCAGCGAGGCGGCCGCCGCCTGCCGGGATCTGGCCCGCGACCGCTTCGCCGTCCGCCGGCTCATCGCCATCATCAATCCGGACAATGTCCCGTCGCAGGGCGTCGCGCGCAAGCTCGGGCTGAGCCTGGAGAAGCGAGCTGACGTCTTCGGCGCCGAGCAGTTGATCTACGCCGCCAATCTGTGACTGGCCGCGATCGTCGTCGACATTAACTAGCCCGGCGCGGGGGTTGTCTCGTCTGGGCTGGGCTTGTCAGGCGGCTCTGGCATGCTCCCGGTATGGACCGCCACGCCGACACAACCGCCGCGCCGCCGGGATATTCGCGCATCGATCCGTGGGTGATCTCGTGGGACACCGACGCCGAGATCCGCTTCCTGCACGGCGTTTTCGGTGCCGTGGAGCGGCCGGGCTCGCGGATCGTCAACGCCGACGGGACGATCGGCCACGTCGAGGTTGAGCTGGGCGACTCGGTCGTCTTGATGTTCGATGCCCAGCCGGATTGGCCGCCGCTGCCGGCGCACCTGCGGGTGTACGTCGAGGACGCCCACGCCGCGTTCAAACGCGCGATCGCGGCCGGGGCGACCGAGGTGACCCGGCCGACGGAGCTGTTCTTCGGCGAGCTGGTGTGCCGGGTCCGGGACCGGCAGGGCCACCTGTGGTGGATCCACGAACGGACCGAGACCCTCGGTGCGGACGAGCTGAATCGACGGCTCGCCCAGCCCGCGTACCAGCAGGCGATGGCGTACGTTCAGGACTCGGCCGCGGCCGCGCTGAAGAGCGGGCCCCAGGGCTGAAGCCGCGGCTCAGCTCTGGTTCTGGCCGATGTAGTACTCGAAGACCAGGCCGCCGACGGCCAGGATCAGCGCGGCGCCGCCGATCACCATGACCCAGGCCTCCCAGAAGGCGGTGCCCAGCGAGAAGATGAACGCCGCCAGGGCGATGCCGAACGGCCAGTAGCTGCCGGGGCTGAAGAAGCCCAGCTCGCCGGCGCCCTCGGCGATGTCGGCGTCCCCGCGGTCCTCGGGCCGGGCGTCAATGCGCCGGGAGATGAACCAGAAGTAGCTACCGACCAGGCCACAGAGCCCACCGGAGAGGATCAGGCCCACGATGCCGACGGCTTCGTGCGACCAGACCCCGTACACGATCGCGGCGACGAAAAGGAACGCTGACACCGCGCTGAAGAGGTATGCCTCGACCTTCATTGTTGGCTCCTCTAGCTCGCGTGCCGGGCCGTGCGGTTGGTGTTGAACGGGTGTGTGGTGATCGCCTTGGTCGGCTGGTTGATCGCCGCCAGCGCGGCCGCCTGCCGGTTGTCGTAATTGGCGTCGCCCGGCTTGAACGACCGCAGCTTCTGCACGTACGTCTGGTAGTCGGCCTGGCTCACGGACCGCAGCTCGAAGTTCATCATCGAGTGGTACGTGCCGCACAGCTCGGCGCAGTGGCCGACGTACGCGCCCTTCTTGGTGATCGTCACCTCGAACGAGTTGTGCAGACCCGGAATCACGTCCCGCTTGAACAGCAGGCTGGGGACCCAGAACGAGTGAATGACGTCGGTCGATTCCTCGTTGATCCGCACCGTCTCGTTCACCGGCAACACCAGGATCGGAATCTCGTCCGATGTCCCGACGGTATTGACCGGCTGCTGATTAACCGTGTTCTTCACCTGGTCGTACTCGAACTGCCAGTTCCACTTGAACGCGACCGCGGTAACCGACACGTCCGGATGTTTGGTTTCTTTGTTGACGAAGTTCTCGGTGATAGCGGTGAAGTAGAAGAGGATCGCGATGGCCACGAACGGCACGATCAGGCAGACCGCCTCGACCATGCTGTTGTACTTGACCTGTCGCGGCAGCTCGTCGTTCTTCTTGCGGTGAAAGGTCACCGTCCAGAACGTCAGGCCCCAGACGATGGCACCGAGCGCGAAAGCGGCGATCCACGATGCGCTCCACAGGTGCTGCATCCGCTCACCCTGCGGGGTGATCGGCGCGGGCCATCCGAAGCGCGGCAGATCGCTCCAGCTACAGCCGGTGGCGGCAAGGGCCGTCAGACCGAGTACGAGACCCAGCCGGCCGGTCCGGCCGACTCGACTGCGCCCGGCTTGCTGCCGTACGAGCCGCCGCTTCGGGTGACGCAACGTGGCCAGCCTTCCTCGAAGAGGCGGGCAACCACGGAATCTCCGGTCCCGCCGCACCACTGCTACTACCGCGGCGAAGATTACTCGACCCGCAGGTCAGTGCTGCCGAAGGGGTCCAGGATGTCAGGCAACCGGTCACGGCCTGTGCGTGTCTAGTGGTCAGGAGGTCGCCGATGGTCACAGGCATGCCCGCCGAACCGGAGTTCGGCGACTTCGTGCTGGCCCGCCGGCCGGCGCTGCTGCGGTTCGCTCTGGCGCTGTCCGGCAACCCGGCCGACGCCGAGGATCTGGTGCAGTCAGCGTTGACGAAAACCGCCGTACGGTGGCGAAGCGTGCGCCGGGAAACCGCCGATGCCTACGTACGTAAGGCAATCGTCCGGTTGCACATCAACCGGTGGCGCTCGCCGTTGTCCCGGGAACGGGTCGGCGCCACTCCCCCGGATCGGGCCGTGCCGGCGGAGGATCTGGAAACCCGGCAGGTCGTGTGGGCCGCGTTGGCGCAACTGCCGCCGCGGCAACGCGCGGTCATCGTGCTGCGGTACTACGAGGATCTGTCCGAGGCCGACATCGCCGCGGTCCTCGGTTGCTCGCCCGGAACGGTCAAAAGCCAGGCGTCCAAGGCAATGGCGCGGTTGCGGGCAATGACCGGGCTACGCGACGAGGCGCCGGCGGAGGAAACAAGCCATGAGTGAACTCGAACACGCGCTGCGCGAGGCGTTGGCCGATCCGCCCGTCGATGCGGCGAGCGCTGGCGACGGGCTGGCCGATATCGAGCATCGGTTGCGCCGCCGACAGCGGCGCCGCCGGACCGGGCTGGCGAGCCTGGCCGCGGCCGCGGTAGTCGCCGCGGTGGTGCCGGTCGCCGTCCAGAACTGGCCGTCATCCCAGAGCGCGAAGTCCGATTCGGCCGCCGCTGTTGGCGCGCGCGCGCCGTCGGCCGCGGGCGGGGACGCCGCGCCGCAGGCAAGCTCCGGAGCGCAGAGTGTCCCGGCGGCCGTCCGCCGAGCAACCGACGATGCGCTCCAGGACCGCGGCGCGCACCCGCGTGGTGCAGGTCAGTGGGTCGAGACGACGGTCAGCAAATGGTGGCCACCCGACGGAGACTCGACGGCGACCGCCGACTCGAAGATCTACGTGATCCAGCTACGCGGACATTTCGTTTGCACCAGGTGCAGGGGGCTCACGCACGTGAAGGGCAACGTTGAGCTGGTCGCTTTGTCCGTTGATCCTAAGCGCAACTACGGAGGCATCAGCGTCCGGGCGCAACCTGCGGACCTGTCGAAGCTGGGGACCGTACACACCTTCACATTGCGGTGAATGTTGCGGCACCCTCCCCGGTGACGCCATCCGCATCGGCCATACTGAGCCGATGTGCGGACTTCTGGGCTTCCTGAGCACCTCGGGGCAGGCGCCGGCGCGAAAGGCTGACGTCGAGCGCGCGCTGGATCTGATGCGGCATCGTGGGCCGGACGAGGCCGGCGTGTGGAGCGACCAGGACATGGTGATGGGCTTCCGCCGGTTGTCGATCATCGACCTGGAGCGCAGCCACCAGCCGCTGCCGTACGACGATGGCCGCTACCAGCTGCTGTTCAACGGTGAGATTTACAACTACCTCGAATTGCGGCAGCGGCTGATCGACCAGCACGGCGCGACCTTCGCCACCCAAGGCGACGGCGAGGTCATCGTGGCGGCGTACAAATACCTCGGCGAAGCCTGCGTCAGCGAGTTGCGCGGCATGTTCGCCTTTGTCATCTGGGATTCGGTCGAGCGTACGGTTTTCGGCGCGCGTGACTGGTTCGGAATTAAGCCGCTCTTTTATCTGGCCGACGAGCGCGGCGTGTCTTTCGGCTCGGAAAAGAAGGCGCTGTTGGCGC
Organism: Mycobacteriales bacterium; assembly: GCA_040414495.1. GTDB lineage: Bacteria > Actinomycetota > Actinomycetes > Mycobacteriales > QHCD01 > DATAVB01. The sequence goes on from JBEDUI010000154.1 coordinate 22,320, forward strand.
TGGCATCCGATACCGCTGTTGACACCGCATCGCTGCAGCATTACCTGACCCTGCAGTACGTTCCCGAGCCGGCGACGCTGCACAAAGCGATCCGGCGCATCGAGAGCGGTACCTGTTTCACCGTCGATATGACCGGAAAGCTCACCACGCGGCGGTATTTCCGGCCGACGTTCCCGACCGAGCCGATGAGCGACCAGACCGCGCGGCTCGACGAAATCCGCCGGGTGCTGGACGATTCGGTGCGGATGCACATGCGCGCCGACGTCACCGTCGGGTCATTTCTGTCCGGCGGAATTGATTCCACCGCGATCGCCGCGCTGGCCAAGCAGTACAACCCGCAGCTGCTGACGTTTTCGGTCGGCTTTGAACGCGAGGGTTACAGCGAAATCGACGTCGCGGCCGAATCCGCCGCCGCGATCGGCGTCAAACACATCACCAAGATCGTCACGCCGGCCGAATTCGCCGACGCGGTCCCGCTGATCGTCTGGTATCTCGACGACCCGGTCGCCGATCCGGCGTTGGTGCCGCTGTATTTCATCGCCCGCGAGGCCCGCCGGCACGTGAAGGTCGTGCTGTCCGGCGAGGGCGCGGACGAACTGTTCGGCGGGTACAACATCTACCGCGAACCGCTGTCGCTGCGCGCGTTCAAGCCGATTCCGCGACCGCTCAAGCGTGGCCTGCATGCCTTGTCCGGTCGGCTACCGGAGGGTCTGCGCGGCAAGGACCTGTTGCGGCGCGGCTCGATTCCGTTGGAAGAACGCTATTACGGCAACGCGCGCATTTTCCGTGACGACGAGCTCGGTCTACTGAGGACGTACGACAAGCAAGTGTCCTATATGGACGTCACCCGCGAGCATTACCAGGCGACCCGGCATCTGGACGACGTCACCAGAATGCAGTACGTCGACCTCTACACCTGGTTGCGGGGGGACATTCTGGTGAAGGCCGACAAGATGACGATGGCCAATTCGCTGGAGCTGCGGGTCCCGTTCCTGGACAAAGAGGTGTTCGACGTCGCCTCGAAGTTGCCGGTGTCGGCCCGGATCACTCCGGACACGACGAAATACGCGTTGCGGCAGGCGTTGCGGGATGTCGTTCCGGCGCACGTGCTGAATCGGCGCAAGCTCGGTTTCCCCGTGCCGATCCGGCACTGGCTGTCCGACGAGCTGTACGACTGGGCGCGCGGCATCATCACCGAGTCGGGCACCGAGGCGCTGCTGGACAAGCAGGCGGTGCTGGATCTGCTGGAGGCGCACCGGCGCGGGCCGCACGACTACAGCCGCAAGATCTGGACCGTACTGATCTTCATGCTGTGGCACGGCATTTTCGTCGAGCACCGGATTTCGCCGGAGATTCCGGAGCCGGTCTACCCGGTCGCGGTCTGAGTCGCTTATTCGCAGCGAACGTGCCACCAGGGCTGGTGGCACGTTCGCTGCGCTGAACAAACTCAGCCGCTGATCGCGCGCTGGTACTGCACCGGCCAGGCGCTCGGACCGGTCAGCACGTCCTCGCCCAATTCGGCCGCGGCGTGCAGCGGCCAGTACGGGTCACGCAGCGCCGCCCGGGCCAGCAGCACGGCATCCGCCTCGCCGGCCGCGATGATGTCCTCAGCCTGGCGGGCCTCGGTGATCAGGCCGACCGCCGCCGTGGGAATGCCGGCCTTCGCGCGAATGGCCGCCGCGAACGGCACCTGATAACCCGGCGACGTCGGGACCTTGGCGTCGTGCACCACACCGCCGGAGGACGCGTCGATCAGGTCGACGCCTCGCTCGGCCAGCAGGCCGGCCAACTGCACCGACTGATCCAGATCCCAACCGCCCTCGGCCCAGTCACTCGCCGAAATCCGTACGAACAACGGCCGATCCTGCGGCCAAACCGCACGTACATCCGCCGCGATTTCCAACGCCAGCCGGGTACGACCGGCGAAATCGCCGCCGTACTCATCGGTGCGCTGGTTGGCCAGCGGGCTGAGGAACTGGTGCAGCAGGTACCCGTGCGCGGCGTGCAGCTCGACCACGTCGAAGCCGGCGTCCGCCGCCCGCCGCGCGGCAGCGACGAAATCGCGCCGGATCTGCTGAATCTCCGGCACGGTCAGTGCCCGCGGCACGGCGTACGACCCGAATGGCACCGCACTCGGTGCCACCGTCGGCCAACCACCCTCATCCCCCGGCACGGTCCCCCGATTCAGCCAGGGTGCACCGGTGGAGGCCTTCCGCCCGGCGTGCGCCAGCTGGATCCCGATCGGCACCTCGTGCCGGTGCACCGCGTCGACGATCGGCCGCCAGGCCGCGGTGTGCTCCTCGGACCAGATTCCGGTATCGGCCGGGCTGATCCGGCCTTCGGGCGAGACTGACGTTGCCTCAGTGAAGACCAGGCCAGCGCCACCGACCGCCCGCGAGGCGAGGTGGACCAGATGCCAGTCGTCCGGTAGTCCGTCGGTGGCCGAGTACTGGCACATCGGGGACACCCAGGCGCGGTTTGAGAAGGTCCGCCCACGAATCGTGAGCGGCGAAAATAGTCGGCTCATATCCGGCCGAACCGATCTTCGGAGCCGCAGATTCCCCGCACCAACGACTCAGCCAAGTCAGCCGACGAGGTGCGCTGCCACCTCGGTCGCGGCCTCGTTGCCGTAGCAACCGGCGATCCGCTCGACGAACGCCTCCGGCTTGATGTCGTAGTCCTGCGGACCGCCGGGCGTCTCCAATACGTGCGTAGCGACGAGGCTGCCGACCTGCGCGGCGCGCTCCAGGCCCAAGCCCCAGGACAGACCGCTGAAGAACCCGGCCCGGAAGCCGTCGCCCACACCCGTCGGGTCGTGCTTGGCCAGTTCCTTGGCCGCCGGCACGTCGATCGTGCCGAACTCGCGCCCCTCCAGCCGCACACCCGCCGGGCCGAGCGTGGTCACGCGCACGCCGACCTGGTCCAGCACCTCAGCGTCCGACAGCCCGGTCTTGGACTCCAGCAGGCTCTTCTCGTAGTCGTTGGTGAGCAGGTACGCGGCGCCCTTGATCAGGTCCCGCACGTCCTCGCCGCCCATCCGGGCCAGCTGCTGCGACGGGTCGGCGGCGAACGCGTAGCCCCGCTCACGGCATTCGGCGCTGTGCCGCAGCATAGCGGCCGGGTCGTTGGCACTGATCAACACGACGTCCTGCGCACCCAGGCCGCCAAGGCGTTCGGCGATCGGCGCCAGTTCGATGGTGCGGGCCTCGGCCATCGCGCCGGTGTAGAACGACCCGATCTGGCAGAGCTCCTCATCGGTGGTGCAGACGAACCGGGCCGTGTGCGCGGTCTGGCTCACGTACACCGAGTCGCAGTCGACGCCGTACGCCTCGAGCGCGCCGCGGTAGTCATCGAAGTCCCGACCGACAGCGCCGACCAGAACCGGACGCTGACCGAGCTTGCCCATTCCCATGGCGATATTGCCGGCCACTCCGCCACGGCGTACCACCAGCTCGTCGACAAGGAAGGACAACGACACCTTGTGCAACTGCTCGGTGAGCAGCTGGTCGGCGAACTTCCCCGGGAAGTGCATCAGGTGATCGGTCGCGATTGAGCCGGTTACGACGAGCTTCACAGCGTGGCCTCGCTAGCGTCAGGTGTACGGGTTGACCCGGGCAGCCTAGCTGCAACGGTTCCTACCGACCGCAGGTGCCGCATTCCGGCGAACCAGCCAGCGGACGAACAAAAGGCCCGATTCGGGTCGGGATGACTCGAATCGGGCCTCTGGTTCAGTCCTGATCGATCAGTGGAACGAGTCGCCGCAGGCGCACGAACCCGTAGCGTTCGGGTTGTCGATGGTGAAGCCCTGCTTCTCGATGGTGTCGACGAAGTCGATCGTCGCGCCACCCAGGTAAGGCGCACTCATCCGGTCGACCACGACGCCCACGCCGCCGAAGTCGGTGACGACGTCGCCATCCAGCGAACGCTCGTCGAAGAAGAGCTGGTAGCGCAGACCCGAGCAGCCACCTGGCTGCACCGCGATGCGAAGCCGAAGGTCCGTGCGACCTTCCTGCTCGAGCAGCGCCTTGACCTTCGCCGCAGCCGGGTCGCTGAGGATTACGGCCGTTGGGTTCTCGCTCGTCTCCGTAGCAGTGGTCACCTTGTTATCTCCTGCTCGTCGATTGGTGCTGACGGTTTTGCCAACTTCATGCGCTGTTGGCCCACATAGTGCGCGACAACAACGATGGTGCGCATGCTGTTCCCCATCGTACGTCGCAGTGTCCAGGCTGGCAGGTCACACTGGTGTCAGCGCTGCCACTGGCGCGCCACGTGCGCGGCCAGATCGCGCAACCGCGGCGCTGGCTCGGCCAATGCGGCCTCGACCGACCCGGCGTGTTCAGCCACACCATAGGCCGCCTCCACGCCCGCGGCCGCCATCTCGCGCCGGCCGACCGCGACCTGTCCGGCCAGCACGATGCAGGGCACGCCGTGCTGCGCGGCCAGGCCAGCCACGCCGACCGCAACCTTGCCCCGCAGCGACTGCCAGTCGAACGACCCCTCGCCGCTGATCACGAGGTCAGAGGCGGCCACCGCCGCATCGAGCCCGACCGCTTGCTGGACCAGGCTGATGCCGGACTCCCGCCGCCCGCCGAGTGCGAAAATCGCCACACCCAGACCGCCGGCCGCGCCCGCTCCGGGCATCGTGGCCAATCCCGGCGGCGCCCCGGGCAGGTCGCGTTCGAGCACCTGCGCCCAGCGGGCCAACGCAGCGTCCAGCCGCTGCACGTCATCCGGGGTTGCGCCCTTCTGTGGGCCGAACACGGCCGAGGCGCCCTCCAGGCCGAGCAACGGATTGTCCACGTCGCTGGCCGCGACCAGGCGCGCCCCGCGCAGCAGCGGCACCCCGTCGCAGCTGGCCACCCGGGCCAGCGCGGCGCCGCCGTACGGCAGCGGCGTACCGGTCTCATCCCGGGCCACCACCCCGAGTCCGGCCAGCATGCCGGCGCCGCCGTCGTTGGTGGCCGAACCGCCCAGGCCGATGACGACCTCGCGGGCACCGGCCTCCACCGCCGCGGCGATCAGCGTCCCTACCCCGAAGGACGTGGTCAGGTTCGGGTCCCGCTCGGGTTCCTCGAGCAGATGCAGACCGGCCGCCTGGGCCGATTCGACGTAGGCCACCTCGCCGCGCAGCAGTACCGAGCCCTTCGTCGGCCGGCCGAGCGGGTCGCGGACGTCGACCGGCAGTTCGCGGCCGCCGGTCTCCCGTAGCACCTCGACGAATCCGGGCCCTCCGTCCGAGAGCGGGCGGCGGGTCAGCTGGGCATCGGGCGAGCTACGCCGCCACCCCTCGGCGATCGCGTCGGCGGCCTCGACGGCGCTGAGGGTGCCGCCGAAAGAGTCTGGAGCGATGAGTACGCGCATGTGGGACATCTTTCCGGTCTGCATTTCCGTCTCCGGCCCTGGCTGCTCACAATCGCGTGAGCAGTTAGGCTAGAGCGTCGTGAAGCTGTTGCGTCGCACCCCGAAATCCGGCTCCACCGAAACCGTCGAACTAGACGACGAGGTGGAGGCGGTTGCCGTCGACCCCCGGCGCACCCCGGGCAAGGGTCGACCGACGCCCAAGCGGCGCGAGTCCGAGGTCCGCCGTGGACCGGTCGCACCGCCGCCGAAGACCCGCCGTGAGGCCTACCGCCGGCTGCGGGACCGCAACACCGGGCGCCGGCAGAGTGTGCGCCAGGCCATGGCCGCCGGCGACGACCGGTACCTCACCGCGCGGGACCGGGGCCCGGTCCGGGCGCTCGCCCGCGACGTGGTCGACAGCCGGCGCAATATGGGCAGCATCTTCATGTTCGTAGCGATTTTGGTGCTGGTTACGTACGCGCTCCCGGCGAGCATCCGTAGCTTCGCGATGACGCTGGTGCTGGTGATCTTTGTGATGGTCGCGGTCGACTCGGTCGCGCTGGGTCGGCGGATCCGTAAGGCCGTCACCGAGCGCTATCCGGACGAGCCGGCCCGCGGTGTGGCCTGGTACGGCATCCAGCGCGCCATGATGATCCGCCGGTGGCGGATGCCGAAGGCTCGGGTCAAGCCCGGCGACCCGATCTAGTTTGTCTGTCCTAGCGCGACTGTCACCGCTCCGTACCGCCGTTCCGTAGGGCGCCGCAACTCCCCGGCGTGCACAACGCGTGTCACTCTTGCCACAGATCCAGCGGTGGTCGACCAATTGCGAGTCGAACTAATGTCAGCGCATGGAGTTTCGACGACTAGGCCGTAGCGGCCTGACCATCTCTGAAATCGCGTACGGAAACTGGCTGACCCACGGCAGCCAGGTCGAGGAAGAGGCCGCGCTGGCCTGCGTAAAGACCGCTCTCGACGAAGGCATCACCACATACGACACCGCCGACGTCTACGCCGGCACCCGGGCCGAGGCAGTCCTCGGCCGCGCACTCGCCGGTATCCGCCGGGAGAGCTACGAACTGTTCACCAAGGTCTACTGGCCGACCGGTCCGGGCCGCAACGACTGGGGCCTGTCCCGTAAGCACATCCGCGAATCCTGCGAGGGCTCGCTGCGCCGGCTGCAGACCGACCACATCGACCTGTACCAGGCGCACCGCTTCGACGCCACGACGCCGCTCGAGGAGACGATCGGCGCGTTCGCCGACCTGGTGCACTCAGGCAAGGTGCACTACATCGGTGTTTCCGAATGGACCGCCGGCGAGATCGAGGCCGGTGTCGCGCTGGCCAACCAGGCCGGCATTCAGCTGATTTCCAGCCAGCCGCAGTACTCGATGCTGTGGCGGGTCATCGAGGCCGAGGTCGTCCCGGTCAGCGAACGGCTCGGCGTCGGGCAGATCGTCTGGTCGCCGATCGCCCAGGGTGTGCTGACTGGCAAGTACAAGCCGGGCGAGCCCTACCCGGCCGGGTCGCGGGCCACCGACGACAAGGGCGGCGCCGACATGATCGCCCGGTTCATGAACGACGAGGTGCTGGGCCGGGTGCAGAAGCTGCAGCCCATCGCCGACGAGGCCGGTCTGTCGATGGCGCAGCTGGCAATCGCGTGGGTGCTGCAGAATTCGAATGTCTCGGCGGCCATCATCGGCGCGTCGCGGCCCGAGCAGGTTACGGAAAACGTCAAGGCCGCCGGCGTCAAGCTGGAGCCGGCGCTGCTCGCGCGGATTGACGAGGTCCTGGGTGATGTGCCCGAGACCGACCCGGGCAAGACCGCTCGCGGTATTTCCACTATTTAATTTCACTAATTTCACGGCTGTGGCCGTATTCCCGCCTTTTGCGGTCGGGAGTACGGCCACAGATTATTTGCGGATGGGCGCCGCGGTTTCACGCGCTGATTTTCGTACGCTGATGGGCTTCCGCGCTCCCGATCCTTCGCGTGGCCGACTCTCCGCACGTGATTCCGCTTTTGCCGGCGACTCCCCTTTACGTACCCGAGCTTGATCGCGAGTGGATTTGATACGGATTTCGGGATCAAAATCAACTCACGATCATGAAACTGGAAGCCGCGATCCCCGCGCCGGATTCGCTCCCGGATCCGAAGTCCGAGCCGATTCGGCGATCCGAGATTACCGTAAGGGAATGACCGGCTGACCGGGCACGATTTCCGCTTCGATCGCGCCCAGACGCTGCACTTCCAACCGCACCCGGTCCCCGACCCGCAACCACGGGTACTCCTCCGAACCGTGCACTAGCGACAACTCCAGGATGCAGCCCGTCCCTACCGTTCCGCTGCCGATGATGTCCCCGGGAACGAGCCTGGTGCCGCGCGAGGCGTACGCCAGCAATTGCCCGTACGTCCAGTAAATGTCAGCGAAATTGCCTGCACTGTAAGGCTTTCCGTTCACGGTGGCGGCCATGGTCAGGTCGTAGGCGTTACCGCTACGGACATCAGCCAACTCATCCGGCGTCACCAGGTACGGGCCGATGCTGGTCGCGGTGTCCTTGCCCTTGACCGGACCGAGCCCGTGCCGCGTCTCCTCCGCCTGCAGGTCGCGCGCGCTCCAATCGCTCAGCACCAGGTAGCCGGCAATGTGCTTTTCCGCGTCCTGCGGCGAAAGGTCGCTGCCCGCACGCCCGACGACCGCGCCGATTTCCAACTCGTAATCAAATCGCTGCGAACCAGGCGCGATCGGCACCGGATCGTACGGTCCGATAATCGCGGCCGGATTGCTGAAATAGAAAACCGGCAACTCGTACCAACTCGGATGCACCTCGCGGCCGCGAGCCCGGTGCGCGGTGACCACATGTTCTTCGAACGCATAGAAATCCCGGACCGACGGCGGCACCGGAATCGGCGCGCGTAATACGACATCGGCCTCGGCGATCACTTCCAGCGGGTCGCCCAGCGCTCGTTCGGCCGCCTCGGCCAGCCGGGAGCCGTCATCGCCGAGCAGATCAATCAACTGCTCGTCGCCGCGTAACCCATAAATCGCGCCGTCATGCAGGAAACCAGGGCGATCACCGGCTGCGGATCGATACGTACACCAGCGCATCCAACCCAGCCCTCTCAGCGAATGCTGGCTACGACCGTGATCGTCCCGGGCTCGATCTCGGTGAAGCCCGCGTCCCGTACGCACACCGTGCCGCGCTCGGCGAACCGCTCGTGCGGGTCGACCGGCCCGCGCGCCAACTGACCCCACCGGTCCGGGTCAGCGGTCCGTACCGCCACCCGCAACCCGGCCGCCAGCCAACGGGACAGATCGGCCCGGTCGGCGAACGCGGCCAGCAGCATCGTGCCGTGCCCGACCTGCGCCATCGCCTTGCCGGCCGACATCGCCACATGCGGATTGAGCCAGAGCACCGGCATATCGGCCGGCGGTAGCGACGGCGAAACAAGGTCCGGCAACTCGGTGCCACCAACCTGCAGCCGGCGCAGCACCGGCGGCGTATCGGCCACCGGATACGGCGGGAACGCCCGAACCTCCGCGCCACCGCACTCGATCGTCACGCCCGGCAATTCGCTCGCGGCCTGCCAATGCGCCCCGCGGGCCCGGCGGGCTACCTTCCTGATCCGGCCGGCGATCCAGGTACGGCAGGCCTCCGCCCATTCGCCGCTGGCCCGCTCATCCGCCAGCACGCTCAGCGACGCGATCGCCGCCGCCTCCAGCGCCCGGATCCGGTCCGGCGGGTCGGCCCGTTCGAGCCGTACCACCAACGGCTGCGCCCAGACCTTGGCCGGGTCCTCGTACTCGTCGTCGTCCTCACCGGCGGTCCACCGGCGCTGCCGTTCGGCCAACGGCGCCAGGAGCTCAGCCAGGGCGGCGACCCGATCCGGGGAGGTCACGTCCCGTTGACCGACTCGTCCGGCGCCAGGGCCATCGGGCCGTACTCGACCCGGTCGCCTTCGAGCAGTGTCACCTGAAACACGCCTTGTTCGAGGAGATTGCGCCACTCCTCGCCGAGCCACGACTCGGCATCGGATTTGTTCCCGAACTCCACGTGCGCCGGCCCGTGCACCGGGGCACCATTTCGGTCCTCGTACCGCCAGGTCCAACTCATGGCCACCTCCCCGGTCGTGATCTTACGGTGACGAGGTCGGCCCTCGGCGTTATAGCGCCAACACGCAGCTTGGGACGCGTCGTGGATCTAAGCCCAGCGTCGTAATAAAAGACCCGAATTGCCGTCCGCGCCAAGCACATGGCGAATTTGCTCAGGCCGGGGCGCCGATCAACCGCCCAACGCCGTAGGTCACCGCCACCGCGAGCGCACCGAGCAATAGCTGCCGCAATCCGGAACGCACCATCGGACGCCCGGTCAACCGGCCAACCCCCATTCCCCCGGCCAACAACGCGACACCGGCGATGATCAGCGACCACACCAACGTCCGTACCCCGAGCAGGTACGGCAGCAGCGGCAGCAGGGCGCCGAAGGAGAAGGCGAGCAACGACGCGCTGCCGGCCAACCACGGCGAGGGCAACCCGTGCGGGTCGACCCCCAACTCGTCCCGGGTGTGTACCCGTAGCGCCAGTTCCGGGTCCTGCGAGACCGCCGCCGCCATCCGCGCGGCGGTATCCGGATCGGCGCCGTAGCCACGGAATCGATCGGTCAGCTCGCGTTGCTCGGCCGCCGGGAAACGGGCGTGCATATCCCGTTCGACGGCAACCTCGGCGTGCACCAATTCGTTCTGGTTGGTCACCGAAACGTATTCGCCGGTGCCCATGGAAAAAGCACCGGCGACCAGGCCGGCCAGACCGGTGAGCACCACCGCGTGCGTACTGATTCCGCTGCCGCCGACGCCGGCGATCAGCGCCGTATTGGTAACCAGCCCATCCACCGCGCCAAAGACGGTCGGCCGCAGCCAGCCGCCGGACACGTCGCGATGCCGGTGTACCCACCCGCGCGCGGGATGAGCATCTGTCCGGCCAACATCCGCGACACCGTCCTGGCTGGCATCGTGCATCATCACTCGGCCATTGTGAGGCGGCCGGTGGTGATCAGCAGCTCAGCGGGGTCCCGCTAACGGCCGGAGGGTCATGGCCGGCCGATGGCGTTGTCTTCAGTTGACGTCCCGGTCAGGCTCCGGACACGACCTCGCCGTTGTCCAGGTGCACCGGAACCTTCGGTAGTGGCTTGGGCGCGGGTCCGCCGAGCACCTTGCCGGTGGTCGCGTCATACCGTGAGCCATGGCAGGGGCAGTGCAGTTCCTTGCCGGCCGGTTTCACCGTGCAACCCATGTGCGTACAAATTGCGCTGAACGCGGCGGCCGTCCCCTTCGTCGGCTGCGCGACCACGATCGGATTCGAGCCGTCCTTGGCCGAAATCGCCTGCCCGACTGGGATATCGGCCAGCTTGGCCAGCTTGACGCCGGACGCCGGCTTGCCCCCACCCTTGGCCTTGCCACCCGCGTTCGACCCGCCCGAGCCGTTCGACGACCCACCGGAGCTACACGCGGCCAGCACCACCGCACCGGATCCGGCGGCGCCCGCGCCGAGCACGGCGCGGCGGGTCAGCTGATCGTGCGAAATAGGTGCGGCTGCATCGCGGGATGTTTCGGTCATCAGGTGCCTCCTCTGGTCGGATCGGTCACCAAGTGATCACGGTGTCGGCCGGTGGCCGGTTCAATCCGATGCCGGTTGAACTAGAAGAGGGACCCGCCCGTGCTAGGGGGTGAACGCAACGGGCGAGGGGAATTGCGATGAAGTCCGAGACAGACCGCTCCGGGGCACGTAGCTCGGGGGTGGACATAGTCACCAGCCACCGAACCGGCGGCGAATCAACGTTCGAATGGACACGGGCGCGCGATGGCGTGTTGCGCGGACTCACCGCGGCCGGCATATTGCTGTCGGCGGTGGTCCACCTTGAGCTCTACTCGGTGCAAGGGTTCAAGGACATTCACATCATCGGCCCGCTGTTCATGCTGAACGCGATTGCGGGTCTGGTGATCGGCATCGCGATGCTGGTGTGGGAGCACTGGCTGCCCACATTTCTCGCGGTTGGCTTCGCCGCGACAACGCTGGTCTTTTTCTACCTCTCGGTGACAATTGGCACATTCGGCTTACACGAGGTGCTGAACGGTACGTCCCAAGTGATGGCTGAGGTCGCCGAGTGGACCGCTCTGGTTCTTGGCTCAATCCTGCTGGTACTGCAGCTGTGGAAGTACGTACCGGCGGGTTGGCTCGGACGTCGGTGAGTAGGTCGGCCACAATGGTCGCATCGAACGGGAACGGCGCGATGACCCCAGCGGACAACGACCTGCTCAAGGCGCTGCACGACGAGTACGCGGCACCGCTATGGTCGTTCGCCCTGCGCCTGACCGGTGGCGACCGGGGTCGCGCCGAGGACGTTGTGCAGGAGACCCTGCTGCGCGCCTGGCGTCATCCTGAGGTTGTGAATTCCCCCCGCGGGTCGGCCCGCTCGTGGCTGTTCACCGTCGCGCGTCGGATCGTGATCGACGAATGGCGGTCGCGGCAGTCCAAGCCAGAAGTGATGATGGCCGCGCCGCCCGAACGCGGGGTTGCCGACAAGACTGACCAGGTGCTGCAAGGGTGGCTGGTGAGTGAGGCGTTGAACTCGTTGTCGCCTGCACATCGGCAGGTGATAGTCGAGTGTTTCTACCGTGGCCATTCGGTGGCGGAGGCAGCCGAGAAGTTGGGCGTGCCAGAAGGCACCATTAAGTCACGTACGCATTACGCACTGCGCGCGCTCCGGCTCGCGCTTCAGGAGATGGGGGTGAGCGAATAATGGAGGACCAGTTCGCCACCTATGACGCCGCGTACGTCCTAGGCGCGCTGTCTCCCTCCGACCGTCGGGCCTACGAGGAGCATTTGTCCGAGTGCGCCTCGTGCGCCGAGGCCGTCGCCGAATTGGCCGGGATGCCCGGGCTGTTGTCCCGGGTCCCGCTGAACGAGGTGATGGCCGACGAGCCGGCCGAACCGGTCCCGCCGTCGCTGCTGCCGCGGATGGCGAATTCGATTGCCCGGCGGCGTCGGCGGACCCGGTGGATAACGGGAGGCTCGGCGTTGGCCGCGGCCGCCGCGCTGATCGTCCTGCTGGTGTTGGTGTTCGTACCCGGTGGGTCGAACACACCGACCGGGACGAACACGAAGATGACAGCGTTGGTTCCGATATCGATGAAGGCATCGGTGCAGATCAGCGATGTGGCCTGGGGTGCCAAGATCAACCTGCACTGCTTGTACCAGCCTTCCAACTACCTCGACCGGAAGTACACGCTCACGATCACCGACAAGCAGCAACACACCCAGCAGGTGGCCAGCTGGACCGCGTTGCCGGGCAAGCGGACGGTGATCAGCGGCTCGACCGCAATGCACCGGGCTGATATCGCCAGCGTTGATATTCGCGGCGACACCGGGCAGGCGCTGCTGAGCGCCTCGCCGTAGCTTTCGGCCCAGGCAGTCGCAACGCCCCGGCTACCTGCCCTGGTAGCCGGGGCGTTTGACTGCCTGCGTTGTCCACTCTGGACAGAGGTTGTACGCGGTGTCGGGAGGCACGGATCCGGCGGTCTCGTTCGATCACAATCCACGATCTGACAGGCTGGACCCGTGACGGACGAAACATCATCCGAAGCCGCGGCCGGAACCGACGCGGCAGCCGGCGCCGAGCCCGTACCCGAGCGGGCTGAAACGGCCGAGCAGCCGAACGCGGCAAGCGACTCGGCGACCGAGCCAGCCGCCGGGCCGGACGTTGGAGACGGGCCGGACGCGGACGAGACGGCCGGCGAGCCTGTGGCCGTACCGGACCCGGATGCGCCTGAGGCTCAGGAGCCCAGCGCCGATGCGGCCGACGAATCAGGCGCGGAATCGGTTGAGACCTCCCCCGACGAAGAGGCCTCGGCCGACGAACCAGCTGATGCGGAGCCCGAACCGGTTGATCCGCTGGACGCGATGCGCGACCGCATCGAGATCCCCGACGACACGTTCGCCGAACAGGCCACCGAACGGCAGGCCACGCTGATCAAACCGGTCGGTTCGCTGGGTCGCCTTGAGAACGTCGCAGCCTGGTTCAGCTCCGCCCAGGGCAACTGCCCGCCGCACGACTTCGTCCGGCCGCGGGTCATCGTCTTCGCGGCCGACCACGGCATCGCGGCGGCCGGCGTGTCCGCGTATCCGGCCGAGGCGACCGGTCAGCTGTTCGCGGCCATGCTGGCCGGCGGCGCGCCGATCAACGTCCTCGCCGATGTGGCCGGCGCGACCGTACGGCTGGTCGACCTGGCGGTGGACGCCGATACGCCGGCACCGGTCAGTACGCACAAGGTGCGCCGCGGCAGCGGCCGGATCGACCGCGAGAACGCGCTGAGCCGGGAGGAGACGCAGCGGGCGTTCGATGCCGGCGTGGCGATCGCCGACGAAGAGATCGACGGCGGCGCCGACCTGTTGCTCCTGGCCGACCTGGGCGTCGGCAACACCACCGCCGCGGCCGTGCTCATCGCGGTCTGTCTGGGCCTCGAGCCGTCAGCGGTCACCGGTCGGGGCAGCGGCATCGACGACGCCACGTGGATGCGCAAGGTCGTGGTGGTACGCAATGCGTTGCGGCGCGGCCGGACGTTCCGGTACGAGACGTTGGAGCTGCTGGGTTGCTCCGGCGGGGCCGATATCGCCGCTATGACCGGCTTTCTGCTGCAGGCGTCGGTCCGCCGCACCCCGGTCGTACTGGACGGTGTGGTGTCGGCGGCCGCGGCGATGGTCGCCCGGGATACCGCGTACGACGCCTCGTCGTGGTGGTTCGCCAGCCACAAGTCGGCCGAGCCGGCGCACCTGGCCGCGTTGGAGTCCCTGGGCCTGGAACCGCTGCTGGACCTGGGAATCCAGCTCGGTCAGGGCACCGGCGGCCTGGTCGCGCTGCCGCTGATCCGGGCCGCGGTCCGTACCTTGGCCGAGGTCTCCACGTTGACCGAGGCCGGGGTCAACAACACGCCGACCGTCCCGGTTCCCGAGCCGCGACGCCGGCCCGCGCGCCGGACCCCGCCGCCCGAGACAGCGTCGGAAACACCAGACGCGGCTGAAGCATTGACTACAGCAGACACCGAAGCAACCGAGGAACCGGCCGTACCGGAAACACCGGCCGTACCCGAAACACCGGCGGAACCGGAGCCGACGACATCGGAGCCATCCGATATCACCCAGGCCACCGAGACGCCCGAGGAGGATCATTGACCCGCGCCCTGCTCACCCCGGGCCGTCCCACCCCCATCCGCGAGGTGCCGGCGCACATCGCGCGACCCGAGTACGTCGGCAAACCGGCGCCGACCGTGACCAACGAGCCGCTGATCAAGGACGAGGACACGATCAAGCGGATGCGCATTGCCAGCCGGATCGCGGCCGACGCGCTGGCCGAGGTCGGGCGCGCGGTCCGGCCGGGCATCACCACCGACGAACTGGACGCGGTCGGACACGACTACCTCATCGGCCACGACGCGTACCCGTCGACGCTGGGATATCGCGGCTACCCCAAGTCGCTGTGCAGTTCGCTGAACGAGGTGATCTGCCACGGCATCCCGGACACCACCACGTTGCAGGACGGCGACATCGTCAACATCGACATCACCGCCTTCATCGACGGCGTACACGGTGACACCAACGCGACGTTCCTGGTCGGAAATGTCAGCGAAGAGGTCCGGCTGCTGGTCGAGCGGACCGAGGAAGCCACGATGCGCGGCATTCGCGCGGTCAAGCCGGGTCGGCCGTTCAATGTCATCGGCCGGGTGATCGAGAGTTACGCGCGACGTTTCGGGTACGGAGTGGTACGTGATTTCACCGGTCACGGCGTCGGCACGATATTCCACAATGGACTGGTAATTCCGCATTACGATGCACCCGACCACGAGGGCATTATCGAGCCAGGAATGACGTTTACGATCGAGCCGATGATCACGCTCGGCGCGATCGAACCGCGGTTGTGGAAGGACGGCTGGACCGCCGTTACCGTCGACGGTTCGTGGACGGCGCAATTTGAGCACACGCTCGTGGTGACCGATGACGGCGCCGAGATTCTTACGCTGCCAAGCACCTGATTAATCGTGCGTGAATTCGGCGCTTTAATCGGGCGCCGAATTCACGCACGAATCAGCCAAGGGTGAATGGGTCGCGGGTTTTCCCACTCAATTCGACCCAGACCGATTTCGTCTCGGTGTATTCGCTGATGGCCTCGATCCCGTTCTCCCGGCCCAGTCCGCTGGCGCCGAACCCGCCGAACGGAACGTGCGGCGCGACCACCCGGTAGGCGTTGATCCACACCGTTCCGGCCCGGAGTTTGGCCGCGACCCGGTGGGCCCGGTGCACGTCCTTGGTCCAGACCGAGCCGGCTAGGCCGTACCGGCTGCCGTTGGCCAGTGCCACCGCCTCGTCCTCGTCGGTGAACGTGCTGACCGCCACGACCGGACCGAAGATCTCCTCCCGTACCGCCCGCATGGTCGGTGCGGTGTCGGTCAGCACGGTCGGTTGTACGAAATAGCCGCCCAATCCTGGGGCCGTTTCCCCGCCGCAGGCGATGGTGGCGCCTTCGACCTTGGCCGCCGCGAAATGGTCGAGCACGGTCTGGAATTGGCGTTCGTTCGACAACGGGCCCATTTCGGTGGTCGGGTCGCTCGGGTCGCCGAGCCGGATCGTGGCCGCGCGATCGACCACCCGCTGCACCACGGCGTCGGCCACATCTTTGTGCACGACCAGCCGGGAACCGGCCATGCAGGTCTGCCCGGTCGCGGCGAAAACGCCGGCCACCACCCCGTTCGCGGCCGCGTCCAGATCCGCGTCGGGAAATACGACCTGAGCCGATTTGCCGCCCAATTCCAGCGTGACCCGAGTGAAGTTCTCGGCTGCCGCGTGTGCCACCGCCCGGCCGACCGCGGTCGATCCGGTGAACGCGATCTTGTCGATGCCTTCGTGTCCGGCCAGCGCCTTGCCGACCTCCGGCCCCCACCCGGTCACCACGTTCACCACGCCGGGCGGGAAACCGGCCTCGTCGATCAATTTGGCCAACTCGATCGTGCTGGCCGGCGTGTAGTCGCTCGGCTTGATCACCATCGTGCAGCCGGCGGCCAGGGCCGGGGCGAGCTTCCACATCAGCAGCAGCAACGGCGAGTTCCACGGCACGATCGCGCCGACCACGCCGACCGGATGATGCAACGTATAGACGAGGTAGTTCGGTTTGTCCGACGGAATGACGCTGCCCTGCACCTTGTCGGCCAGCCCGCCGAAGTAGTAGCACCATTGCGGCAGGTACCGGGCCTGGTCGGCCATTTCACGCAGCAGCTTGCCGTTGTCCCGGGTCTCGATCCGGCCCAGCCGGTCGGCGTCCCGGGCGATCAGATCGCCGAGGTTGCGCAGCAACGCGCCTCGCGCGGTCGCGGTCAGCTGACCCCAGGGCCCGTCCAACGCCGCCCGCGCCGCGGCCACCGCCCGGTCGACATCGGCGGCGTCGGCGTCGGGAACGCGGGCCCAGGGTTCGCCGGTGTACGGGTCGATCGAGTCGTACGTCCGGGCGCTGTGCGAGGGCGCCGCCTCGCCGGCGATGAACATGGAGAACTCGTCGAGCTCATGCAGACTGGTCATCAGGTCCCCTCAACCTTGAGGTGACGGCCGGTCCCTTGCGGGCCATCTGCCGCGAGTGTAGGAGCGCAGCGCATGGACGTCAGCATCGTTGAGGTGAGTCCACGCGACGGCCTGCAGAACGAGGACGTACTGCTGCCGACCGAGGTGAAGGTCGAGCTGATCCGGCGGCTGGTGGGGGCGGGGTTGCGCCGGATCGAGGCAGTGTCGTTCGCGCACCCGAAGCTGGTGCCGGCGATGGCCGACGCCGAAGCAGTGATGGCGGCCGTACCGCGGTCCCCCGACGTCTCGTACGCGGGCCTGATCCTCAACCGACGCGGCCTGGATCGGGCCCTGGACACCGGTGTGGACGAGATCAACGTCGTGGTGTGCGTCAGCGACACGTTCAGCCGGCGCAATCAGAACGCCAGCACGGACGAGGCGATGGACGCGGCGACCGACGTACTGACCCGAGCCCGCGCACAGGGATTGTTCACCACATTGACGCTCTCGACCGCGTTCGGCTGCCCGTTCGAAGGCGAGGTCGACCCTGATCGAGTGGTGGAGCTGGCTGGCATCGGGGCTCGGGCCGGGGCGCACGAGGTGTGCATCGGCGACACGATCGGGGTCGGGGTTCCGACCCAGGTACGCCGGCTCGCTGATGGGGTCCGGGATGCCGTTAGCACCGAGGTCGGCCTGCGGTTCCATTTCCACAACACCCGCAACACCGGATTCGCGAACGCGGCGGCGGCACTGGATGAGGGCGTACGGATATTGGACTCGAGCGCCGGCGGTATCGGCGGCTGCCCGTTCGCCCCGGCCGCGACCGGCAACATCGCGACCGAGGACCTGCTTTATCTGCTGGACCGGATGGGTTACCGGACCGGCGTAGACCTGGAGTCGCTGCTGCCGACGGCCGCGTACCTCAGCGCGCAGCTCGGCCACGACGTACCGGCGCTGCTCCCTCGCGCCGGCGTCTTTCCCAGCTGACCCGCTGCGCAGCGGACCGCGACGCGGCTCCCAACCACGGGCCGACCAGTCCGCCCGGCCCGTGTGTGACTCTGCTCCAGCCGTTGGAGCAGAGTCACAGGCCCCGGGGTCCGGTATCAGCGCACGTGTGAGGGCACCATCGGCGGGCGAACCAGGCGCATGGTCGAAGTACGGCCGCGCACGTCCACGGTGACCTCGGCGTCGGCGGCCAGACCGCTCGCCGTGTCGATCAACGCCAGCCCGATGCCGCGGCGCAGCGTTGGCGAGAACGTCCCGCTGGTGACCTCGCCGATGGCGGTGCCTTCATGGAGCACGGTCATGCCGGGGCGCGGGATGCCCCGGTCGGTCGAGACCAGGCCATACAGGAGCCGGGGCGCGCCGGCCTCTCGTTCGGCCGTGAGCACCGAGCGGCCCCAGAATTCGTCCTTCTTCCACCCGACCGCCCAGCCGGCGCGGGCCTGCACCGGGGTGATCGACAGCGACAGCTCGTGTCCGTGCAGCGGGTAGCCCATCTCGGTCCGCAGCGTGTCCCGGGCGCCAAGCCCACACGGCCGCAGCTCGAACTCGGCCCCGGCCGCCAGCAGCTTGTCCCAGACGGCGCCGGCCTCGTCCCACCTCGGCAGCAACTCGTACCCGTGCTCGCCGGTGTAACCGGTGCGGCACACGATCAGCTCATGACCGTCCAATGTGGACAACGTAAAGCTCATGTAGTCGTGATCGGTCGGCAGGCCCAGCGAACCCAGCAGCTGCGCCGATTGCGGGCCTTGCACGGCCAGCACGGCGTAATCCCGATGTGCGTTCTGCACGGTGATCTGCGGCGGTGCGGCCTGGCTCAGGCGACGCACGACCTCGGCATTGTTGGCGGCGTTCGGGACGAGGAGTACGTCGTCCTCGGCGCGAATGTAGGCGATGAGGTCGTCGACGACGCCGCCCGACGGGTCGTCGCAGCACAGCGTGTACTGCGCCTGGCCCGGGCCGATCCGGCGCAGGTCATTGGCCAACGTGGAGTTGAGGAACTCGACCGCGCCGGGCCCGCGTACCGTCGCCTTGCCCAGGTGCGAAACGTCGAAAAGCCCGACCGCCTTACGGACCGCGGTGTGCTCGGCGATGACGCCGCCACCGGCATACTCAATCGGCATATCCCAGCCGGAGAAGTCGGCGAGCTTCGCGCCGAGGGCCACGTGCCGGTCATGCAACGGAGATCGAGTCAAGGCCATGATCCAAACGCTACCGGTAGCCCTTTGCGACCAGCGAGCCCCTCTGGACCGCGCCCGAGCTCGCCGCAACCCGACCGACCAACATCGGCGATGGCCGCTATAGGCCCGCACCCGAAAGACCCAACCTCACCGCCACCCGACTGACCAACATCGGCGGGAGCCATTGTCCGCACCACCAAGCGAGCCGAGCCACAACGCCGCAACCTGACAGACCAACACCGGCGCGAGCCGCTATGGGACTCGGACCGCAAGCCGAATAGCATCGCCCTCGCAGCACGTCCCCCCACAGATCGGAGCCGTCGTGGCAACGCTCACTCTGACTGACAAGGCAGCCGACTCCCTACGGGTCGACGCGATCGTCGTCGGCGTGGCCAAGGGACCGCACGGCCTGGCCTTGCCGGCCGGCACCGGCGCGGTCGACTCGGCCCTGGGCGGTCGGCTGGGCGAGGCGTTGACCGCCCTCGGGGCGACCGGCGCGGAGGGCGAGGTCACCACGCTGGCCACGCTCGGCGAAATGTCCACACCGGTCGTGGCCGCCGCCGGCCTCGGCCCCGTGCCCGCGGACGGGCACTACCCACTCGACGCGGTACGGCAGGCCGCCGGGGCAGCGAGCCGGGCCCTGGCCGGGCGAACCACGGTCGCTTCCACGCTGGCGCTGGTGGCGGGGCGTTCCACACCCGAACTGGTTACCGCGGTCGCCGAGGGGTCGTTGCTCGGTGCGTACGAGTTCACCGAATTCCGCACGCTCGATGAGGACCGGCGCGCCCTACCCGCCTCGTTCCAACTGGTTGTCACCTCGGCCAAGGACAAGGAGAGCCAGCGCGCGGCCAAGGACGCCGGCGCGGTAGCCGAGGCCGTGACGCTGGCCCGGGACCTGGTCAACACGCCGGCCGGCGACCTACCCCCGGCCGAGCTCGCCAGTCGGGCCCAGGCCGCTGGACGTAAGGCCGGGCTGGACGTCGAGGTTCTGGACGAGAAGGCGCTGGCGAAAGCCGGCTACGGCGGCATACTCGGCGTCGGCGGGGGCTCGGCCCGGCCGCCGCGACTGGTCCGGTTGCACTACAAGCCCGGCCGCGCGAAGTCGCGCATTGCCCTCGTAGGCAAGGGAATTACGTTCGACTCCGGCGGTATCTCGATCAAGCCGGCCGACCACATGCACGAGATGAAGGGTGACATGGGCGGCGCCGCCGCGGTGATCGCGACCGTATGTGCCGCCGCCGCGCTGGAACTGCCGCTCGAGATCATCGCGACCGTACCGATGGCCGAGAATCTGGTGTCCGGCTCGTCGTACCGCCCCGGTGACGTACTCACCCAGTACGGCGGCAAGCGGGTCGAGGTGCTCAACACGGACGCCGAGGGCCGACTCGTTCTGGCCGACGCGATCGTGCGGGCCTGCGAGGATCAGCCGGCGTACCTGCTGGAGACCTCGACGCTGACCGGGGCGCAGCGTATTTCGCTCGGCACCCGTACCGCCGGCGTGATGGGTAGCGACGAATTGCGTGACCGGGTCGCCGCCGCCGGGCGCGGGGTCGGCGAGCAGGCGTGGGCGATGCCGTTGCCGACCGAGTTGCGGTCGGGCCTGGATTCGACGGTGGCGGATCTGGCCAACGTCGCTGGCGACCGGTTCGGCGGCATGCTCGTCGCCGGGCATTTCCTGGCCGAATTCGTGGCGAAAAACGTGCAGTGGGCGCATATCGACGTGGCCGGTCCGGCGTACAACGTCCAAAAGGCGTGGGGGTACACACCGGTCGGCGGCACAGGCGTTCCGGTGCGCACGTTGTTGGCGACGCTGCGCGATATCGCCGAAAACGGATAAGCACCCCGTTCCGGCGCAGGCACCCTGACCCGGACGAGACCATCGCGTCGGCGGGGCAGTCGTCCGGGATTCGGACGAGACCATCCCATCGGCGCGCGACCATCCGACGTCCAGACGAGACCATCGCGCCAGTACGCGGCCACCCAGTACCACCCTGCTCCCGCACGACCGCCCGAACACCAGACGAGACCATTTCGCAGACCGCATGGAATTCGGACATTGCGGCAGAGAATTACCCAGGTGTCCACAGTGGACAATCGCGCATGGGCCTACCGAACAACAATCCGACATGCCGATGATTGCCGGCCAATCGAGCGATGTGTCGAATACGGACCGCAACGCACCGTATTCAGTAAGTATCTGCTACTAGCAGCGCGATAAGCGCTCGTACGGCGCGTCTGCATGGTCTAGGGCCGAATTGCCCGTTCAATTGGAGCGCGGTGTCGGGGGGCTCTACGCTGTCCCGGCCTGCGCTGTCGGTTGACACCAATAACGAGAGAACCATGAGCATCGACACCGAACTCCGAGCGCGCGGACCGTTGCGGCGGCCGCGGCGGTATGCGCCCGGGATCGACGGTGTCCGGGCCTTGGCGGTGCTTTCCGTTTTTGGCTATCACGCGGGGATTCCCTTGCTGGGCGGCGGTTTTCTCGGCGTCGACGTCTTTTTCGTCATCAGCGGATTTCTCATTACCGACCTGCTCGCCCACGAACAGCGGCGAACCGGCTCTATCGATCTGCGCGCATTCTGGGTTCGTCGCGCTCGCCGGTTGTTGCCCGCGCTGGCGGTCATGCTGGTCACGGTGACCGCGGCCGCTGTGTTAATCGACCGCAGCCAGCTGGCCGGGTTGCGCGGCGATCTGCTGGCGGCGGCGACCTACACGAGCAACTGGCATCAAATCAGCGCGCACACCTCGTACGTCGCCCAATTCGGGCCTCAACCGATCCTCGTCCATTTGTGGTCCCTGGCGGTCGAAGAACAGTTTTATGTGCTCTGGCCGCTGCTGTTGTTGCTTCTGGTGCGGACGGTGCGGCTGTTCGGTCGGCGGGCCGCGATCGTGCTGGCCGGCGCACTCGTCAGCACGATCGCGATGGCCGTCGCGTACCAGCCCGGTGGTGATCCGTCGCGGCTCTACTACGGCACCGATACGCATGCGGCCGGACTGCTGATCGGGGCGGCGTTGGCGCTCTGGCTCGGGCAGCGGGGCTGGAACGGCGGCGAGCGGCGCGACGCGGTCGGGGCCGGCGCTCTGGTCGCGCTGGCCGTGATCCTTCCGCTGGCCAGCGACTCGGGCGGGTTCGTGTACCGCGGCGGTTTCCTGCTCGTGGCGTTTCTGGCCGCCGGAGTGGTCGCGGCGGCAGCGAGCGATGGCCGGGTTGCCCGGCGGCTCGCGGTCGGTCCACTGCGGTACGTCGGCACCCGGTCGTACGCGATCTACCTCTGGCATTGGCCGGTGCTGTGCCTGCTGCACACGCATCGCGGTCAGTACCTCCGGGTGCTCACCGCTCTGGTGGTCACCTTGGGTCTGGCCGAACTGTCCTGGCGACTGGTCGAAGATCCGGTCCGTCGACATGGGCTGTGGAATGCGGTACGGGAAGCCGCCGAGGCGTTGCGACCCCGCTCGGCCCCGATGCCGCGCCTGGTCGCCGGGGGTGGTGCGATCGCGGTAGCTCTCGTCGCCTGCATCGGGGTGGCGTTGCCGGCGCCGCGGGACGGGGCCCAGGCGCAGATCGAGGCCGGTGAGCGCGCGGCCGCCGCGGCCCCGAAACTGCCGACCGCAGGGACCGGAGCCCACGGTTCAACGGCGGGCGGTTCGAGTTCGCGCGGATCGGCTGGTGGCTCGAGCACACACGGGCCAGCGGGCGGCCCGACGTCTCGGGAATCGAACCGATCGTCAGGCGGCTCGGCCAAGCAGGCCCGGTCGACTGACCCGGCGCGGACGGCTACGCACGGACCCGGGGCGGGCGTCACCGCCGTCGGCGACTCGGTCATGCTCGCGGCCGCCGCACAGTTGCGGGCCCAGCTGCCATACATCCAAATCAGTGCGAAGGTCGGCCGCCAGATGAGTTCAGCCGAGCGGGTCGTCGCGAGCCTGCGGGCCAGCCACCAACTGGGCAGCGTCGTGGTAGTTGACCTGGGTACCAACGGCGAGTTCACCGAGGCCACGCTCGGCGAGCTCATGAGCACAATCGGTCCGGCTCGCAAGGTCGTCCTGCTGACGGTTTTCGCGCCGCGCAGTTGGCAGGGTTCGGTCAACGCGGCCGTACGCAGCGCCCCGAGCCGATGGCCCAACGTCACGGTCGTCGACTGGTACACGGCCATCTCGCGGCAACAGCAGCTGCTCTGGCCCGATCACGTACATCCGCGTCCGGCCGGGGCGCAGCTGTACGCCAAGCTCGTGACCGCGGCGCTGCCGGCATCAGTGCGCTGATCTGCACAGCAGCGCCACCGACGCAAGCGCGTAAACCGAACGCCAGCGACATACTCGCCTGCGTAAACCAAACGCCAGCGACATAATCGCCGGATCAACCCGGACGTAGCGACATGCTCGCCGGATCAACCCGGACGTAGCGACGCGCTCGCCGGATCACGCCTGGAGCAGCGATCTGGTCGCAAGACCAACCGGACCCAGCGGTCAACCCGGGCGAAACGCCCAGCCCTCGGGCAAGCTCGCCCACCAGATCATCTAGCGGGACACAAGCTCACCGACGGGACAAGCTCACCCGGTCGGGCGCTCGCGGCGCGGTACACCGGTATCCCCGGCGGCCTTGCGCTGCGCGGTCCACTCCCGCATCCGCTTGGGATATCCGGTCGCCGTGACGTCATAAACCGGAATACCAAGCTTGTTCGCGACATCCCGGGCTGCCTTTGGCCCCCCGACGCGCCGTCGCGTCCATTCCCCACTTGTCGCGACCAGTACGACGGTCGTTTCGGTCAATGTGGTCTGCGGCTCGACATAGGCCTCAACGCCTATCCGGCTGGTAGCGAACTGGCGCAGATGCGCCAGGTCGGCAGACTCGACGCGCCGCAGGCTGCCATGTCGTCGAAGCCCGCGACGTTTCAGAACTCTCATACCTTCCCCCGTTGTCAGCGGCCGTCCTTCCCGCGTTGTCAGCGGCCGTCCCGACAGCGTCTCGCGATCACCCGACAATCGGAAGCCTCCGTCCGACTCCCATAGGGTGCACCGTCGAGCCGCTCGGCGCACACCTTCATGATCACCTAACCCGCGTCGCGCCGGAAGCCGGCGGAGTGACAGGATGGCAACAGTCCCCCGGTTGTAATTCGGCTGACGGGGCCGGACAACGGTGTCCCGTGAATGGCCAAACGCGAGGAGAACTCTGTGACCCAGACTGCCGACCTCGTCATTCTCGGTGGCGGAAGCGGCGGGTACGCCGCAGCCTTCCGTGCCGCCGATCTTGGCAAATCCGTCGTATTGATCGAAAAAGACAAGCTCGGCGGAACCTGCCTGCACCGGGGTTGCATTCCCACCAAGGCGCTGTTGCATGCGGCCGAAATCGCCGACAATTCGCGCGAGAGCGAACAGTTCGGCGTCCGAACCAGCTTCGAGGGCATCGACATCGCGGGCGTCCACAAGTACAAGGACGGCGTGGTCAACCGCCTCTACAAGGGCGTCCAGTTCATCGCCAAGGGCCGCAAGATCACCGTCGTCGAGGGAGAAGGCAAGCTCGTCTCGCCCACCGCGGTCGCGGTGAACGGCGAGACCTACGAGGGCGGCAACGTCATCCTGGCCACTGGCTCGATCCCCAAATCGCTGCCCGGCCTGCAGATCGACGGCAACCGGGTCATCTCCTCCGACCACGCCCTGACCCTGGACCGGGTCCCTGAGTCCGTGGTGATCCTCGGTGGCGGAGTGATCGGAGTTGAGTTCGCCAGTGTCTGGCGCTCCTTCGGTGCCGAGGTCACCATCGTCGAGGCCCTGCCGCACCTGCTCCCGCTGGAGGACGAGTCTTCTTCGAAGTTGCTGGAGCGGCAGTTCCGCCGGCGGGGCATCAAGTACGAGCTTGGCGCGCGGTTCGCCGGCGTGCAGTACACCGACTCGGGCGTGCAGGTGTCGCTGGAGAACGGCAAGCAGCTGGACGCCGAACTGCTGCTCGTCGCGGTCGGACGCGGCCCGGTCTCGACCGGACTCGGATACGAGGACGTCGGCGTGACGCTGGACCGCGGCTGGGTGGTCGTCGATGAGTACTGCCAGACCAACGTGCCGACGATCTCGGCGGTCGGCGACCTGATCGCCACGCCGCAGCTGGCCCATGTCGGCTTCGCCGAGGGCATCCTGGTCGCCGAGCGGTTGGCCGGACTGCCGGTAGCGCCGATCAACTACCCCGGCGTCCCCCGCATCACGTACTCCGAGCCCGAGGTGGGTTCGGTCGGCTTGACCGAAGCGCAAGCGGTCGAGCAGTACGGTCAGGACAAGATTGTCACCCTGACTTACGATCTGGCTGGAAACGGCAAGAGCCAGATCCTCAAGACCCAGGGCGCGGCCAAGCTGGTCGCAGAGAAGGACGGTCCCGTGCTGGGCGTACACATGGTCGGCAGCCGCGTCGGCGAGCTGATGGCCGAAGCACAACTCATCACCAACTGGGAGGCCTTGCCCATCGAGGTCGCCCAGCTGATCCACCCGCACCCCACCCAGTCCGAGGCGCTCGGCGAGGCTCACCTGGCACTTGCCGGCAAGCCACTGCACGTGCACGGCTGAGGTCCCACCCCCAGACCTACTCAAGAAATCACGAAGGAGTCGCCACACCATGCCGACCTCCGTCACCATGCCCGCGCTCGGAGAGAGCGTGACTGAGGGCACCGTCACCCGGTGGCTGAAGCAGGAAGGCGAGCGCGTCGAGACTGACGAGCCGCTACTCGAAGTGTCCACCGACAAGGTGGACACCGAGATTCCGTCGCCGGCCGCGGGCGTGCTGAGCAAGATCAAGGTCGGCGAGGACGAGACGGTGGAGGTCGGCGTCGAGCTGGCCACCATCGAAGACGGCGCGCAGGCCACCGGCGGCGCCGAGGCACCCGCGTCAGCGCCGCAACCCGAGCCCGAACCAGAGCCGGCAGCGGCTCCCGCCGCGCAGGCTGCCCCGGCTCCCGCGCAGCCCGCACCCGCCCCGCAGGCACCAGCACCACAAGCTCCGGCCGCGCAAGCACCGGCACCGCAGGCACCCGCACCGCAGGCACCTCCGCCGGTCCAGGCCCCGGCTCCGCAAGCTCCGCCGCCGCCCGCTCCCCCGGCCCCAGCGCCCGCGGCCCAGGCGCCAACTCCGCAGGCACCCGCGCCCGCGCCGAGCGCACCGGCTCCGGCAAAGACCAACTCGGTACCACCGGCGGATGCCGCCGGTGCGTACGTCACACCGCTAGTTCGCAAGCTCGCCTCCGAGCGCGGCGTCGACCTCTCGGCCGTATCGGGTAGCGGCGTAGGTGGTCGGATCCGCAAGCAGGATGTGCTCGAGGCGGCCGAAGCAACCCGTGTCAGCCAAGCGGCGACCGCACCGGCGCCCCAGGCCACGGCAGCCGCCCCGGTCAGTGGCGCACCGAAACCGACCGCGGCCGCACAGGCTCTGCGCGGCCGTACCGAGAAGCTGCCCCGCACCCGTCGGGTGATCGCGGCCCGGATGGTGGAGTCGCTGCAGGTCTCCGCGCAGCTGACCACCGTGGTCGAGGCGGACGTGACCGCGATCGCGCGGCTCCGTCAGCGCGCCAAGGCCGACTTCGAGGCGCGCGAGGGCGTCAAGCTGTCGTTCCTGCCCTTCTTCGCCCTGGCCGCGGTTGAGGCGCTGAAGGTGCACCCGAAGCTCAACGCCTCGATCGACACGGACGAAGGCACGATCACCTACCACGACGCCGAGCACCTCGGTATCGCGGTCGATGTCGAGCGTGGCCTGACCGTCCCGGTGATCCAGAACGCCGGCGACCTGAACATTGGCGGGCTGGCGCGCAAGATCGCTGATCTGGCCGATCGCACGCGCTCGAACAAGGTCAGCCCGGACGAGTTGGGCGGTGGCACCTTCACCATCACCAACACCGGCAGCCGCGGCGCCCTGTTCGACACACCGATCATCAACCAGCCGCAGGTCGCGATCCTCGGCACGGGCACCGTAGTGAAGCGTCCGGTCGTCGTGGATGACCCGCAGCTTGGCGAGGTGATCTCGGTCCGCTCGATGGTCTACCTCTCGCTGACCTACGACCACCGGCTCGTCGATGGCGCCGACGCAGCCCGGTTCTTGGTCACGATCAAGGAACGCCTTGAGGGCGGGGCGTTCGAGGCCGAGCTCGGCCTGTAACGCTTCACTGTCAGCAAGGCCCCGTCTGGTCCCGTACCAGGCGGGGCCTTGCTGCATGATCGGCGGGCTCCCGATCGTCCGGCGGACGAGGTAGCCGCGTTTGTGCGGGATAAGGTCGGGCACGATGTGCGCATGAAGATCGCGATCACCGGTTCCTCCGGGCTCATCGGCACGGCATTGCGTGAGCAACTGTCCGCCGACGGCCACCAGATCTTCCGCGTCGTGCGCCGCGCACCACGATCGGACGCCGAGATCGGCTGGAACCCGATGGGCGGCCAACTCAACCCGGAGACGCTGTCTGGACTGGACGCGGTCATTCACCTCGCCGGCATCGGCATCGGCGACCGGCGCTGGAGCCCCGAACGTAAAGCCGCGATCCGGGAAAGCCGGGTCCGGGGCACCACAACCATCAGCACGGCGATCGCGGCCGCCACGAGCCCGCCGCGTGTGCTGCTGTCGGCGTCGGCGGTCGGCTGGTACGGCGACACCGGCGATCACACGGTGGACGAGACCACGCCAGCCGGCACCGGTTTCCTGGCCGACCTGTGCCGATCGTGGGAGGCGGCGACCGAACCGGCGCGCGGTGCCGGTACTCGGGTCGCGACCTTCCGGTCCGGCCTCGTGCTGTCCCGCCGCGGCGGTGTGATGTCCCGGCTGAAGCCGCTGTTCTCCCTCGGCGTCGGCGGTCGGCTCGGGTCGGGCAATCAGTACTGGCCGTGGATCTCGCTCGTGGACGAGGTCGCCGCGATCCGTTTCCTGTTGGAGCACGACATTTCCGGCCCGGTGAACCTGACCGGTCCAGTGCCCGTGACGAATGCCGAGTTCACCCGAACGCTGGCCAAGGTCCTCCGTCGGCCAGCCGTGCTGCCGGTACCCGGGATCGCGTTGCGCACGGTCCTCGGCGAGTTCGCCGACGAGACCATTCTGATCGGGCAGCGGGCCGTACCAGCCGTGCTGTCGCGAGCAGGATTTGAGCACCAGCACAACACCGTCGAGCAGGCGCTGCGCTGGGCTACGTCGTCGGCATGAGGGTGAGTTCATCGATCCGCCATTCACCGTGCTGTGCCAGCAACGTCACGTAGTAAGTCCTCGTCGCGGACGCAGCTTGCCGGGCGACCTGGTCGCCGTGCCGCAGCTGGTAGCCCAGCAACGCCTCGCGCACGTCCAGGACGGCACGATCCGGGCCTACGCGGCTCAGCCGCAGTGCGCGTAGCTGGTGACGGACGCCGACCGCCCGAGCGCCGGTCGACCGGATCTGCTCGAGCTGCTTCTGATCGGCGACCAGGGCGGCGCTGCCGGTCGCATAGACCTGGTCAAGCAACGTCGCGTTGTCGTTGGCGAAAGCCCGTTGGCGATCAGCGTCCAGGCGATCCAGCACACTCGCCCAGCGTTGCGCCGAGCCGCTGAACGGCGGCGATTGCCATGCCGAGGCGCCAGAGCTGGAATCGTCCCCAGCTGCTCGCCGCGTCGGTGGCAATGCGGGGCTCGTGGTCGGCTGCGCACTCCTGCCGGCATCGGACGGCACCTCGGCCGAACCGGCCGGCCCGCCGCCGGCCCAGGAGATGCCCAACCGAATGGCGAGCGCGACGCTGAGCGCACCGAACACGGCGGCCCGCAAACCCTTACTGGACAAGGTTCGCCGGCTGGCGGCCAGCAGCTGACGCGACCGGGAGTCGACCGCCCGTCGGTGCCGACTCCTGGTCTTCTGAGCCGGCACGCGAGCTGCGCGCGGACGGACGTCGTGGGTCAGCGGAGCGGGTTTCGCCGCGGGCGGGACCGTCGTCGGACCGCACCGGAGCTCAACCGGCTCTGGCGTGCAGGCGTGCCGCAGCTCCAAGGCCAACTCGGCGGCACTTCCTCTGCGCGCTGGCTCGGCTGAGAGGGCACGCTGTACGACCCGCGCCAATTCCGCCGGCACATCCGGGGCGCGGGCGGACAGGTCCGGAACCTCGCCGGCGGCAGCCAGATACAAGGAGTCCTCGGCCGATGGGCCGGCCCAGGGCGGGTCCCCGGTCAGGGCGTGGAACGCGATCGCGGCGACCGCGAACACATCCGTCGCCGGGCCGGGCGCGGCACCGGCCGCGACCGCCGGGTCAACGTACTCGGGCGTCCCTCGAACCGGATCGTCATCACACACCACACGCGCGATACCGAGATCGGCCAAGAGCGGCCGTCCATCACCGGTGAACAGGACATTGGCCGGCGTGACGTCGCCGTGCACGAGGCCCTCGCCATGTGCATAGGCAAGCGCCGCAGCCAAGGGCGACAGGGCCGTGACAACCTCACCCGGGCGCAGTCGACCACGATCCAGCAGCAGCGAAGCCAGACTGGAGCCCGCTGCGTAGTCCAGCACGAGCACCCAACGATCGTCCGTACGAACCGTGTCCCGTAATCGCAATAGGTGCGGATGATCCAGCGCGGCGAGCAGCGCGGCTTCGCGGCGCAGCCGCGCGTGCCCGTCATCATCCGGGAGCCGCAGCCGTTTGAGGGCCACGACCTCACCACTGAGGAGATCCCGGCCCCGCCACACCTCGCCCGATGCGCCGAAACCGATCAGCTCATCCGCCACGTATCCCGGAATCCGCCAACCCGGCCCGCTCATCGCAGACCGCCGGATCGGGTCGCGGTCGCGTCAGACATTTCGCTCATGGCCGTGCAGCGTAGGCAGCTGACGGGGTCGGCTGCAGCGGTTATCCACAGGGCCCGGCACTATCCACAACTTCGCGATCGAGGGCTTGCACCGCCCGATTCACGGTGTTTGATGGCCGGGTGGATCCGATCGGGAGGTGACAGATCAATGCGAACGACCAGGCCGGCTGCCGCGGCCCTCGCTGTTGCAGGCTTACGCCCGCAGGGACGCGAGCGCGGCCGCGATTGTGTCGGCAATCGGTGTGGTCGGCCGGCCGATGAGCCGCGACAGGTCCCCCGGTGTGTCGGCCAACACGCCCCGATTGATGGCGTCGTCGACGTCGACGAGAATCTCTGCGAGCGTCTGCGGCAACCCAACGCCGGTAAGCACGTCCTGCTGTTCCTGCGGCGTGATGTAGGTGTGAACGACCTTCGTTCCGCTCTGGCGCGTCACCTCTTCGGCGAACTCATCGAACGTCCAGGCAGCGTCGCCGCCCAGCTCGTACGCCGTGTTCAGATGTCCGTTGGTACTCATCACAAGCGCGGCGGCCGCGGCGTAGTCGATACGAGGCGCCGTCGCGATGCGGCTGTCGGCGGCGACGCTGTTGATGATGGCGCCACGCTCGAGGATGCCGGCCAGGTCATCGGTGAACATGGGGGCGTCCGTGTACCAGTTGTTGCGCAGGAATGTGTAGGGCAGGCCAGAGTCGAGGATCAACTGCTCGGTCGCGCGGTGCTCGTCGGCGAGCCGGAAATCGGCCTTCGGTCCGCCGAACGCACCGACGTAGGCCAACTGCGCGACCCCGGCCGCAGCAGCGGCGTCGATGACCGTCGCGTGTTGCGTCGCACGCCGGCCGATGTCGGTGCCAGAGATCAGCAGCACCCGGTCCTGCGGTCTGAACGCCCCGGCGAATGTCTCCGGCCGGTCGTAGTCGGCGATGTGCAGGTCGAGCCCGCGCGCCGCCAGATCCGCGGCCCGCTCTCGGTCGCGGGCGACAGCGGTGATCTGCTCAGCCGGTACGTCCGCGGCCAGCAGGTCGTCGATGATCAGGCGGCCGAGTCGGCCGGTGGCTCCGGTGATGACGATGCTCATGAAACGCGGTTCTCCTCATGGGTTCGTGGCTCTGCTATCGCCACTCACGCTATTGCGTGTACATGCCTCGGCGTAAGTACCCACTTGTACGTAAGGTACTGGCATGAACGTAAGCGAGAACTCGGCCAGCGTCCGTTCCGGGCCGCGGCTCAAGGCGCTGGAGCCGAACGTCCACCGAGCGGACTGCCCGTCCCGGCTGGTGCTCGAGCACGTCACGAGTCGATGGGGCGTACTGGTGCTGGCTTCGCTGCTGGAGCGCTCGTACCGGTTCAGCGAGTTGCGTCGCCAGGTCGGCGGTGTAAGCGAGAAAATGCTGGCCCAGACACTGCAGGTCCTGGAACGCGACGGCTTCGTGCACCGCGACGCCAAGCCGGTTATCCCGCCACACGTGGACTATTCGCTGACGCCGATGGGCCGCCAGGCAGCCGAGCAAGTGTGGGCGCTGGCCCGCTGGGTCGAAGGCACGTTGGACGATGTCATGGCGGCGCGCGAGACGTACGACGGCAAGCGCGACGCCTGATCCGTAGCGGTTCGCCGCCAACGCGGCGCTTGTGCCGAGCCCGCTGGCAGCCGGCAGATTTGATCGGAGAGGATCTAAGCATGCCTGCTGACGCCCCCACCATCCTCGCCACGTCCATGGGTTTCTTCCCGAGCGGCCGCAACGCCTGGGATCTGCGCCCGGGGCCGATTTTCGACCACGGTTTCAAGCTCGCTGGCAATCCGGAGCGGCCGAAGCTGTGCTACATCGGCACCGCCACGGGCGACCATCCGTTGATGATCAATGGCTTTTACGGCGCGTTCGCCGGTCGGAATGTGCAGACCTCGCACCTCACGCTGTTCCTGATGCCGAATGTGGACGACATGCGGGCCCACCTGCTGGCCCAAGACATGATCTGGGTGAACGGCGGATCAACCGCGAACCTGCTTGCGTTGTGGCGTCTACACGGTCTGGACGAGATTCTGCGCGAATGCTGGGAGGCTGGAATCGTGCTCGGTGGCGTGTCCGCCGGCTCGATCTGCTGGCATTCCTCGGGCACGACCGACTCGTTCGGTCCGACACTGCAGCCGATCACCAACAGCCTGGGTTTCCTCCCGTACTCCAACGGCGTGCATTACGACGCCGAGGATCAGCGACGCCCGCTGTTCCACAAGCTGATCGGTGAGGGGTCGCTGCCAGACGGGTACGCCACCGACAATGGCGTCGGCATTCACTATCGAGGAACGGAGTTCGTGGAGGCGGTCAGCGACCGGGACAACGTCGCGGCGTACCGGGTGCAGCGCAACGAGGACGGCACCGTGACCGAGACCCGGATCGAGCCGGTCCGGCTGCCGGCCTGACCGGTCGGGCGCTGGGCGCGGCCGCGCCCAGCGACGTCGGCCCGAAGCAGTCGCCGGGTCAGCGGGCGACTCGCGCGAGGCCGGACTCGGCGACCGGATCGGGTTGGCGGGCCAGCGCACTTGGCCACCACATCCACCGGCCCACGTCGATGGCGAGCGCCGGGACGAGGATCGACCGGACAACGAACGTATCGAGCAGAACGCCTACGCCGACGGCGAATCCGACCTCTACCAGTTGCACCAACGGCAACGTCGCGAGCGCACCGGTGGTAGACGATGACCGCGGTCAACGTGTCCGACGAGCTGAATTTCCGTTGCAGATCGACCACTTTGGTCGACTCCGCGTCACCGGGTAGGTACGAGGCGGCGTCGTTCTTCTCGACGCCCGACAGCCTCGACGACAGCGGGAACAACAGCACCGCGACGACGATCCAGAACACGAGCAGACACACCAGCGCGCCCGGCGATCGGCCGGCAGGGTGACGAGCTTGCGTAGCGTGGCCACCATCGCAGGCTAACCAGCTTGGTTGTGGCGCCCGCGACCGGAATATCGCGCCATAGCGACGGCAGCTAGAACCGGCGGACGTAGGGTGGAATCGTGAGCGACATCGAGATCATCACCACGACCGGACTCGTACCGTACGAAGAGGCGTGGGAACGCCAGCGTCAGCTGCATGCGGCTCGGGTTGCCGGCGACATACCGGACACGATTCTGCTGCTCGAGCACGAGCCGGTCTACACCGCCACCAGGCGCACCCAGCCGTGGGCCATGCCGAATGACGGCACGCCGGTCGTGCAGACCGATCGTGGCGGTGACATCACCTGGCACGGTCCGGGCCAGCTGGTGGGCTACCCGATCGTGGCGCTGCCCGGGCGGCGGGACGTGGTCGCTTATGTGCGGCGGATGGAAGCGATGCTGATGTCGGTCTGCACCGAGTTCGGCGTGGCGACGCAGCGGATCAAGCCCCGCAGCGGCGTGTGGGTGCGCGGCGGCGGTCCGGACCGCAAGGTGGCCGCGCTTGGGCTGCGGGTCAGCCGCGGCGTCGCGATGCACGGCTTCGCGCTCAACGCCAACCCGGACCTGCGGGCGTTCGATCTCATTGCGCCCTGTGGCTACACCGATGTCGGAGCAACGTCGCTGAGCAAGGAACTCGGTCGCGATGTCACGGTTGCCGACGTGATTCCGGTGGTGCAGCGGCACCTGGCCGAATTGGTCACCCTCGCCGCGCCGGAGTCGCTGGCGGTCTGAGCCGCGCGGTTGGAGATCGCCCTGGTCTGAGGCGCGCGGCTGAAGATCGCCGCCCTGGTCTGGAGGCGCGCGGCTGAAGATCGCCCTGGCCTGGAGCCGCGCGGCTGAAGATCGCCGCCCTGGTCTGGAGGCGCGCGGCTGGAGATCGCCCTGGCCTGGAGCCGTGCGGTTCGAGATCGCCGTCGGTCTGGTCCGCGTGCTGGATAACGGTCGGGATAGCTGCGCGGCTTGGTCGCACACCGAGTTGTGTCACACGACCCGCGCCGGTCCGGACACGGGTTGCCGGAGTAGCTGTGCGACTTGGCTGCTGCCGAGTTGTGTCACGCTACCCACGCCGGCGGAGCACGTCATACGGGCGTGGGCTCGCGTGGCAGCGCGACATGGATGGCTGCGTCGCTGGGGACTCGACCAGCGAGAGCGCAGCAGACCGAAGACGAATTCCTTCCACTACATAGCCAGGGACTCGACGGGCGAGCGCAGCACAGCGAAGACGCGTTCCGCCCACTACGTAGCTGGGACCTCGACCGGTTGGACCAGCGGCAGCCGGATTTGGAACGTCGTATTTCCCGGACGCGATTCGACCCGGATATCGCCGTGGTGTTTCTTCACCACGATCCGCCACGAGATATCCAAACCCAGGCCCGTTCCACGCCCGACCTCTTTGGTCGAGAAAAACGGTTCGAAGATCCGGTCCTGAATATCGGCCGGGATTCCCGAGCCGGTATCGGAAATCTCAATCAGCGCGTCGCCATCTTCCCGCTTGGTGCAGATCGTGATCGTGCCGACGCCGTTCATCGCGTCGATGGCGTTGTCGATCAGATTGGTCCACACCTGGTTGAGCTCGGCGGCGTAGACATCCATGTCCGGCAGCGACCGGTCGTAGTCGGTCGCCACCTTGATCTTGTCGCCGATCTTGTGCCCCAGCATCGCAACCGTTGCGTCAAGCAACTCATGGATATCGACGTGCTGCTGCGGTGCCCGATCCATCTGCGAGTACTGCCGGGCCGAGCCGAGCAGCCCGCTGATCCGGGTCGCCGCGTCGCCGATCTCGCCCAGCAGCGTCTGGGTCTCCACGGTGTACCCGAGCCACCCCATCGCCGAGGGCAGATTGCCCTCCCCCACCGCGTCGGCGACCTCGTCGGCCCACTCGATGTCCAACCCGCCCGCGACCAGAACCGCCGCCAACTCGCCCGACCCGGCGATCCGGTGATCGTCGAGCCAGTCAGCCATCTCGTCCTCGGCGTCGTTGACCTCCAACGGCGACCGGCGCGGCACGTGCTTCATCCGCTCCACCGCCGCGTCCTGGATCCCGACCAACGCCTGCAACTGCTCGCCCCGCAGCTTGCCGGCCGAGAGCGCCGCCAGCTTGCCCCGCATCTTGGACAACCGCTCGGACAACGCGTCGCTGGCCCGCACTACCGCCGCGGCCGGATTGTTCAGCTCGTGGGTCAGCCCGGCGGTGAGCGAGCCGAGCGCCATCAGCCGTTCCCGTTCGGCCACCGCGCTGCTGGACCGCATCATCGTGGTGAAGACCGAGGTCACCAGGTGCATGCCCATCGGGAACCACTCGCGCACCGTCGTGCCGAACTCGGCCGTCGGCACCAGGAACATCCGAACCTCGGTGACCGCGCGCATGCTGTTGGCATACGGCGCCGTCTCGTTGTCGACGTCGAACAGCGCCTGCACCCCACCGCCGTACACACCGCGCTGGTCGGACCGGGTGATCGCGACCTCGCCGCCGCCGCGGACGGTCCGGCTCATCGCGAGCGTGCCCTCGAGCAGGACGAAGAAGCAGGTCCCCGGATCACCCTCGCGGTAGATCGTCTCTTCGGCTTCGAATCGCTCGATATAGCCATGCTCGGAAAGCCAATTCAGCTGGGAATCGTCGAGCGTTTCGAAGAGAAAAAGGGTACGCAATTCCTCGGGGCTGACCCGGGCGTCTTCAATCTGTGACATCACGCCGCCTTCCTACGAAGCAAGGTAGCGGTGCGCGAGTGCCACCGCCATCGCCCCGTCGCCTACGGCCGAGGCGACCCGTTTGATGGATTCGGCCCTGGCATCACCGGCCACGAAAACACCGGGGACGTTGGTTTCCAGGTGATACGGCGGCCGCTCCAACGTCCAGCCGCGCGGCGGCCGGCCGTCACTACCCAGATCCGGTCCGGCGAGTACGAACCCAAGCTCGTCCCGTTCGATCACGCCATCGAGCCAGTCGGTGTGCGGAGCGGCCCCGATGAAGACGAACAGGTGCTCGGTCTGCACGGTCCGCTTCTCGCCGGTGTCGTTCTGCCGCAACTGCAGCCGTTCCAGGTGCCCATCGCCCTCGGCGCCGGCGACCTCCGTGCACGGCTGCACCGTGATGTTGTCGATGCCGGCGATCTGCTCGATCAGGTAGTGCGACATCGAGTTCCGCAGGTCCTTGCCGCGCACCAGGATGTGTACGTGGCGGGCGTGCTGGGCGAAGAACACCGCCGCCTGGCCGGCCGAATTCGCCCCGCCGACGATGTAGACCTCCTGGCCGTCACAACCGCTGGCCTCGGTCGACGCGGCGCCGTAATAGACACCCGACCCGACGAAATCGTCCAATCCGGGTGCGTCCAGCCGGCGGTACGAGACGCCGGTGGCCAGGATGACCGTGTGGGCGGCGATCTCGCTGGAGTCGCCGAAGCGCACGACCCGGGCCGACCCGCGGGCCTCCAGGCCCACCACCTCGCGGGTCGTCAGCAGCTCCGCCCCGAAGCGGACCGCCTGCCGGCGGGCCCGTTCGGCCAGCTGCCCACCGGACACGCCGTCGGGAAAGCCGAGATAATTCTCGATCCGCGAACTCTGCCCGGCCTGCCCGCCGGTGACCTGCCGCTCGACCAGGACCGTACGCAGTCCCTCGGACGCCCCGTACACGGCCGCACCCAGACCGGCCGGCCCACCGCCGACCACGACCAGGTCGTAGAAGTCCTCCGCCGGCGTCGTCGAGAGCCCGCAGGCCGCCGCGAGCTCGGCGTCGGTCGGCGCGGAGAGCGTCGAGCCGTCGGCCAGGATGACCAACGGCAGCGTCTGCGGGTCGGCGTCGGCGGCTTGCACCAGCGCCGCCCCCTCGGCGTCGTCGACCAGGTACCAGCGGTACGGCAGCTGGTTGCGGGCCACGAAGTCCCGTACCTCGTACGACCGGGCCGACCACCGGTGACCCACGATCCGCAGACACGTAACCTCGCGCCGCTCGGTGTGCAGCCAGGCGTCCAGCTGCGCGTCGATCACCGGGTACAGCTTCTCCTCCGGCGGCTCCCACGGCTTGAGCAGGTAGTGGTCGAGGTCGACCACGTTGATGGCCGCGATCGCGGCATCGGTGTCGGCGTACGCGGTCAGCAGCAGCCGGCGCGCGTACGGGTACAGGTCCATCGCCGATTCGAGGAATTCGGTACCCGACATCCCGGGCATCCGCTGGTCGGCCAGCAGCACCGCGACGTCGTCGCCGCGCAGCCGCATCTCGCGCAGCGCCTCCAGGGCCTGTTCCCCGGATTCGGCCCGCACAATCCGGTACTCGTCGCTGTATTGCCGGCGCAGGTCCCGGGCCACCGCGCGGGAGACACCCGGGTCGTCGTCGACACTCAAGATCGCTGGTTTACTCACTATTTTTTCGCCTTAGCCACCGACGCAGTATCCAACAGCGGACCGCCGACTCCGCAAGCATTGCGCTGATCGGGAAACCGCCTATCCGGTGCGCCGCTCGGGCGCTGTACTCAAACCGGACTCACAATCCAGCGATCAGGCGTCGTACGAGGTCAGCCGCCGCGGCCGGGTCGAGTTCGAGTGCCGCCTCGGCCACCGTGATCTCGGCCATGGAGAATCCCGGCACCAACCCGTCCCGCCAGCCGAACGCCACCGCCACCTTGGCTGACTCGGCCAGCCGCAGCGCCGCCTCGTTCAACGCCGCCGCCGGGTACGGCAGCCACAGCTGGAACTGGTGCGTATGCGGCGGGGCCGGGTGAACCCGCGCTCCCGACACGTCGGCCAAGGCGGCCGCGACCAGACGGGCGTGCCGGACGTAGGTCGGCAACCGCGGCAGCACCTCGCTCAGCCCGGTCGCCGCGGCCAACGCGGCCGGCCACTGCGCGAACAGCATGCCGCCGTACCGCTGCCGCCAGACCCGGGCGTACTCGATCAGCTCGACCGGCCCGACGAGCGCGGCCCCGGAAATCCCGCCGAGCGATTTGTAGAACGAGACGTACGTACTGTCGGCCAGCGCGGCGATCTCGGCCAACGTATGTCCTAAGTGGACCGTCGATTCCCAGAGCCGAGCGCCATCGAGGTGTACCCGGATGCCGGCGCCATGAGCGGCCGAGGTGACCGCCACCAGCTCGTCCCAGGTGGGCAGTACGAACCCGGCATCGCGCAGCGGCAATTCCAACGCCAACGTGCCGATCGGTTCGGGCAGCGCCGCCACCTCGTCTGCGGTCGGGTTACGCGGCTCGGTCGTGGTCACGATCGCCCGCAGACCGGACAGCACGGCGTAGGCGTCGCGTTCGTGGACGAGCAGGTGGGCCAGCGGGTGCACCCCGACCGCGGCCGAGCCGGTCCGCTCCGCGCCGTACCGCAGCGCCAGCTGCTGGGCCATCGTGCCGGTCGGTACGAACAGGGCGGCCGGTGCGCCGAGCAGCTCGGCCACCTGCGATTCCACCGCGGTCACGACCCCGCCGGTCCCGTAGAAATCCGGCAGCACATCCGAAGACACGCCCTCAGCCAGGGAAGCCAGCCGGTCGGCCACCGAAAGCGGGCGTACGCCGGACAGGATCTGTGTGCTGCCGGCCAGCGCGGCCTGCCACCGCGCCCGATCGCTCACGAACGAACGACCTGCGGCATGACCTCACTCGCCAGCAACTCCACCTGGTCCAGGTCGTCGATATCCATCAGCTGCAGGTACGCCCGCTGCGCGCCAACGTCCACAAAGGACCCGAGCTGGTCCACGATCTGGGCCGGCGTACCGGCGATCGTCCCGTCACCCAGATCGGACGGATCGCGGCCGATCGCCACCGCCCGGGCCCGGACCTCGGCGTCGGTCCGTCCACACAGGACAGTGTGCGCGACCGACCGGGTCAGCGACTCCGGGTCGCGGCCACGGGCGGTGCAGGCCGCGGCGACCCGGCCGAACTGCTCGGCCGTACGCGAAGGCGAGGAGAAGCCCATGTTGAACTCGTCGGCGTACTGCGCGGCCAGCGCCGGGGTCTTGCGCGCACCCCCGCCACCGATGATCACCGGCGGGCGCGGGCTCTGCACCGGCTTGGGCAACGCCGGCGAGTCGAGCACCGGGTAGTACTTGCCGGGGTAGGAAAACCGCTGCCCCACCGGGGTTTCCCACAGTCCGGTGATGACCGCAAGCTGCTCGGCGAACCGATCGAAACGCTCGGCCAGCGGCGGGAACGGCATCCCGTACGCGGTGTGCTCCGCCTCGTACCAACCGGTGCCCAACCCCAACTCGACCCGGCCGCCGCTCATCGCGTCGACCTGGGCGACCGAGATCGCCAACGGCCCGGGCAGCCGGAAAGTGGCGGCGGTGACCATCGTGCCGAGCCGGATACGGCTGGTCTCGCGGGCCAGGCCGGCCAACGCGATCCAGGAGTCGGTCGGGCCGGGCAACCCGTCGGTCTCGCCCATCGCAAGGTAGTGGTCGGACCGGAAGAACGCGCTGAAGCCGCCGTCTTCGGTGGCCCGGGCCATCCGCAGCTGCTGCTCGTAGCTGGCGCCCTGCTGGGGTTCGGTGAAAATCCGCAGATCCATGGGAAGGACGCTACCCAGCCACCGCCAAAGCCCCGGCAAGAGGACCCGGCTGACTATTGTCGGGCCCAAACCCAGGAGGCGGTCATGAGCGAACCGACCAAGATCACGCTGGACGAATCCGAGCTGCCGCGCCGCTGGTACAACGTGCTGGCCGATCTGCCCTCCCCGCCGGCGCCCCCGCTGCATCCGGCCACCGGCCAGCCGGTCGGGCCGGACGACCTGGCCCCGCTGTTCCCGATGGACCTCATCGCGCAGGAGGTCAGCTCCGACCGGTTCATCGACATCCCCGAGGACGTGCTCGACGTCTACCGACTCTGGCGGCCCTCGCCGCTGTACCGGGCCCATCGGCTCGAACGCGCGCTGGGTACGCCGGCCAAGATCTATTACAAGTACGAGGGTGTCTCGCCGGCCGGCTCGCACAAGCCGAATACCGCTGTGCCGCAGGCGTATTACAACGCCAAGGCCGGAATTCGCCGGCTCACCACCGAGACCGGAGCCGGGCAGTGGGGCACGGCGTTGGCGTTCGCCTGTACGCAGTTCGGCCTGGAATCGGAGATTTGGCAGGTCCGTGCCTCGTACGACCAGAAGCCGTACCGCAAGATCATGATCGAGACGTTCGGTGGCACGATCCACCCGAGCCCGTCCGAGCTGACCAAGTCCGGCCGCGCCATCCTGGCCGAGCACCCGGATTCGCCCGGCAGCCTGGGCATCGCGATCAGCGAAGCGGTGGAGGTTGCGTCACAAAACCCGGATACGAACTACGCGCTGGGCAGCGTGCTGAACCACGTACTGCTGCACCAGACGATCATCGGCGAGGAGACGCTGGCCCAGTTCGCCAAGGTCGGCGACACCCCGGATCTGATCGTCGGCTGCACCGGTGGCGGCTCCAACTTCGGCGGGCTGGCCTTCCCGTTCCTCCGGGAGAAGCTGGCCGGCCGGATCGCGCCGGTGATCCGCGCGGTCGAGCCGGCCTCCTGTCCGTCGCTGACCAGGGGCACGTACGCCTACGACTTCGGCGATGAAGCCGGCATGACGCCACTGTTGAAGATGCACACGCTGGGCCACGAGTTCGTGCCCGATCCGATCCATGCGGGCGGTTTGCGGTACCACGGCATGTCACCGCTGATCTCGCACATCGTCGAGCTCGGGCTGATCGAGGCGGTGGCCAAGACACAGCTGGAATGCTTCACAGCCGGCGTGCAGTTCGCCCGGACCGAGGGCATCGTGCCGGCGCCGGAGCCGACCCATGCGCTCGCGGCGTGCATCGAAGAAGCCTTGGCCTGTAAGGAAAGCGGCGAAGAGAAAGTGATTCTCACCGCACTGTGCGGGCACGGCCATCTCGACCTGGCCGCCTACGACGCCTTCCTGTCCGGGGCGATGACCGACCATGAGCTGTCGGCCGCCGACGTCGAAGCGGCGCTGGCGCAGTTGCCTAAGGTTGACGTGCGGTGATCGGTTTGACGGCGCGCGGGTGCAGCCGTCACGATCTGCGCATGCTCACCACCGATGTTGAACTGGCGGTTTCCTGTGCCCGATAACGTCCGACGCAGCCTGCACGAGGCCGCCGACACCAAGGCGGTCACCGACGCGGCGCTGCGTGAGTTCGCCTCCCGCTACCCCGACGTCCGCTGGCAGCCGCTGGTCATCGTGATCGCGGCCTACAACGAGGAAGAAGGCATCGGCCCGGTCCTGGACGAGATCCCATCCGCGATCGCCGGTATCGGCGTCACCACGTTGGTCATTGACGACGGCAGCGGCGACTCGACCGGCGCGGTCGCCTCCGCGCATGACGCGCTGGTCTGCCGGCTGCCGGTGAACCGGGGCCACGGCGTCGCGTTGCGGGTCGGCTACCGGATCGCCCGCGAGAACGGCGGCCGGTACATCGCCACGCTGGACGCCGACGGTCAGTGGGATCCGGCCGACCTGCCGGCCATGGTCAAACTGCTGGAGGACGATCAGGCCGATTTCGTCATCGGATCCCGCCAGCTGGGCAGGACCGAGAACACCGACAAGGTACGCAACACCGGCGTCACGTTCTTCGCCTGGCTGATCAGCCGGTTGACCGGGACCAAGGTCACCGACAGCTCCAGCGGCCTGCGGGCGATGCGGGCCGAGATCACCGGCACGGTCCGGCAGACCCAGCCGCAGTACCAGACCTCCGAGCTGCTGATCGGCTCGATCTACGCCGGATACCGGATCGCCGAGGTCCCGACCACGATGCGGCAGCGTTCGTTCGGCGAGAGCCGTAAGGGCCGCAACGCCAGCTACGCGCTGCGGTACGCCAGCGTTATCTGCCGGACCTGGCTGCGGGAGCGACGTCGCCGAGTGAAGTGATCTCCTCTTCGACTGACTCTTGCTTGAACAGCCAGTCGAACAAGATGAATTTGGCCACGAAGAAAACGCCGTAAACGGCCAAATACGTAAATGCGTTCAGGACGGTGCGGGTCGATCGGGACAGGTCGGCCACCGCACTGTTGACAGCCCCAATCGAGGCGGCCGCCACGATCGCGCTCACGATAACGCTGACCCAATACGGCACGACCTCGCGCCAAAAGTCCGAACGACCGCGCTTTCCCCAGGCCCAATTGCGATTGAGGAAATACCCGGGAATCAAGCCGGCGACCGAGGCCACCAGCGATGCCCCGCGAGCACCGAGCAGGTGTGGCGCGAACAGCACAATGAGGGTGATTTCACTGACCCCAAAGGAAATCACCGAGCCGGCTGCGTAGCGGATGAGCTTTCCACTGAGGAACCTGCGTCGCAGTGCCCCGATCCGCTCTCTCAAGTCCGCCATCAAGGTGACCTTACAGTCCACTCCGAAACGCCGCCTACGGTGCGGTCGGGATCACGCCCCATGAGGTCATTGACCCACTTCACCTCTTCGGGGCCGAAATACGCCCGCACCATCAGTACGGCGCCCACATGGTTGTCGTTCATCCACTGCCGGGCCCGTTTTGTCTCCAACGGCCGCGGCGCATCCCCGTTGGTGACATCGCGCGACCAATGCGTCAGCGGTGTGCCAGGCGGGTCGGCCGCGGCCATACCGCCGGGACCGGGGTGCTTGGCCGCTCCACCGATGAGCTTCAGTCGGGTGCCCGACTCGGCCATCCACAACAGCGGCCGGGCCCGCGAGCTCTGCGCGAACGGCAAAACAAGGACCGCCGTGCCGGGCTTGAGTGATTTGATCGCCGCACCGGTGAAGTAGGCCGGTACGTCCGTATGGTTGCCCGAGGGCAGCGGGCTCGGGATCAACGGCACCAGACACGCCAGCACCGCCACCGACCCGACCGCCGGCAACACCTGCCGCCGCTGTGCGAACCAGTGCAACGCCGCGTCCAGGATCAACGCGACCAAGAACGCGACCGCGAGCCAACTGGCCATGGAAAAGCGCACCGGCAGGATGTTTCGTACCACCGGAAGCTTCGTCAGCACCCAGCCCGGCAGCGGCGGACCGACCAGGTCGGTACCCAACCGCAACTGGGAACCCAGGCTCAGCACGGTCAACCCGACGGCGCTGAGCAGGGCGAGCCACATGTCGAACCGCCGGCGCAACACGATCACGGCGACGACCAGCAGCACGAGCAACGGGAAGCCGAGATAGCCGCCGACCTCATGCTGACCCAGGCCGCGGTTGGTGAACTCGACGTCCCGGGTCGTCCAGTCCAGCCACACGTGCGGCGTCGGGAGCACGAAGTCCTTGGGCTCGGCGACGTAGATGTTGGTCAGCAGCGAGCTGAACCGGTTGGGGCCACGGAACTGCACCCACAACGGCGCCCCGAAAGCGACCAGGAACCCGGCCGCCGCCCCGACCCAGCCCAGCAACGTGCCGCGCAGCATCCGTACCGACCGGACCGGCCGCAGGATCACCGCGACCACGGCGACCACCAGAATGCCGATCAGCGCGATGAGCGCCGTCTCCTCGTTGATCAGCGCCTGGCCCGCGACGCACAAGCCGAGCAGCGCGCCGCTGATCCACTGCCGGCGTGGCCGCCGCCAGAGCAGGTCCTCCAGGAGCATGAGCATCAGCGGTACGAACGGCAGGATCGACTG
Source organism: Mycobacteriales bacterium (assembly GCA_040414495.1). Taxonomy (GTDB): domain Bacteria; phylum Actinomycetota; class Actinomycetes; order Mycobacteriales; family QHCD01; genus DATAVB01. Next base: position 65,695 of record JBEDUI010000154.1, read on the forward strand.
GCCGACGTGGTAGATCGCCTGCCCCACCGCGTAGGGCGAGAACGCGAAGATCAGCCCGCCGACCACGGCGGCCGGTGCGCTGACGTGCCGGCCCAGCCACAGCCGCGTCGTCCACCCGGTCGCGGCCATGCCGAGCACCAGCAGCAGGTGGTAGCTCAGGACCGGCCCGAGGGTCAGCGTGACCGGCAATGCGATCAGGCCCAGCAGCGGCATCGCCGCGTTCCACATCAGGTTGATGCCGGTCGGGTACTGCAAGTAATCAGTGACCAACGGATTGCGGCCGTGCACCACCGAGTTGGCGACGTAGCTGAAAAACCAGGTGGTCTGCGACGGGTCGTTCCACGGATCGAAGAGTCGGTGGGCCGGATCCGGCACCGCGTGCCGATCCAGCAGCAGCATGAGTCCGATGTACAGCAGCAGACTGCGCCAACCCGGCAGGGACCGTCGCCGCGTCTGCCCCAGCGCATCGGTCAGAACGGCCGGGGAAGGCAGCAGGCTACGCAAAACGGTCAAGATTCGGTCCGATCAATGCAGGTCACGGTGCAGAGTCTGCAATATCCGCCCCACCACATCACACACTGACCGTGAACGTCAGGTGGCCGCCGACTCTGAACCTCAGGTGATGCGCAGCTCATGCGGGCTTGGACAAACCGCCGCGTAGGGTGGAGTCGCAACCCTGAAGGAGATCACGTGACCGCTGTGCAACCCGAAGGCCGCCGGTTGCTGCGCCTCGAGGTCCGCAACGCGCAGACCCCGATCGAGCGCAAACCGCCGTGGATCAAGGTAAAGGCCAAGATGGGCCCGGAGTACACCGAGCTCAAGGGGCTGGTGAAACGCGAAGGCTTGCACACGGTCTGTGAAGAGGCCGGCTGTCCCAACATCTACGAATGCTGGGAGGACCGCGAGGCCACGTTCCTCATCGGCGGCGACCAGTGCACCCGGCGCTGCGACTTCTGCCAGATCGACACCGGCAAGCCGCAGCCGTTGGACCGGGACGAGCCGCGCCGGGTCGCCGAGAGCGTGCAGGCGATGGGCCTGCGGTACGCCACCATCACCGGCGTCACCCGGGACGATCTGGCCGACGAGGGTGCCTGGCTGTACGGCGAGACGGTCCGCGCGATCCATCAGCTCAACCCGGGTACGGGCGTCGAGCTGCTCACCCCGGACTTCTCCGGCAAGGCAGATCTGCTGGCCCAGGTGTTCGATTCGGCGCCGGAGGTCTTCGCGCACAACATCGAGACCGTGCCGCGGATCTTCCGCCGGATCCGGCCAGGATTCCGGTACGACCGTTCGCTCGAGGTGATCCGGGCGGCCCGCGATTACGGCCTGGTCACCAAGTCCAACCTGATCCTCGGCATGGGCGAGGAACGGTCCGAGATCAGCGACGCGTTGCGGGACCTGCACGAGGCTGGCTGCGACCTGGTCACGATCACGCAGTACCTGCGCCCGTCGGCCCGCCACCATCCGGTCGAGCGCTGGGTCAAGCCGGAGGAGTTTATCGAACTGCGGGACGAGGCCGAGGCGATCGGTTTCGTCGGGGTCATGTCCGGCCCGCTGGTGCGCTCCTCGTACCGGGCCGGCCGGCTCTACCGCCAGGCGATCGCGGCGCGGTCCACCTCAGCCGGCCAGGCCACGGGATAGGAGCAAATCGGGTGCCGGCCGAGCTCAACACCGGCCGGGAGCCCTATTCTGACAACCATGGCGAAGCAATCGAAGGACGCGAACGCGGGAGCGGGCAACGGCAAGCCGGGGCGGACCGAGCGTCTGCAGCAAATCGGCATGGCGTACAAGATCACCCGGGAGCGCGACCCACGGTTGCCGCTCTATCTCGTCGCCGCGTTCATCGTGTTCGCCGGCGTCATCGAACTGCTGGGCGCGCTGGCCGGGCACCCGCTGATCAGCATCATCCCGGCCCTGCTCATCGGCGTCATGGGCGCGATGATCATCTTTGGCCGGCGGGCGCAGAAGGCGGCGTTCACCCAGGTCGAGGGACAGCCCGGCGCCGCGGCGTGGGTGATCCAGGGCCTACGGGGTGACTGGCGCAAGGAGTTGACCGTCGCGGCCAACGCCAACCTGGACACCGTGCACCGGTTGATCGGCAAGCCCGGCATCATCCTGATCGGCGAGGGCCAACCGCATCGGGTCCGCAGCCTGATCGCGCAGGAGAAGAAGCGCACCGCCCGGGTCGCCGGCGACACGCCGATCTACGACATCATCACCGGGGACGACGAGGGCCAGGTCCCGCTCAAGAAGCTGTCACAGTACCTGATCAAGCTGCCGCGCAATATCGACGCCAAGCAGATGAGCAACCTGGAGAACCGGCTGCAGGCGCTCTCCGGCCCGCGTCAGGCGATGCCCAAGGGTCCGCTGCCGCAGAAGGCGCAACGCAACATCAACGAGCGGACGATTCGGCGCCGTTGATGGCGCCGACGATCATCGCCCAGATCAGCGATCTGCATCTAGGCGGACGCGAGGAGAACGCCGAACGGGCCGGCCGGGCCATGGATTACCTGAACGGTCTGGACGCCGTCGACGCGATTCTGGTCACCGGCGATATCGCCGATCACGGCCAGCCGCAGGAGTACGAGTTGGCCCGTAAGGTGCTGGGCTCGTCCCATCCGGTGTACGTGCTGCCCGGCAATCACGACGTGCGGGCGCCGTTCCGCTCGGTGCTGCTGGGTGATGAGCCCTCGGACGCGCCGATCAACCAGGCGGTGCGGATCGGCCGAGCCTGCGTCGTGCTGTGCGACTCGGTCATTCCTGGCCAGGATCCGGGGCTGCTGGGCGAGGAGACATTGGCCTGGATCGATATGGCCCTGGAGGCCACGGAGGGTCCGGCGATCGTGGTGCTGCACCACAATCCGGCCCCGTTGCAGAACGCGGCGCTGGATGGGTTGAGCCTGCGCGAGGCCGACCGGTTCGCCGCGCTGTTGGCGCACCACCCGGGCCCGGTCGCGGTGCTGTGCGGTCACGCGCATACAGCGGCGAGTACGACGTTCGCCGGGTTGCCGCTGCTGGTCGCGCCGGGCGTCGCGTCCACGTTGCGGTTGCCGTGGGAGAACGTCGGGATCGTGGATCCGGCGCAGCCGCCCGCGGTGGCGCTGCACATTCTCGATGACGACAACCGGCTCACCACGCATTTCCGGGTGCTGAATTAATTCTGAACGCCGCACTGGAATTCGTTTATCTACTTTTCGCGACCGGCAAAAGCCAGCCACGGCAAGGGATCTCGCCGGCCTTGAGTTTTTCTTGGTAATTTCCGGGGGAAGCCACACCATTACCGCGTACAACATTGCGCTGGCCGTCGTTTTGCCGTGACCCGCCGGCCAGCTGTATTTCACGCGGCATTTCTAGCCTCTGTGCATGCAGACCCCTTACGGAGAAATACCTCAGCGCTTCGTCAAGGACATGTCGGCCCAGGAGATGCACGACTATTTGAAGAAGCGTTATTCGCGCCGGGGCGTGCTCAGGGGCGCGGCCGCGGTCGGAGCGGCGGCCGCGGCCGGACCGACGCTGTGGAGCCGGTCCTACGCCGACGCCTCGACTCCGGGCAGCCCCGTCGGTCCACAGTGGATCGCCCTGGGCGAGGACCCGGCGAGCGAGATGCACATTTCCTGGTCGGCCGGCGCGTACACGACCGCGGCGAATGTGCCCGCACCCAAGGTGCGCTGGGGCCTGACCAGCGACTACGGGCACACCGAATCAGCCTCCAGCGACCTGGTGCCGACGCCGGTGAACGCCCCGGCCAGCAACATCGACCTCACCGCGTACCAGCACGCGCTGCTCACGCAGCTGCGGCCGGACACGACGTACCACTATTCGGTCAGCAACGACGGAATCACCTGGGGCCCGGACACGACCTTCCGCACCGGCAAAAAGGGCGTGACCGATTTCCGATTCTGCGCCACCGGCGATGAGGACACCTTCATCACCAGCTCGCAGCCGGTCATGCGGAGCATCGCGAAATTCGACCCCGATTTCACGATCGTGGCCGGCGACCTGTCCTACGCCGCCGACGACGGGACGTACAAGGGCACCGGCATTCCCGAGCCGTACACCCCGCGCGCCTGGGACGAATACTTCGGACTGCTCGGGCCGAGCGCGGCCCAGTCGATCCCATGGATGGTCGGCATGGGCAACCACGACGTGGAACCGTTGACCGACAACGGATTCGCCGGAATCCTGACCCGATTTCCCCACCTGGGTGCGAACAAGGCCGCGGCCGGCTCCGGTTCAAAGGTCGTGCAGAGCTTTACGTACGGCAATGTCGCGATCATCGGCCTGGACGACAGCGACGTCTCGGCCCTGGACACGGTGAACAACGGCTACACCAACGGCCGGCAGACCCAATGGCTGGTCGACCAACTGCGCAAATACCGCTCACACGGCTCGGGCGTGGATTTCATCGTGGTGTTCTTCCACCACTGCCCGTACTGCAGCGGCGGTCCCTGCTCCGACGGTGGCGACCGGATCGTGTGGCAGCCGATCTTCGATCAGTTCGATGTTGACCTGGTGATCAACGGGCACAACCACCTGTACGAGCGGGTCAACCCGATGCGGCGCAATGTCGTGCAGGCGCATGTCCCGCCGGGCGGCACGATCACGCCGGCCACCCAGGGCACGACGTACATCTGCACCGGTGGCGGCGGCGCGGGCCTGGCCGCCTCGGCCACCTCGGGCTGGTTCGGCAAGAGCGACGGCGGCGACCTGGCCGGGGCTGGCACCGGTACCCCGACGCTTGAGGTCTGGGGCAGCGAAAGCGCCAAGGGCGGCAGCGGCGGTACGAAATCAGAGCCGGACCCGGTGACCGGTTGGTCGGCCTACCGGCGGGCGCAGTACTGCCACCTGGTCATCGATGTCACCGCGCCGAAGGTCCGCGGCGGCGAGACCCGCATGCACGTGCAGGCGATCGACCCGACGCAGAGCGGTTCGACGATCACGTCGATCGACAACCCGGCGGTCATGGACAACGTGACCCTCGTCCGGAGATCGGTCACCGGCCCGACGCGCTAAAGCTGCTGCAACGTACGGAGCAGAGCCACAGCCCGTTTCACGCCGGTTTCAGGCGCGTACGACGGCCGACTGCGAGAGCCGGTCGTGCAGCCCGCGGCCGTTGCGGTCCCAGATCAGCGCCGGAATCAGCAACATGAGCAGAACGGTCCGGACGAGCGCCCGCAGTGGGCCCAGCCGGGCCGGCCGGTCGACCCGGACAATGCGCAGCCGGGTCAGGAACATGCCCGGCGTCTGCCCGGCCAGCGTGGAGAAAACCAGGTATTCGACCCCGAAGACGATCAGGCTGGTGTTGCGCGGCAGATGCGGCGCGGTGAACGCGGCTGCCACCAACGCGGAGAGGATCACGTCGGCCAGGAAGCCAAGAATCCGCCGCCCGGTCGGGGCGAGCGAGCCCGGCCCTTCTTCGGGCAGCGCGACGACGATCTCGTTGACGTTCGGTGCAGCGGGCACGGATCGAGCGTAGTCCACGCGCATTCGCTGGATTCCCGCACAGCACACGCTGCGGCCGGGGACACTGGAGTGGTTCAGGCCATAGCAAAGCAGACACGTCCGTAACATCGCTGAAACAATCGGGATACGACGGGGCAATGGACCGGAAGTACGGTCTGGGACACCTGACAAGAGTGACGGAGGACGGATGTTCACCACCACCGACGAGGTCCTGAGCTATATCGCCGAGCATGACATCGAATTCATGGACGTGCGGTTCTGCGACCTTCCCGGCGTAATGCAGCATTTCACGGTTACGCCGGACAAGTTCGAGGATGCGATGACCGAAGGGTTGCCGTTCGACGGCTCGTCGATCCGCGGCTTCCAGGCGATTCACGAGTCGGACATGCTGCTGCTGCCCGACCCGACCACCGCGATGGTGGACCCGTTCCGTGAACACAAGACCCTCAACATCAACTTCTTCATCCATGACCCGCTGACCCGCGAGGCGTACAGCCGCGACCCGCGCAACATCGCCCGTAAGGCCGAGGCGTACCTGAAGCAGACCGGCGTCGCGGACACCTCGTTCTTCGGATCCGAGGCCGAGTTCTACATTTTCGACGACGTTCGGTACGACACCACACCGAACGCCTCGTTCTACGCAATCGACTCGGTCGAGGGCGCGTGGAACTCCGGCAAGCCCGGCTTCGACGGCGCGCCGAACCTCGGCTACAAGCCGCGCTACAAGGGTGGCTACTTCCCCGTCCCGCCGACCGACCACTTCACCGACCTGCGCTCGCAGATGGTCCGCAACCTGATCGACGGCGGTGTCTCGGTCGAGATGCAGCACCACGAGGTCGGCACCGCGGGTCAGTCCGAGATCAACTTCAAGTTCGGCGGACTGCTCGAGACCGCCGACAACCTGATGAAGTTCAAGTACATCGTCAAGAGCACGGCCCGCGCCGCCGGCCACTCGGTGACGTTCATGCCCAAGCCGATCTTCGGTGACAACGGCTCCGGTATGCACTGCCACCAGAGCTTGTGGAAGGACGGTTCGCCGCTGTTCTATGACGAGGTCGGGTACGCCGGCCTGTCGGACCTCGCGCGGTACTACATCGGTGGTCTGCTCGCGCACGCCCCGTCGCTGCTGGCCTTCACCAACCCGACCGTGAACTCGTACCACCGGCTGGTGCCCGGGTACGAGGCCCCGGTGAACCTGGTCTACTCGCAGCGGAACCGCTCGGCCTGCTGCCGTATCCCGATCACCGGCAACAACCCGAAGGCCAAGCGGATCGAGTTCCGGGTGCCCGACCCCTCGTGCAACCCATACCTCGCGTTCGCCGCCATGCTCATGGCCGGCCTGGACGGCATCAAGAACAAGATCGAGCCGGCCGAGCCGATCGACAAGGACCTGTACGAGCTGCCGCCGGACGAGGCCAGCGCCGTTCCGCAGGTGCCCGGTTCGCTCGACGCGGTGCTGGACAACCTGGAGCGCGACCACGAGTACCTGCTCGAGGGTGGCGTGTTCACCGAGGACCTGATCGAAACCTGGATCACCTGGAAGCGGGAGAACGAGGTCGACGCGCTGCGGCTGCGCCCGCACCCGTATGAGTTTGCTCTGTACTACGACCTGTAAGAGACGCGTGGACGGCAGCTGCGAGGTTTACTAGCTGTTGTGTCGGACCTTCACGAACACGCTCCACTAGCCGCCCCGATCGGGTTTGCCCATCGGGGCGGCTTGGGCGATGCACCGCAGAACACCCTGGCCGCATTCGGTACGGCGTTGGCCGCCGGCGCCAGTGGGCTGGAATCCGATGTCTGGCTAAGCGCCGACGGGTTCGCCGTGCTGGATCACGACGGGCTGATCGGTGAGGGCCACCGCATCGCCGACGCTGCCCGGGGCGAGTTACCCGGGCACATTCCTACGCTCGGCGAGTTCTACGCGGCCTGCGGCACCGACTTCGAGTTGTCGCTGGACATCTTGGACCCGCGCGCGGCCCGGGTCGCTGTCAACGAAGCCGAACGGGTTGGCGCGGTCGGCCGGCTGTGGGTGGTCGGCGGGTGGCCCAGGGTGAGCCCGGCTCGCGAGATCAACCCGGATGCGCACGTGGTCGCCAACCTGCTCTGGTGGCAACTCGGCCCGGGTATCCGGCCGCTGCTGCGCGAGGCTCGGTCGGCCGGCATCTGCGCGATCAACATGCCATTCTGGCTGTGGAATCCGTGGCTGGTCCGGCAAACTCACGCCGCCGGCATGCTGGCCTTCGGTTGGCGGGCCAACAAGAATTGGCAGATTCACTGGTTACGTCGCTGCCACTGCGATGCCATTTACTCTGATTCGGTCGGGCTGTTGGTCCGGGCGACCGCCAAGAACCCCCGTTCAGCCGCCTGACCGGGTTTGCCGCCC
>JBEDUI010000155.1:0-7158 GCA_040414495.1 Mycobacteriales bacterium
CGCGGGCCGCGGTCACGTAATCCATCTGTTTCACCGAGAGCACAGTGGACCGCATGAGCCGGGTCATCGTCGGCCACCCGAACAGCGCCAGCACCAATGACACCGTCCACACGTTGCGGGTGTCGAAGCTGGTCAACACGACCAGCGCTCCGAGAATGAACGGGAATCCGAAGAAGATGTCGGTGAGCCGGGACAGCAGCGCGTCGACCACCTTCCCGTAAAAGCCGGCGATGCTGCCCAATCCGATCGCCAGCACAAGGCTCATCGCGGTGACCAGCACACCGACGCTCACCGACGCCCGCGCCCCGTAAATGACGTTGGCGTAGACGTCGCAGCCCTGCATGTCCAGTCCGAACGGATGGCCGCCGCTGGAACCGGCGCCGCTGTTGTTCAGCACGCAGGCCCGCGGATCGCCGTGCCCGAACCATCCGGCGAACAGACTGGGAAACGCGGCGATCGCGATCATCAGTAGCACCACGAAACCCGCGATGAGGAAAATCGGGTTACGGCGCAGGTCGTACCAGGCATCGGCCAGCAACGTGGCCTGCCGTCCGGTCGGTTCGGCCTCGCCGGCGACCGTGGCCTCACTGCTCATCAGATTGTCAGTCATAACGGATCCTCGGGTCGAGCACGCCGTAGAGCAGGTCGACGATGAGGTTGGCGACGAGGAATATCAGCACCAGCGCGGTCGAAACGCCGACCACGACGGCGCCTTCGTGCGTCTGGATCGAGGTGAAGAGCAACTGGCCCACGCCGGGAAGGTTGAAGATTCCCTCGATGATGACGGTGCCGCCGAGTAGATAGCCCAGGTCGATCGCGAGGTACGTGACCGCGGCGATCAGGGAATTGCGCAGTACGTGCCGGATCACGATGCGCGGAGTGGACAGTCCTTTTGCGACAGCGGTCCGTACGTAGTCAGCCCGCAGGTTCTCCAGCACGCTGGTCCGGGTCAGCCGGGCCACCGACGCCAGCCCGAACGCGGCCAGAATGATCGCCGGCAGGATGTAGCTGCGCGGCCAGCCATCGGCCGTGCCGGATACCGGGAAGATGTGCGCCCGCACCCCCAGCAGCAGCTGCGCGGTGTAGCCGAGCACGAAGATCGGCACCGATATAACGGCAATCGTGAAGACGAGCACCGTGTGATCGAGCCACCGGCCCCGGCGCAGCGCCGCGACAATACCCAGCGCCAGCCCGACAATGACCTCGATGACCCAGGCAGTCACGGCCAGACTGACCGTCACCGGCCACCGTTCGCGCATCAGCGTCGAGACGTTGTTGCCGTTGAAATCCTGGCCGAGATCGCCGTGCAGCAGACCCCAGACGTATTTCCCGTACTGCACGAAAAACGGATCGTTGAGGTGGTATCGCTGCCGCAACGCGTTGACCACGCTGGGTGCCAACGGCCGGTCGCCGGCCATTCCCCGGATCGGGTCACCGGGCAGGGCGTAGACCATGCCGTAAATCAGCAACGTCACGCCGATGAAGACGAGAATCAGCTGCAGAATCCGCCGGATGACATATCGGCCCAATCTCATGCCTCCGGATTGAGGTCGCGTAGGTGTGCCGCCGCGGCCAATAGCGCGCCGAATTGTACGGCGACCAGCTTACCGATCGGAATTACCTCAGCGGTGATCGCCTTGCGGGCCTGGTCGCACCAATCCTCATACCGCGCCAACAATGCGGTGTGCTCGGCGCGGATCGTCGGTGTCGCATTGCCGATGGCGAGTTCGCCTTCGAGCGTGCGCAACAACATTCCGCCGTACCGGAGCCGGAAACAATGCACCAGATCGGCGCAGCCGAACCGTTCCCCGACGGTGGCCGGGCGGTCATTCTCCGGCAGACCGGCTCGGCCCTCGTCCTGTTCCGCGGAACGGGCGAATCCCGGGATAAAGGCCCGACTGGCCCGTAGGAACGGCGATTCCGCGGTCAGGTCCGGCGTCACCGCGGCCAGCGTCTCGGAGAGCACAGTGGACAACTCGGCCAGCCCGGCCGCGCGGGCGCGGATGACGTCGCTATAGCGCTCGGTGGTTTCGGATTGGTCGTCGGCATCGGGATGCGACCAGTACGGAACCTCGGTCACCAGCGTGAACGTGCCGTACTTCTCGGCGTACGCGCCACTGGAATCGCCAGTTTCCCGGAGGCTCGGGTCGAGGCCGAGGCTCTCCACGTAGTCGTACTGGTCGGAGCTGCGGATCATCTCGAAGATCGCCGGCGCGTACCGCTGCACAAAGGGCACTTCCGGTTCGCCGGTGTCCAGCGGAAGACCGAGCGTCGCCGGGATAGCGTGCAGCGTCTCGTACAACTGCGGCGCCGGGCGGGACAGGTAGTAATAGATCCCGCCCAGCTCGCCGTTGTGCAGCGAGCACATCAACGCCGGCTTGGTCTCGTCGATCAACCGCATCAACGCCAGCGTCTCGGGCAGTACGCCGTCGAAGTACGCCTTTTTGTGTTCGTACGGAAACGTCCACTCGACCTGCTCGTCCGGGGCCGGCCGATAGAACCGACGGGCATAGAACGTGCGCTCGAACGGCCCGGCGAACCATCCCTCGTTCAGCCGGGTGCCGTCCGGATCGATGCACGGAATGATGTGCCACGTATATCCGAGCTCCTCCCGCAATTCCGGGTCGGAGCACAGTGTGTCGGCCAGATGCAGCGCGGTCAGATTCCCGATTGGCTCGTTGGGATGAACGCTGGCGAAGACGATGGCGTGTTCATCGCCGCCGCGGATCGTCAGGCAGCTCAGCGGTTCGCCGAGCCGGGAGGTGCCGATCCGCCGGATTGTGGCGATATCGGGATGCGTCTGAGCGATCTGCTCCGTCCGGGCGGTCAGCTCGTCGACGGTGGGGAATTCGGTGAATTCCGGGACCGCGGCCAGCCGGCCGATCGGGTCGATTGACAAAACGTTTCTCCCTACTTGGGGGTGACCTGGCCGAGCTCGATCTGGTTCACGTCGATGATGACGTTCGAGACGTTCTTGCTGTGCACGTAGACGTATTTGGCGAAGAACAGCGGTGCGACCGGCATATCCTTCAGGATCTGCGCCTGGGCCTGGTTGTAGAGGTCGGTCGCTGTGCTGCCGTTCGCGGCGTTCGCCTGAGCCAGCAGACGGTCCACTGTGGGGCTGGAATACCAGGACTCGGTGTGGCCGTCGCCGGTCGCGGTGAACAACGCGGTCAACGTGTTCTGCATGCTTGGGTACAGCGCGCCCCAGTGGCCGCGGTACGGGCCGTCGACCTTCTTGTCAGCCTGGTCCTGTGAGTACTGCACGAATCCGGGCAGGCCCTTGAGCTTGACGTCCTTGATTCCCAGGTTCTGGCGGATCTGGTTGGCAATCGCGTTGAACGTCTGGTCATAACCGACGCCGGCCGGATACCAGATCTGCATCGGGCCCTTCCAGCCGCCGGCCTGCGCCAGCAACTGCTTGGCCTTGGTCGGGTTGAAATCGCAGTACTGGCACAGCCCGGTCTTCGCGCCCAGCTCGGCCGGCGGGGCGACTCCGGTCGCCGGCTGGTACAGGCCGCCGAATATGGCTTTGTTGATCGCATTGCGGTCGATCGCGAGCGAGATCGCTTCCCGGACGCGGATATCGGAGAACCGCTTGTCGTACAAGGGGAATCCGATGTAGTCCAAGGCCGGCGCGTTGTACGCGGTCCAGGCGCCGGGGAAGTCGTTCTTCACCTGGCTGTATTTGTCCTGCGGCACGTTGGTGATGTCGACGTTTCCGCCCTGCGCGTCGGTGTAGGCGGTGTGCAGATCGCTGTAGATCTTGAACACGATCTGGTCGGCCTTCGGCTTCGTACCAGGGTATTTCGGGTACCGCTTGACCGTGATCGAGCTGTTGTGTTTCCAGGTGCCGACCATTTCGAACGGTCCGTCGCCGATTGGCGCCTGGTCATACGCCTTGAGGTCCTTGAACGCGGCTTTCGGCATTGGTTCGAACGCCGGCTGGCCGGCGGTCAGCTCCAGCGGGAACTGGCTGTCGGCCTTGATGAGCTTGACCTGCAGCGTCGTTGGGTTCACGACCTTGACGCCGGAGAGTGTCTTGGTGGTCGGCTTGCCCTTGGCCGGATTCAGCGCGGGATATCCCTCGATGTTGGCCAGCTCGCCATTGTTGCCCCAGCCGTTCGGGCCGTAAGCGGTGGCGTTCCAGCCATCGGCGTAACTCTGCGCGGTGACCTTCTCTCCATTGTGGAAGGTCCAACCCGGCTTGATCTTCACTGTCCACGTGAGATTGTCGTTCGAGGTGATGGACTGCGCCTGCACCATCACCAGCTTGCCGTGTTGGTCCACTTCGGCCAGTGGCGCGAAAAGCGCGTGCACCTCGTCGTAGGCCCCGGTGGCCTGACCCGGATTGAGGTGGTCGGGCTCGTCATCGCCGACCGAGAACGAATTGTTGGATGTGGACGAACCTTTGCTCGAGCCGCAGGCCGTCATACCGACCGCCAGGGCAACGACCGCCGGTGCGGTCAGCCAACGCCATCTGCTCATGAAAAAAGTCCTTGTGCGCCAGTGCGTGCGGGATAGGGCGGCCGGATCTCGGCGTCGCGTCGATGCGCCAGGAACGCCCAGAGAGTGGCCGAGGCGCTCGCTGTTTGGGATGCTCCAGGCCCCGCCCGGGACCTGGAGCTGAACAGAAGACTACCGCGAAGGAACAAGCTCCGGGAAGGTTCAATGTAAATTGAATGTTGCGAACCATCGTCAGTTACGCCGCGGTGCGGCGGGCGGCCGGTGGGGCGTCGCCTATCAGTTGCGGCAGCAACACACTGCGTAAGCGATTGGTTGCGAAGCACCGGGTTGCGTACGCGATCGGCTGCGACAGCGGTTGCGAAGCGGCGGGTTGCGTAAGCAATCGGTTGTGTCCGCGATCGGTGTGACCGCGACCGGATCGGCGATCGATGATGGAGACGAGCGGCGGACTGAACGCGCGGGACATAAGGTTCCGAGTGGTCCGGCGCCCACGAGGAGGCTGAATGGCACAGCAGCGTCGCGTACCGGAAGGCATCAGCGACGAGGACCGTGCCGACCTGGTCGAGGAGATGGGCCTGATCTGGTCGGACCTGGGCGGACCGCGGATGGAGGGGCGGATCGTCGGCTACCTCATTTTCTCCAACGCGCCCTACGTTTCCACCGCTGAGCTCTCCGAAGCGCTGCACGCGAGCGCCGGTTCAATCTCCACCACGACCCGACGTCTGGTCGAGGTCGGCTTCATCAAACGGGTCGCTGTGCCGGGCGAACGTAGCTATTACTTCAAAGCCGAAGACGACGTGTGGGGCGCCTTTCTGGCCGGCGAACGACCGTACCTGCGTCGCCGAAGGAAATTCGCCGAACACGCGCTGGACGCGCTCGGTCCGCGGGACGAGGCGCCCAGCCGGCGGTTGGCAAATATGCGCGACTACATGACGTGGCTGGAGACCTACCATCGCAAGATGCTCGAGGACTGGGAGGCGTACAAGCGGGAGCGGGACGCGGGCGGACACAAATGAGCCTGCTGCTGCGTAACGCCCGGCTCGGCCCGGCCGGCCCGATCGCCGATATCGCCATCGCTGATGGTCGCATCGACGCGATCGGCCCTGACCTGCCGGTGTCAGCCGAGTCGGCCAATGTGGACGGTCGGACTGTCCTACCTGGACTGTGGGACGCGCACGTGCATTCGGTACAGTGGGCCGCGGCCCGACGCCGGATCGATGTCTCGGGTGCCCGGTCCGCTGTGGACGCTGCGGCGATCCTGGCCAAGAACGCCCCGGCCGAGGGCATTGTGTTCGGCAGTGGCTTTCGCGACGGGCTCTGGCCGGACCTGCCGCACAAGGACCTGCTCGAAGGCGCGCTGCCCGGCCGCGTGGTCGCGGTGGCCAGCAATGACCTGCATACGGCCTGGCTCAGCCCGGCCGCATTGAATTTGGTCGGGTCCGGCAACCATCCGACTGGCGTAGTACGTGAGCAGGAATGCTTCGCCGTCACCGCCGCATTGCCGCAGGCCACCGCCGATGAGCTGGATAGCTGGGTGGCCGATGCGACCGTAGCCGCGGCGGCCCGAGGCGTGGTCGGCGTCATTGATTTCGAATTCGCCGACAACGTGGTGGATTGGCGACGCCGGATCGAGCACGGCGGTATCGCGATCCGGGTGGCCTGCTCGATCCCGGTGGCCCGGCTGGATGAGGCGATCGAGCGTGGCCTGCGTACCGGCGACCCGGTCGCGGGCACCGACGGGCTGGCCACCGTCGGGCCGGTGAAGATCTTTGTCGACGGTTCACTGAACACCCGGACCGCCTACTGCCACGACCCGTATCCGGGCAGCCAGTCGTACGGCCAGCTGGTCACCGCGCCCGACCAGCTGCGGGTACAACTGACCACGATCAGCCGCGCGGGACTGCACCCGGCGGTGCACGCGATCGGCGACCACGCCAACGATATTGCGCTGACCGCATTCGAACAGGTCGGCTGCCCTGGCCGGATCGAACACGCGCAGCTGTTGGAGCGGCGCGACCTGGCCCGTTTCGCCCGCGACGGTCTGGTCGCCGGCATCCAGCCGGCACATCAGCCGGACGATCGCGACGTGGCCGACCGGCACTGGACCGGGCGTACCGGCCGGGCCTTTCCGTACGCCGACCTGATCGCCGCCGGCGCGACCGTGCAGATCGGGTCGGATGCGCCGGTGGCGCCGCTGGATCCGTGGGACGGGATCGCCGCCGCGGTGGGCCGGACCGATGACGACCGGCCGCCGTGGCATCCCGAGCAGGCGATTTCGGTGCAACAGGCATTGCCGGCGGCGGCGCTCGGTCGGGTTGGCTTGGCCGTGGGCGAGCCGGCCGACCTGGTGATCACCGACCTCGATCCGGGCACCGCTGACGTGGCGGCGCTGCGGACCATGCCGGTGTACGGCACGATGGTCGCCGGTCGCTGGACGTATCGTCGCTGACCCTTCTCGCGGGGAACGTGGCTGGCGGCAATTCGCTCCCTGAGTGCGGCGAGCGTGGCGTGAGGGTTGCGGCGACAGGTTGTAGTCAGCCGTTGTTGCGGCGAGTGTGGCGTGAGGGTTGTGGCGGTGGGCTGTAGCCAGCCTCTACTGCAGCGAGTGTGACGTGAGGGCGACAGTCGCGGGTTTAGTCAGCCGTTGTTGCGGCGAGTGTGGCGTGAGGGTTGTGGCGGTGGGCTGTAGCC
>JBEDUI010000156.1:0-16592 GCA_040414495.1 Mycobacteriales bacterium
GCCTGGCCGGTGTGCAACGACCGCTGGTGCAGCGAGCGTGGCGTGAGGGTCGCGCCGCCGGGCCGGTGTGCCTCGTTCCATCGACCGTGATGTGAGGGTCGGTCTGGCTGGTGCCCAACATGCGCTGGTGCACCGACCGTGGCGTGAGGGTTGGCCTGGCCGGTGTGCAACGACCGCCGATGCAGCGAGCGTGACGTGACGGTCGGTTTGACCGTGGTCGGTCGACCCTCAGGTCACGTTCGCTGCAGTGCGGGTCGGCGTCGCCGCGCAGCAGGTTCGGGCGGCGGGTTTGGGCAGCAGGTTCGGGCGGCGGTTCGGGCGGCAGGTTCGGGCAGGGTACGTGGCGAGATACGGCACCAGGGTTGACAGCCCTTGGTCGCCTCCCTAATTTACGATCTTGAAACGATTCACGTGCAGCGTGGCAGCGGTCCGAAGAGCGATTGGCAGGCGGTCAAACAAGTAGTCGGAAAGTGGTCGGGAAGCGTTCGAGGACGCAGGGAGAGCGGTCGAAGAGCGTTCGAAGAAGCAGCGGAGAGCGGTCGGGAAGCGTTCGAAGAAGCAGCCGGCAAGCAATCGAGGAGGCAGCCGGCGGGCAGTCGGGAGACGCTCGAAGAAGCGGTCGAAGAAACCAGCCGATGAGTCCTCGACCGAGCAGTCTGGAACCGGTCGAAGAAGCAGTCGACTGGCGGGATTCACTGACGATACGGTCGGGTCGATGTCCTCGACGACCCGGTAGGGAGCCTCGATGGAGCGGGTCTGTTTCCTGCTACACGTCAAGCCCGATCGGGTTGCCGAGTACCGCGAGCGGCACGCGGCCGTATGGCCGGAAATGCGGGCCGAGCTGAGCCGGACCGGCTGGCACAACTACTCGATCTTCGTGCAGGACGACGGTCTGGTCGTCGGCTACCTGGAGACCGAGGACCTCGCCGCAGCACAGGCCGACATGGCCAAGACCGGCGTCAACGCCCGCTGGCAGGCGCAGATGGCGGAATTCTTCGAAGGACTGGACGACAAGCGGCCCGACGAGGGCTTCATCCGAGTGCCGGAGGCGTTCCATCTTGACTGAGCTTCACTCGGCCGTACGGGAGCTGCTCGACCGCAGCCACGAACTCGGCGCCGACCCGCGCAACACCAACTACGCCGGCGGCAACACCTCGGCCAAGGGACGCGCCACCGACCCGGTCACCGGCTCGGACATCGACCTGCTCTGGGTCAAGGGCTCCGGCGGCGACCTCGGCACGCTCAAGCCCGAGGGCCTGGCCGTACTGCGGCTGGACCGGATGCGCGCCCTGACCAACGTCTACCCCGGCGTCGAGCGCGAGGACGAGATGGTCGCCGCGTTCGACTACTGCCTGCACGGCAAGGGCGGCGCCGCACCCTCGATCGATACCGCGATGCACGGCCTGGTCGAACGCGACCACGTCGACCACCTGCACCCGGACTCGATCATCGCGTTCGCCACCGCCGCCGACGGGGCCGAGCTGACCCGCAAATGCTTCGGCGACCGGATCGTCTGGGTGCCGTGGCGCCGGCCCGGATTCCAGCTGGGACTGGATATTTCGGCCATCGCGGCCGAGCATCCCGAAGCCGAGGGCGCGATCCTCGGCGGGCACGGTCTCACCACCTGGGGCGACACCTCCGAGCAGGTCAAGGAACAGTCGCTGGCCGCGATCCGGCATGCCGCCGCCTACATCGAGGAGCACGGCCGGCCCGAGCCGTTCGGCCCGGTCATCCACCAGCCGCTGCCATCAAATGAACGCCGGGCCCGGGCCGCCGCGCTCGCCCCGCTGCTCCGCGGCCTCGCCTCGACCGACCGACCGCAGGTCGGCCACTTCACCGATTCCGATGTCGTACTCGACTTCGTATCCCGGGAACGGCATCCGCAGCTGGCGGCGCTGGGCACCTCGTGCCCGGATCATTTCCTCCGTACCAAGGTCCGCCCGCTCGTCCTCGACCTACCGCCGACCGCGCCGCTGGAGCAGGTCACCGACCGGCTGCGGGAGCTGCACGCCGACTACCGCACCGAATACGCCGCGTACTACAACCGGCACGCCGACGCCGATTCCCCGGCCATGCGCGGCGCCGACCCAGCGATCGTGCTGATCCCCGGCGTCGGCATGTTCTCGTACGGAAAGGACAAGCAGACCGCGCGGGTCGCCGGCGAGTTCTACGTCAACGCGATCAACGTCATGCGCGGCGCCGAGGCCCTTTCCACGTACTCCCCGATTCCGGAATCGGAGAAATTCCGGATCGAATACTGGGCGCTGGAAGAAGCCAAACTGCAACGGATGCCGAAACCGAAACCGTTGGCCACCCGCATCGCGTTGGTGACCGGCGGCGGCTCGGGCATCGGCAAGGCGACCGCGACCCGGCTGGCGGCCGAGGGCGCCTGCGTGGTCATCGCGGACATGAACGCTGACACCGCGAAGCAGGTGGCCGACGAACTCGGTGGGCCGGATGTGGCGGTGCCGGTCGCCGTCGACGTCACCGATGACGCCGCGATCCAGGCTGCGCTGGCCGAGGCCGTACTCGCGTTCGGCGGCATTGACCTGGTCGTCAACAACGCCGGCCTGTCGATTTCCAAGAGCCTGCTGGACACCACAGTGGACGATTGGGATCTGCAGCACCGGGTCATGGCCCGCGGCTCGTTCCTCGTGTCACGGGCGGCGGCCCGGGTCATGATCGAACAGGGCATGGGCGGCGACATCATCTACATCGCCAGCAAGAACGCGGTTTTCGCCGGCCCGAACAATGTCGCCTACGGCGCGGCCAAGGCCGACCAGGCTCACCAGGTGCGGTTGCTGGCGGCCGAGTTGGGCGAGTACCAGATCCGGGTCAACGGCATCAACCCCGACGGCGTGGTCCGCGGCTCGGGGATCTTCGCCTCCGGTTGGGGGGCCAAGCGAGCGGCGGTGTACGGGGTGCCGGAGGAGAAGCTGGGCGAGTACTACGCGCAACGCACCCTGCTCAAACGCGAGGTACTGCCCGAGCACGTGGCGGCGGCCGTATTCGCCATCACCGGGGGCGATCTGACCCACACGACCGGTCTGCTGGTGCCGGTGGATGCCGGTGTGGCGGCGGCGTTCCTGCGATGAACGCCGCCCAGCCGGATAAGCTGGACCGCTGTGACAACGACGATTCGGCGGGCCCGGACCAGCGACGTGACGGCGATTCACGGTCTGGTGCGGGAATATCCCGGCATTCTGCTCGACAAGGCCACGGTTGCGCTGTACGAGGACGTACAGGAATTCTGGGTGGCCGAGCGAGACGGGGTGGTCGCCGGTTGCGGCGCGGTGCACGTCATGTGGGAGGACCTGGCCGAGGTACGTACGGTCGCGGTGCACCCGGCCTTCCGGAAAACCGGAATAGGCCACCAGATTCTCGACCGCTTGCTGGAAACCGCGCGCGAGGTCGGCGTATCGCGGGTATTCGTGCTCACCTTCGAGGTCGATTTCTTTGCCGCACACGGCTTTCGGGAGATCGACGGAACGCCGGTGCCGCACGACGTATACGCCGAGTTGCTGCGTTCGTACGACGAGGGCGTGGCGGAATTCCTGGATCTGGAACGGGTCAAGCCCAATACGCTCGGCAATACCAGAATGCTGCGTATTCTCTGATTGGTTCGCGATGAACCGGCCGGTCGTCGCGGTCGATTTGGGCGCATCGAGCGCCAGAGTCCTCTGTGGACACGTCGCCGCCGATACGTTGGAGCTGACCGAATTACATCGGGTTGCCAACGACCCGGTGACGATTTGCGGCACGTTGCACTGGGATATTCTGGCGCTTTATTCGGCCGTGCTGACCGGGCTGAGAACCGCCGCCCGTAAGGGAATCGACGTTGCCAGCGTCGGTGTCGACTCGTGGGCCGTGGATTACGGGTTGCTCGACGCCGACGGCGTATTGCTGGGAAATCCGGTGCATTATCGCGACAGCCGCACCGACCGGGTATTCGACGACGCACTGGCCACGGTCGGGGCCGACCGGCTCTACCAGAGCACCGGCATCCAGATCATGTCGATCAACACGATCTTCCAACTGGTGGCGGCGCGGGACACTGCGCAAATGGCCGCGGCCAAGACGTTGCTGCTGATCCCCGACCTGATTGGCTACTGGCTCACCGGCACGATGGGCGCGGAGTTGACCAACGCCTCGACGACCCAGCTGTTTGACCTGGATACGCAGGATTGGGCGTACGACCTGATCGACACACTCGGCCTGCCGCGGCACATCTTCCCGCCGCTGTGGGCACCCGGCGACCTGGTCGGCGAGTTGACCGTCGACTGTGGACTGTCCCCGGGAACCCCCGTAACCGCGGTCGGATCGCACGACACCGCCTCGGCCGTGGTGGCGGTACCGGCCAGTGGCGAGGAGTTCGGGTACATCTCCTGCGGCACCTGGTCACTGGTCGGCGTCGAGTTGGACGCGCCGGTACGCAGCACGGCCGGACGGGCGGCCAACTTCACCAATGAGCGCGGCGTGGACGGCACGATCCGGTATTTGCGCAACGTGATGGGGTTGTGGCTGCTGCAGGAGAGCCTGCGGGTCTGGCGGGAGAACGGGCTTGATACCGACCTGGCCGAGCTGCTGGCCAAGGCCGCGCGGGAGCCGGCGTTCGGCGCGGTGGTCGACCCGAATGCGCCGGAGTTCCTGCCGCCCGGAGACATGCCGGCCCGGATCGCCGACGCCTGCCGGCGCACCGGCCAGACGCCGCCGCAGACCCCGCCGGCGGTTGTGCGCTGCATTCTGGACAGCCTGGCCCTCGGGCATCGCGAGGTGATCCGACTGGCGGCCGAGCTGACCGGGCGCGACCTGGACACCGTGCACATCGTCGGCGGCGGCTCGCGTAACGAACTGCTGTGTCAGCTCACCGCCGATGCCTGTGGTCTGCCCGTGGTAGCCGGTCCGGTCGAGGCGACCGCGATCGGGAACGTGCTGGTGCAGGCCCGTTCGCTCGGTGTCGTCGGGGATCTGGCCGATATGCGCCGGCTGGTCGGGGCGACGCAGGAGGTACGGCGGTACGAGCCGTCGGGCCGGGCCGCCGATTGGGCGGCGGCCGCGGCCCGCGTCGGTCTTAACTAGCCTCGCTGCCCTCGAAGAGCCGCATCTGATGGGCCAGCGCGGCCGCGGCCGTACGACTGTCCACGCCGAGCTTGGCCAGAATGTTGGAGACGTGCACGCTGGCCGTCTTCGGCGAGATGAACAGCGCCTCGCCAATCTGCCGGTTGGTACGCCCGGCGGCCAGCAGGCTGAGCACCTCCATCTCGCGCTCGGTCAGCCCGGTCGCGGACCGGTAGGCCGCGCGCGGGTCGGTCGGGGCGGGCTGCGCCTGGCCCACGATCGACAGCCGCCCGCGCTGGGCCAGGCCGTCGATTTCGGCGGTCAGTACGGCGCGTAGCGCGGCCGACTTCACCCGGGCGGCGGCCAGTCGGCACTGCGCGGTTTCCCGGTCGCCAGCCGCCAGCGCCGCCTCGCCGGCCCGGAACAACGCGTACGCCTGCTCGTACGGCTGGTGGAATTCGCCGTACATCTCAGCGGTCCGATCCCAGGCCGCGTACCCGGGCTCGCCGGTGGCCCGGCCGCATTCGGCGAGGAACATCTGCCGGCTCGCGGCCGCGGTCGGGGTATCGACGCTCGCCTGGTCGGCCCGGGCCCGTAGCTCGACCAGCAGGTCCTCGACCCGGGCGACCTGATCCAGCCGGTGCATCGCGACCGCCTGTAGTCGTAGCTCCGCGCACGCCTGCGCCGCCAGCACCAGCAGCGTCCAGGCGTGCCGGCTGGCCAGCGGCGGATCGGTCTCCAACAGCAGCGGTGTGACCCGGTCCAACGCCTCGGCCGGCGTGCCGTGGGCCAACGCGATGCGGGTATCGAGCTGGGCCCGGCTGGCGCGGTTCTGGGTGATCGGGTCGTTGGGGTCACGGATGCTCAGACCGCGTTCGACGATGCCGGCGGCCAACTCGACCCGGCCCCGACCCAACAGCAGAATCGCCCGTTGCCCGACCAGGAAGCCCTCGGTATTCGGCGCCGGACTCTGAGCCAGAGCCTCGGTCAGTACGGCCTCGGCCTCGTCCCACCGGCCCAACGAGATCAACGACTCGGACAGATTGTTGCCGATGAACGCCCCGAGCGTGCGGTGCAACCCCGCCGCTCGCGCCCGGGCGATCCCGGCCCGGGCCACCTCGATGGCCTCCTCGTACCGACCGGCCAGGTTCAGCACATCGGTGTGGTTGATCGCGCAGCGCAGCAACTGCTCGGTGGCACCGACCGACGAGCCGATCCGCTCGGCCTCGGCGAACCGGGTCAACGCGGACTCGATGTCGCCGCGTTGGGCGTCCCGGCTGGCCAGCGTGATCAGCGCGTCGGAGGCGACGGCCGGCAGCCCGAGCCGGTCGGCCAGCTCCAACGCGTGCCGGGCGCTCCGCCCGGACGCCTCGTTCGCCCCGATCAGGAACTGCAGGTTGGCCAACCGGGCGTGCACCTGCGCGGTCAGCGGGCCCTCGGGTTGGCCCGCCACCAGATCGGCGGCGCTGTAGTAATCCTCGCCCTGGTCGAGTCGGGACAGCTGTTGGCGGGAACGACCACGCAGCAGATACAGCTCGGCCGCCCGCAGCGGTTCGGCATCGGGATTGACTTCGGCGAGCCCGGAGGTCGCGTACGCGGCGGCACGCGTCGGGTTGCCGCTGAGGTACGCCGCGGTGCCGGCCGTGCGCAGCAAGGTCACGTGGTCGACGTCGATCGCATCCGGCACCTGCTCCCACAGCGCCAGCACCCGTTCCAGCAACGCCAACTGCTCGGCGTAGGCGTACGAACGTTCCGCCGCGGCCGCCGCCGTCCACGCGGCGGGTAGGGCCCGATCGGCGGCGTGGGCGGCGTACCAGTGGTGCGCGATCTCGATCTGCACCCGGCCCTCGCCGATCAGCGACGGGTTCTCCTCCAGCGCCTCGGCGTACCGGCGGTGCAGCGTGATGCGTTCACCGGGCAGCAGCTCGTCGTGGATCGCTTCCTGGATCAACGCGTGGCGGAAGCGCAGTGTGTTCTCGTCGGAGATCAGTACGTTGCTTTCGACCGCGGCCCGAAGTCCCTCAGCCTGCGTGCTTTCGGGCATATCGCAGACCGCGGCCAGGAGTCGGTAGTCGACCCGGTTGCCGGCCGCGGCGGCCACTCGCAGAACCTGCCCCGCCGGCTCGGGGAGGCGTTCGACACCGCGCAGCAGGAGGTCGCGCAGCGAATCGGTGATGTCGCACTGGGCCTGGTCCGAACAACCGAGCAGCGCCTCGACGAACAGCGGGTTGCCCTCGGCCCGGTCCATCAGCGTGTCGACGAGTTGGAGGTTGGGATCGTGGCCCAGGATGCCGGCCGCCTGGGCAGCGACATCGCGGCGGTTGAGGCGTTCGAGCTCCATCCGTTCGACGTGCGGGATGCGCGGCAGCTCGGCCAGCAGCGGGCGCAGCGGGTGCCGGCGGTGCAGGTCGTCGGAACGGTACGTGGCCAGTAGGAGCACCCGGGCGGTACGCAGACTGCGGATCACGAATACCAGCAGTTCGCGGGTTGACCGGTCGGCCCAGTGCAGGTCCTCCAGGACCAGCACCAGCGGAGCCTGCTCGCCGAGCCGTTCCAGCAACAGCAGGAACTCCTCGAACAGCTGGCCGCGGGCCGACCCGATCTCGTCGTGCCGCGACCCCGGGCCGAGCTCGGGCAGCAGGCGGCCCAGCTCGGTGGCGTCCGGCACCAGGGCCCGTACCGCATCAGCGCCGACCTCGCGGACCAACGTGCGTAAGGCAGCGGTGAACGGGGCGTAAGGCAGGCCCTCCGCCCCGAGCTCCAGCGCGCCACCGAGCAGGACCCGGGCACCGTCGGCGGTGACCGAGTCGGTCAGCTCCTCAAGGAGCCGGCTCTTTCCGACCCCGGCCTCCCCGGCGACGATGACCATGCTCGGTTGACCACTGGCCGCCGCGCGGAACGCGGCGGTCAGGGTCTTGAGCTCCTCGGCCCGGCCGACGAAGACCGGGCTGCAGATCCGGCCAGCCATGTCCGTCAGCATGCCATCCACAGCCGACATACGGCCCGCTCCTTTCCTTGGCTCAGCAGCTCAGCAGGCGTCGTCGTAGACCGGGCGGGCGGCGACCTTGGTCGTCTTGGTCCGGACCGGTAGCAGGCTTCGGACCCGCCGCCGTGGCCCGCGCGCCGACTTGGCCAGCCGGGCATGCTCGGCTTGGGCGTGCAGGTCGGCTATGTGCTGCTGGGCGATGCGGCGGTTGATCTCTGTGCTGAACATCTCGTCCTCCTCGATCCGATACATCGAGGTTCGCCGTAAGGCGGGAGGTCCGGCATCGGGAGAACGCAGCGTTGCTGCAGCTCAGAGTCCTTAGCGGGGGTCCTTAGGTCCTTAGTACGCGCCTTACGGGCCTTAGTTGGTACTGCTGTGGCTTACGACGTACGTATCGGCGGCGTTCTGCAGCCGGTCTCGGAGCCACCGTCGGAAGGCCTGGTAGTCCACGCTCCGGGTCAGGAAGACCTGCTTAGCTCCGGTGATCATCCGGCCGATGGGATCCAGGTCGACGCCGGTCAGGGTCGCGTCGAGGAACGGCAGGCCCATCGCCAGCGCGAGGGCCATCGCGTCGTGCTGCATCGTTCCGGCGTGGAAGCGGGCGAACCACTGGTCGACGTACGTCCGCAGCAGCATCGCCCAGGCCGGCGCGTCAGTCTGGGCAAGTACGCCGTATTCGGGTGAGGCGGTGGTGACCTCGTTGTCAGGATGAAAAGTCACGTCGGACGGCACGATCCACGGCCGCGTGGCCCGACTGAGTACGGTGCGGGCGGCGTCGACGTCGAGCCGGATGTTGTGCTCGGCCCGGTCGGGGTGCCGGTAGTTCAGGCCGCCGCCCATCAAGGTCACCGTGAGTCGCTGCGCGAGGTCGGGTTGGTCGGTCAGCAGGTCGGCAAGGTTGGACCAGGCGCCGATGCCCAGCCAGCGGACCGGTCCTTGCTGGCGGGCCAGGACATCGTCGACCGCGGCGCCGACGTCGGTGGATTGGTCGGACGCATCGTCCGGCACCAGACCGTCGGCGGCCCAGTATCGGGTGTTGCCGAGGTCGCGGCCGGCTACGACGGGGACGTCGGCGCGGCCGAGGAGATCGAGTAGATGGCGGGCCAGCCGGGCTCGCCGGCCGGCGTATTCGTCGCTGGTCACGACGAGCGTCAATTCGGGCAGCTGCGCGGCGACGACGAGCGCGAACGCATCGTCCGGATCGCCGCCGATATCGGTGTCGAGAATCAACGGCAGCGAGGAGGGCGCGGGCGGGAAGTCGGGCAATCCGGCCAGGTCGCGTGCCTCTGGGCCCAGGCCAAGGTCGGCGTATCGCTCCGCGTGCGTCCGCATGGCGTCGCGGGTCCGGTTGACGTCGTCTCCGGTCATCTGTCGTCCTTCCCGTCAATGCCATGCTGGTCGCGGAATGCAGCGACGAACGCTTGCTTCTCCTGCGGCGAGCTGCCGGCGCCATCGTAGGCAGTCCAGACTTCCCTTGCTGATACCGCGCTGCGCCCTGTCTCTTCGATAGCCCGAGCCAGACTGTTGACGCTGGCTTTGTCAGCGCGCCGTACGAACGAATCCAGCACGGTCGCAAAGCCGGGGTCATCGACGCTATCGCCACAGATCCACGATCGGATCCGCTCGGTATACCGGTCGAATCCGGTCTGTAGTTCGTTGCGCGTATCGACGTAGTTGGTGCGTTGCTGGGAAATGTGATCGGCATAGTGCGCCACGGCCAACAATGCAGCGTCGTAGGACGCCTCGCGCACCAGCGGGTCTCGGTACGGTTCGGCGACCCTGATCGGGTTGAGGCCGTCTAGTGGGTCGGGGTCCTCGCGAAGTCGGTACTGCTCGGGTCCGTCGGATGGACTTATTCGTTTGGGGCTGGACCACGAGCCATGCAGTGTCTCCTCCACCGCGCCGATCGCGTCTTGATGAGACAGTGTGGAGGCTCGATCGTAGGGCTGACCGCTGGTGGGGCGGCCGCCCGCGCTGTGGTCAGCACCCAGGTGCACCGCGTACCCCGTCTTGGTTCCGGGGTGTGGGTCGTGAGGCGACTGGCCGTAGAACACATATCGACCCTGGAATTTGGTCGCTGGATAGACGCCGGTCATCAGCTCCTGCACGGTGCCCTTGAAACTCGTATCTATCAAGACGATCTGCCGGTCGCGCTCGCCTACGGGGACGTCCGACCTCTGTAAGTACTCGGTCAACCGTTGTCGGGCACCGTCGATTGTGTTGGGATCCACTTTCCTACCGGCTGCTCGGAAATCGCTCAGCTCGGGAAAATCCTTACCGGCGTTGACCTCCAGATCCTGTACAGCGGCCTCGACGACCGCGCGCGATAGCACGACCTCGCGCCCGTGTGCGGCGTAGAACCTCGGGTCCAGCCGTCGGGCCGCGATCGCCAGACTGTGCCCATCGCGGCCGAGGAAAACCGCCCTCAGATCCGGAGACTCCTGAGCGTCAGTTCGCAGATCTCCCAGCATGTCGTCGGTGACCTTTACCAAGAATGGCGCGGTGTTCTCCCGAGTGACTCGGTAAACCTCCCCTACGGCGCGCTGCTTTTCGGGGTCGGAAATTTCCAGCCGCTGGCAGATCGCCTCGGCCACTCGTTCGTGATCGGGAAGTTCGCGGGCCTCAGGCTCGAGCTCGACCGCTTGCTGGCGACGCCGGGCATCGGGTTCCGATTCATGATCACGCTCGGGGCGTGCGGCGCTGTCCGAGCCCCGGTCGCTGCGCTCGGTTTCCGCCGCGCGGTTCTCGAGCCGACTCTGCAGCATGGCCTCTGCCCGAACCCGATCCCACTCGTCCAGGCGCTCAGCCATGCCTCGCGTCAACGTTAAGCGCTCGGCCTTCAGCGGTTCGAGTCGTTCCCGCCGATCTTGTGGCTGGTCCGATATGCCGGGACGGTCACCACCGTCTCCACCGCTCTCGGAGCTCATGTCCTGAGCATCGCACGAATGTCGGACAATTCGTAGATCGCAACCGAGTCGAGAACGTCGTGGTCATTCTGGGCGGGGATCCCAGCGGAAGCGGCGGACGGCAACCACTCCGCCGACCAGACCCCAGGCGACCAGTGTCAGGACATATCGCAGCTGCAAGCCTTGGTTGTACGCGAACGCATTCAGCAATAGCCGGTTGAACGGCCGGACCGGCAGGAAATCAGCGGCGTTGTTCAGCCATTTCGCGTTGACCCGGAAATACGTGCCGGACAGAAACATCACCGGGAAGAAAACGAATTGGACAACCGCGGGCGCCGCCTCGGCGTTGCTGATCAATGAGGCGACCGCGACGCCCATCGCGCAAAATGCCGCCGCACCAACGATCAACGTCAGCGCGATGTCCACCCACCGGCTCGGCATGGTGACCCCGTAAATCGCGCTCAT
Source organism: Mycobacteriales bacterium (assembly GCA_040414495.1). Lineage (GTDB taxonomy): Bacteria > Actinomycetota > Actinomycetes > Mycobacteriales > QHCD01 > DATAVB01. The sequence goes on from JBEDUI010000156.1 coordinate 11,416, forward strand.
TACGAGAATCGTCGCGACCTCGATAGCGCTCACCACAATGCAATGCACAACCAGCCCGGCGAAATAGGCGCCGGCCGGCAATGGCGTGGCACGTATTCTTTTGAGAACTCCGGACTGCCGGCGAAAAGAAAGCGACGTCGCCAACTGGCTGTAGCACGCGCCCATCACCGAAAACGCGGCGATGGTAGCGGTGTAGTACTGCAGCGGCGAAACACCGCCCATGCTCCCGTCCGGCTTATTTCCGAATACCAGTCCGAAAATAACGAACGTCAGGACCGGGAAAACAAACGTAAACCCGGCTGCCTGCGGATTACGCCAGAAACTGAGCTGTTCGTACCGGATCTGGTGCCAGAACAGCGCTCGGTCGCTGCGCCGGAATACCGCCGAATTCGTCATGCCGGCTCCGATACAGAGGTCAACTGCAGGTAAATGTCCTCCAACGTCGGCCGCTCCACGGTCAACTGGGGCAGCGTGGTCTCGTGCCGCAGCGCCCACTCAGTGAGCTCGTGCAACGCCCGGGTCGGCTCCTCGACCTCGATGACCACCCGCCCGTCGGGCCCGGGCGACCACGGAATCGGCACCGCCGCCCCGTCCAGGCCGGCCGGAATTCCGAACGAAATACGGCTGCGCGCGGTATCGCGGCCGCCGAGCGTGGCCGGCGTTCCGGCTGCCACGATCCGACCGCCGGAGATCACCGCGACCCGGTCGGCCAGCGCCTGCGCCTCATCCATGTAGTGCGTGGTGAGCAGGATCGTCATCCCGACCGACCGCAGGTTGCCAACCAGCTCCCAGGCGCCGCGACGGGCGCTCGGGTCGAAGCCGGTCGTCGGCTCGTCGAGGAACAGCAGGCGCGGATTGCCGACGATGCCCAGGGCCAGATCCAGCCGCCGTTTCTGGCCACCGGAGAGGTCCTTGACCTTCTGCTTCTCCTTACCGGTCAGGTCAACCAGCTCGATCACCTCGGCCACGTCGCGGGCGGCCGGGTAGTAGCCAGCATTGCGAGTGATCGTCTCGCGCACGGTGAGGTACTGCTCCACCGCGATGTCCTGCAGTACCAGGCCGATCTGCTCGCGCAGCGCCCGCGCGGTGCGTCGCTCACCCGGGTCGAAGCCGAGCACCTCGACCGTGCCGGCGTCGCGCCCCCGGAAGCCTTCCAGGATCTCCAGCGTGGTGGTTTTCCCGGCCCCGTTCGGCCCGAGCAGCGCGAAAATCTCGCCCTCGGCCACGGTGAAATCGACACCACGTACGGCCTCGACCGGTCCGTAGCTCTTCCGCAAACCCCGTACCACGACAGTGCTCATCGCGCTTCCGGCTCCGCCTGAGTGAAGGGTGACAGCACTGGACAGTAGCCGTACGGACGGGAATTTTCCGTCGATTGCCGCCGACCGGCACACTGGCATCGAGTGACCATTCGATCGCCGTACGTGTGCCGATTTCCGACATGTAGCAGCCTGACGGCGATGCCCCATCTAGGATCGGTGAAGTGCCTGGACGCATCCGTTGGAATCAGCGACGCAAGCATTACGTCGTCCACGGCGACAATCCGTTGGCGCACCGGCTGGTCGGCGAGTTGCTTGACCAGCTCGGGGGCGAGGTCACGGTCATTCTGCCCTCGAAACGGCGTAACCACGGTCCGCAGATCTCCCGCATGGACGGCGTACGGATCGTCGAGTCGGCCGAGCTGACCAAGGAAGTGCTGCAGGCCGCCCGCATCGACACGGCGTTGGCGCTGGCGTTAGTCAACCAGGACGACGTCGGCAATATTCACGCCGCGATGTGGGCCCAGGAGCTGAATCCGGATCTGCGCATCGTGCTGCGGATGTTCGACGTGCAGCTGGGGCGGCAGCTGGCGGCAATGTTCTCCGACTGCGCGATCCTGTCCGACTCCGAGGTCGCGGCGCCGTGGTTCATCGCCGATGCGTTGGATGAACTGGCCCCGACCCATTTGCACATGCAGGGCCGCACGCTGCGGGTGGCGCAACGCTCGGAGGTGACCGGCGAACGGATCGTATGCGGGCTGGCTACGATTTCGCCCGAGGCGTCGCCGGTGCTGCTGCCGGACAACGAGGACGATGCCAACCTGGTCCTGGCGGTGGCCGACGGCACCCCCAGCGACCCGTTCAGCGAACACCGCCGCCGACGACGATTCGGCATTGCCGGGCTACGACGGCTGGGCCGGCTGATCGACCGGACGTTGTTGATCTTCCTCATCACGTTCCTGACCCTGCTGGTGCTGGCGGCGATCGCGTTCGCCACGACCGGACATCGCTATTCGTGGTGGAACGCGGTGTACCTGTCGGTCCTGGATGCCGCCGGCGCCGCGCAGCCCGACGACGCTGGCGGCACGGTGCAGAAGGTCGCCGAGGCGCTGGTGACGATCACCGGCATCGCGCTGATTCCGGTGGCCACCGCGGCCGTGGTCGAGACGGTGTTCGCCGGCCGGTTGGCCCAGACGCTGGGGCGGCTACGCGGGCCGGTGCGCGATCATTTCGTCGTGGTCGGACTGGGCAACGTCGGGTCGCGGGTGCTGGAGCAGCTGCACAACCTGGGTCTGCCGGTGGTGTGCGTGGAACGGAGCACGGAGGCGCGCGGAGTGCGGATCGCCCGCCGGTTGGGGGTTCCGATCGTCTTCGGAGATGTCAACGACCGCGCGACGCTGCGAGAGGCGTACGTCGGCAGCGCCCGAGCGCTGCTCGCGTTGACCAGTGACGACATCACCAATCTGCGGGCGGCGCTGTCCGCCCGCGAGCTGAAGCCGGAGCTACGGATTGTGCTGCGGCTCTTCGACGGCGACTTCGCCACCCGGGTGCAGGAGAGCTACAACATCACCCGCTCGCGCAGTGTGTCGGCCCTTTCCGCGCCGTCCTTTGCCACGGCGATGACCGAAAGCCGCGTAATCAACACGATCGGCGTGGCCCGGCACGTACTGCTGGTGGCCGAGGTACCTATCGGGTCCGGCTCGCCGTTGATCGATAAGCCGCTGGCCGAGATCGAGCAGCTCGGCGAGGTCCGCGTGCTCGGCCTGGGCCGGCGCGGCGAGAAATGGGTGGACTGGGCACCGCGGCCAAAGTCGCGGCTGGCGGAAAACGACCAGCCGGTGGTCGTGGCAACCCGGACCGGTTTGAACCGGCTGGTGGAACGCAGCATTTCCATCGGATACGACGCGGCGGGCCCACCCGTGCCGTGAAAATGGCCGCCCTGACCGTGCCGAGCCTGCTTGAATCTGCGACGATCCGACCAGACGGTCCAAGGAGCGTGCCATGGCCAGCGCAAGCGACGGTCTAGCCGTAATCGCTTACCGCGAGAACGGGATCTGGCAGTGCGAGGAACTGCCGCGGGCCTTGCTGCACGACCTCGACGCGTGTCTGGATGCGTTGCACCGCCAGCCCGGGGACGGGCGGGGCTGCGTACTGGCCAATGTGGACGACGAGTTCTTCGTCGCACTTCGATCCACACCCGCCGGGGAGGAGCGACTATTGCTCTCCGACATCACCGCAGCGGTGGACTACGAGTTGGCCCGGGAGGCGCTGGACTTCCTACAGGAAGAGCCACCGACCGACGACGAATTGGACGATGTGTGGCCTATTGGCGATCTGTCGATATTCTCCGATCTCGGTTTGGATGAGCGAGAGTTACGAGCCATCCTCGATGATCTGGACCTCTATGTGGATGACATGATTGTGGCGATTGCACGTCGCGCCGGCTTCGCCGACGCTTACGCTGCAGTTGTGGGCAATCCACCTCTCGATCCCCGTTCTTGACGCTTGTTTCGGAGGAAGGTCGTGTCTTACGTCGCCACGGTCTTGACCAGAAATTCGGATACCTGGGCGGCCCACGAGGTCTCTCTCGATGACGCGGACGACATCGACGGTGTGGTCGACGTCATCCGGTCGGTCGACGAAAGCGCGGACACCTCGCTGCTTTTCGTTGACGAGGAGGATGAATACCTAGCGATCGTGCGGGTTGACGAGGTCGACGACGAACCGCGGGTGTTCGTCTCCGACGGTCATGCCATCGACAGCTTCGCGATTCCCGCCCTGCTGCTGGACGGCACGGCGCTCGACGACTCGGATGAAGAGGACGACGATGACACGCCGTCCGGCCACGATTCCGACCCGGTCGGCGATACGGGATTGCTGGCTGATCTCGGTACTTCGCAGGCGGCTCTGGTCCGGCTGTGCAACGCCGAGGGAACGTTGCCTTCGGACGTTGTGGCCAGCATCGCCGAGAAGGCCGGTTTCCTGGACGAGCTTGAAGCGGTGCGTGCCTGACACCGCCGACTACACGGCCTGGATGCGTTGCGCGTTACAGGCCGCCCGGCCCGGTGGCTCCGACGTTCCGGTCGGCGCGGTCGTTGTGGACCGCGCCGGTACGGTGCTGGCCGCCGCCGGCAACGAACGCGAACTGACCGGCGACCCGACCGCGCACGCCGAGGTGGTGGCGCTGCGCCGGGCGGCGGTCGCGCTCGGTTCGTGGCGGTTGGCTGGCTGCACCCTCGTGGTGACGTTGGAGCCGTGCACGATGTGCGCCGGCGCGGCCGTGCTGGCCCGGGTCGACCGCATCGTCTACGGCGCGGTGGACGAGAAGGCCGGCGCGGTCGGATCGCTGTGGGACGTGGTGCGCGACCGTCGGCTCAACCACCGGCCTGAGGTGATTCCGGGCGTACTGGCTGACGAATCCGGGGCGCTGCTGCGGGACTTCTTCGCGACCCACCGAGGCCCCGAGTAGCCGTGGGGTAGCCCGACCAAGCGGGCCCCATCCCCAGTCCGGTAGTCTCGCCGACGGTGGCGTGTCCGAGCGGCCGAAGGAGCACGCCTCGAAAGCGTGTGTGGAGGCAACTCCACCGTGGGTTCGAATCCCACCGCCACCGCCGTTTGATCGGCCCGACGCCGGGCCACTCCAATTCGGACCGCCCCGGCGTTCGGTCTGAATTGGCTCTTGTCAAGGCGGCTATCAGCGCGCCGGCAGAGCCGTCCTCCGGGTCGTCGTCGGGGATGCCCAGATCGGTGCGCCGCAGTAGCCGGCGTGCTCGTGGCCGCATCCGTGTCTCCACTTTGGACGTTGGAGGGCCCCCGGACTGTCAAGGCTCCGTTTTCGAGTTCGACATCGGACCGCTGCAAGCTGCGCGCCTCGCCTTGGCGGCAGCCGAGTGCAAGCGCCGGATCAGGTATTTGTTG
>JBEDUI010000157.1:0-3117 GCA_040414495.1 Mycobacteriales bacterium
TCCGGGTGCCGTTCGATCGCGGCCAGCGCACCATCGACATCAATCAGCCGAATATCCGCGGTTTCCCGTAAATCAACCAACCCGTGCGAACCGATATTCAGCCACGCCCGCAACCCGGTCTGAGCGCTCGGCCGGACATACCGGGCCAGACCGTCCACAGTGGCCGCTCCGGAGCTACCGGCGTCGGCGACCAGATGTACGCCGGTGGACAACCCGACCCGGTCCGGATGCACCGACAGCGACGTCATTCCGTCGTAAACATGCGCGTGCAGATCAACCCAGCCCGGGCCGATATACCCGCTCACCGGACCAGCGGCTGGCACAATCGTCACCGGATCCCCGGGCGCGACCTGCACGATACGGTCCGTACCAACCACCTGCAGCGGCTGGCCGGTCAGCATCGGCCGGCCAATACGGCGCTGATCGCGGCGTTGTGGAATGTCCGGCGCAGCCGCACTATGGCGTCGGAATCCCGGCGCGGATGGACGCGGTTGGTCAGCAGTACGACGAACAGGTCGAGTTCCGGATCGATCCACAGGCTGGTCCCGGTGAAGCCGGTATGGCCGTACGCCGACGCGGTGAGCAGATCGCCGCCGCTGCAGCGGTACGGGTCGCGGCCCTGCCAGGCCAACGTTCGCCGCAGCCCTAATCCGTCGGTCCGCGGCTGGATCATCACGGCCAGCGTCCGTTCGGTCAACAGCCGGCCGCGTTCCCCGATCCCGCCGCGGCACAGCGCGGTGCCGAGCCGGGCCATATCGTCGATCGTGGCGAACAGCCCGGCATGGCCGGCGATTCCGCCCAGTACGGCGGCGTTCTCGTCGTGCACGGTGCCCTGCACGATCCGCCCGCGCCACGGACAGTCCTCCGTCGCCGCCGCATTCTCGACCGGACCGAAGCCGGTCTGGTCCATACCGGCCGGGCGGGCGACCAGCTCCGTGACCAACGTATCCAACCGCATTCCGCTGACCTGTTCGGCGATCTGCCCGACGATCATGAACCCGGGCGAGCTGTACTCAACCGCCGTACCGGCTGCGAATCGCAGCGGCAGCCGGACTACGGCCTCCAGCAATGCCTCCGCGCTGGCGTTGTCGCGGTAGAGCGGCTGCTGCCCGGGCAGCCCCGAGGTGTGGGTGAGCAATTCGGCCAGCGTGAGCCCGGCCTTGTCCGTACCGGCGTACTCCGGCAGATGCGTGGCGACCGGATCGTCCAGGGTCAATGCGCCGGCCTCGACAAGCGACATCACGGCGAGCCCGACGATCGGCTTGGTGATCGAGGCGAGGTCCCAGCGCGTCTCCGGGCCGACCGACTCGCCACCGTCGCGGAGCGTCCCGATCCGGCCGCTGAGCACGGTGCCCGCACTCGTACCAGCGGCCCAGGCGGCACCGGAAAATACCCGCTCCGCCTGGGCCCGGGCCAGAATCCGCGCGGGGTCGTGCATCGTCGGTCCTCCGCCTCGCGATCGACAGCTCAGAGGGAAAGCCTAAGGTCTAGCAACCATGAGCCTTGCCACGCATTACGTCTGCGACGACTGCCGCCGGGAAGTGCCCCTACATTCGCGCACGATGCTGTGCCCGGAATGCGGTGGGCTGCTGGAGACCAATTACGACCTGCGCCGGGCCGGAGCTGATCTGATCGATCGGGCGGCTTTGGCCCGCGGCAGTGGGATCTGGCGGTGGGGCGCGTTATTACCGGGCAACGGATCGATTTCGCTGGGCGAGGGCGATACTCCCCTGCTGCCGGCGTACCGGCTCGGGGCCCGGTTGGGAATTCCCGGTTTGTTGGTGAAAAACGACGCATTGATGCCGACCGGCAGTTTCAAGGACCGCGGCTTTTCCGTCGCTGTCAGCGTCGCGCACGAACTTGGCGTACGCCGCGCTTTCACCTACAGCTCAGGCAATGCAGGCGCCTCATTCGCCGCGTACGCGGCCCGGGCCGGAATTGAGGCCACGGTATTGGTCGAGGAGTCGGCCAATGATACGAAGGTGGCCGCGATCAGCCTGTCCGGCGCCCGGGTATTACGGCTGCAATACCAGTCCAGTGTGGACATTTTTGACAGCGTCGCCGCGTTGGCCCAGGCCGGCCGGTATTCGTTCGTGAACTTCATCAATCCAGTACGGCACGAGGGAATGAAAACGTACGCGTACGAAATTTGCGAAGCGTTGGATTGGAATCCGCCCGATGTGATGGTGCATCCGGTCGGGACCGGCGGCGGGCTGGTCGGCGCGTGGAAGGGGTTCCGCGAGCTGTACGAGTTGGGGGTGATCGACCGGCTGCCGCGAATGATCGGGGTACAGCCGGAGGCCTCGGCGCCGTTGGTGCAGGCGTTTCGGGCCGGCGCGCAGATCGCCGGCCGGCATGGCGATGCCAGCCGGACGGTCGCGCAGAGCATTGCCGGTGATGCGCCGATTGCCGGCGGAACCCGTGTGCTGCAGGCGATCTACGACTCTGGTGGCCGGGCCGTAGCGGTCAGCGACGTGGGATTGTTTGAGGCGATGCGGCTGTTGGGCGGCGAAGGCGTCGCGGCCGAACCGTCGGCGGCCGGGCCGGTCGCGGCGTTGCTGCGGGCCCGGGCCGAGGGATGGATATCGGAATCCGACGTGGTGGTCGCGGTGGTCACCGGTTCGGCGTTGAAGCAGCCGGCCGCGTTGGGTCAGGCCGCCGCCCCGCCCAGTGGCTCGGTGCCGGCCGAACCGGCCGAATTGCTGGCATTGGTCGGCGCCGACTAGCCCGGGCGCGGACAGAGCTCACCTACCGGCGGGCTCGGACACTCTGGCTCAACCCGGCGCCCGCGACCAGTGCTCGCTACTCTCCGGCGCGCGCCAAATTCGGCACCGCGCCAGCGCGCTGCTCCTTCCTCCGCGCTTACCCGCTGGGGAGGCCGGGTTGGTCGTGCATGGTGTTGCGCCGCGGTTCTTGCGACGGGTCGACGATCGGTGGCGGAATAACGTGCGGAATCCCCTTGCGAAAGGTGATCTGCCAACTCTCGTGATGAACAATCCAGTGATGCTTGTGGCATAGCAGCACGAGATTGTCTAAAGATGTGGGTCCGCCGTCAGCCCAATGCTTCACGTGATGTGTCTGACTCCAGGCCGCCGGGGCTGTGCAGCCGGGGTGCAC
>JBEDUI010000158.1:0-43374 GCA_040414495.1 Mycobacteriales bacterium
TCGCCGACTTTTAGCTGGCTCCGGCGCTTGCCGATATAGGCTGCCCGAATGGTTGAGATTCCGGCGGATTTTGCACGGAGCGTAGTGGAACGTGAGGGTGAGCCCGGGCAGGCGTGGGTCGAGTCGCTTCCGGCCCTGATAGATGAGTTTCTGGGACGCTGGCAATGCACGGCTGTCGAGCCGATCACGCGCGGTGGGGTTGGGGTCATACTGCCCGTCAAACGTCATGATGGTGTGCCCGCCGTCATGAAAGTCTCGTTCACGCACCCCGGCAATAGGTACGAGGCGGAGGCGTTCGCTACGTGGGGTGGGCGAGGAGCTGTGCTCTTGTACGAACGTGACGACGCTCATTTCGCAATGCTGCTGGAGCAGGCCGAGTGGGAAACGCTCGATGATGTGGGCGATGTATATCAGGCAACAGAAATAATGGGGCGGCTCGCGCGACGACTAGCGATTCCCGCTCCTGCGCACTTGCCGCGCCTGGCCGATCGAGCCGATGAGTGGGAGCAAAACCTCCGCGCAGACTCTGACGCATTGGACCATCCGCTCTCCAGTCATGCCTTGGGCGCGGCTCTTGCGACAATTCGGGATCTCGCTCGCAGGCAACCCGAGACCATGGTCCATGGCGATTTTCATTTCGGTAACGTCGTTCGTGCGCACCGGGAGCCGTGGCTTGCGATCGACCCTAAGGGGCTGGCCGGCGACCTTGCTGCAGACTCTTTTCGAGTCCTCGTCCGTGGCCACGACAGCCTGCGCGCGGCGGACAATCCAGAAGCGGAGTTGCTACGTCGTCTGGCCATCTTCGCTGACGCCGCCGAGATTGAACGGGAACGAGTCATCCGGTGGGCCCAGCTTGACACAATGATCGGTGCGTACCGCGCGCGTAAGGCCAACGATGCCGACTGGATCGTAGAATTTTTCGACCAGGCAACCGAGGTTCTGGCCACCCATCTTTAGACCGTCAGCGCCGGGTTATCGATGCTTTTCCAGTCGGCCACAGGCGTCACCCACCGTCGATGGCAGTGTGGTAATCGCCGTCCCAGTGGACATAGCTGCCGGACATGAACAGCACGGAAGCTGCCCGTCGGTCGCGCCACGAGGCATCGCCGGCCGCAAATTATCGACGCCTGTGTTTTGGGGGACGGCGTATCGCGTCCAGGTCGCACCATGATCAGCGGTGACGTACCGATACACGACACGGTGCCCGCTCGCTGCCATCTTGGAGACGTACATAGTCGTCGGGTCGTTGTGGTCGAGTGCCATGCCGGGCGCGTAGTAGGGGAAACCAATGCGCCCAGGAATAAGACAGCAAGCCGTTTCATGTTCCCCCCGGTTCAGCGGGCCGAGTGCGCGTACCCGGCCCGTTCCTGCCAACCGGCCTCAGCCTGACCGGTGATATTCCGCAGGCACGTGCATACGCAATCCGCTGCCTGCCAGCGCAGATTCAGCGTTGTAACAAGCAGATCCGCGCAGATCAAATTCCTTAATGGCGCGCTGATCCAGAACGATAACGACCTCTTCTTTCCGTCGCTTTAGCAAACACATAACTGCCCCGTTTGCGTTCCGAATTGCTCCATAAGGCGTTAGATATCGTCCGTACCGGCTGCCTCACTGAATGAGTCATCACCCAAAGACAGCTCATTATCCAGGCATGAATTGCGCTCACTATGGCTTGCAAATTCCACAATGGACATTTTCCGACCGCGCTAATGGTCAAAGGCGGAGGGCAAGGCGGGCCACGGCCGGGCTGACGCCCACCACGTCGCGGGCGCCGTCCATGTGGGGCGCCGACAGTTGGCCGTCAGATCCCAGCAAGCCCTTGACATCCTCACCCGGGGACTGATACTTAGTTACATGCCTAAGTATTCGGCTGAGGCCGACGGCGGCGCCGAGCTCGACCGGGTGTTCCGCGCACTGGCGGATGGCACCCGCCGGGCGATGGTCGCCCGGCTGGCTCACGGGCCGGCCTCGGTGAGCCAGCTCGCCGAGCCGTTCGGTATGGCGCTGCCCACCGTCGTGCAGCACCTCCGGGTGCTCGAGGCGGCGCAGATCGTGTCGTCGGAGAAGGTCGGCCGGGTGCGCACGTACCAGCTCGTGCCCGACGCGTTGGTCCCGGCCAACGCCTGGATCGTGGCCCATCGCCGCCCGCAGGAACGCCAGCTCGACCGCTTGGGCGACTACCTCACCAAGCATCACTCGACACAGGAGGACTGACATGACCGACCGCACCCAGACCCACGCCACGTTCGTGCTCGAGCGCCAGTACCCGGTTCCGGTCGACCGGGTATGGGCCGCCTTCGCTGACTTCGAGATCAAGCGCAGCTGGTTCGGCAGCGACGACTTCGTCTACGTCAAGCGCAGCGACGACTTCCGGGTCGGCGGCGTGTTTGTCGAAGACGAGCATCACAGCGAGGGCGGCCCGCTGTCCCAGTTCCGCGCCACGTACACCGACATCACGCCCAACGAACGGATCGTCTACACCTACGACATGTGGCTCGACGGCGCGCACGCCTCGACGTCGATCACCACGATCGTGTTCGAGCCGACCGACGACGGCGCCGGACCGGGGACCCAGCTCACGTTCACCGAGCAGGGCGTGCACCTCGACGGCGTGCACGGTCCGGGGCCGGACGCCGCGGCCGGCCGCGAGACCGGCACTGCCGGCCTACTCGACGCGCTCGGCAAGCTGCTCGCCGCCGAGGGCTGAACCCATCCACGCGTAGCGACAGTGGGTTATGGACGCCGGCAACAGAGATTCGGTTCGGCGAACACGGTCGGCGTCCATGGCAAACCGCTTTGAACTCGTAAAGAAAACGTGCTTGACCGGTATATGCGCCCGCGTCTGCGGCGCCACAAAGATACGAGCCTGCGACGACCCGACTTGAGTAACGCCGATGCGCACCTACGGGTTCAAGAGGTCAGCCTCTCGCCGTAGATACATCGACAACTGCCTGCACAGAATGCGTTGCGTCGATCGATAGCACCTGGCGGGCAGCGACGCCCCACCAAGTGACGGAGTGGTTCCCGATTGACATTGCGCGAGCGAGAGTCAGCTGACGGTCCGACTGCCCCCCGATCATGGAAAACGCCTCCTCCATTGAGCACTGGACGTGGCTAGGATCGCCGGGGTGCCGACACTTCTCATCAAAAAGGTTCGAGTTTTCGATGGTGTTGACGTCCTGGACGCTGACTGCGTACTTATCCAGGGCGACCGAATAGTCAAAGTCGGCCAGGATCTTTCCGCTCCGGCTGGTTGTGTGGTCGTCAACGGGGCCGGCGGCATGCTGCTCCCCGGTTTCATAGACGCCCACGTCCACACCCCCGATCAAGGCGCCCTCGACGAAGGAATCTCAGCGTTGCGGCAGGCGCTTTCGCTCGGAGTCACCACGATGCTGTGCATGGGCTGCCGCTACCCAGGCTTCGTTGCGCAGCTACAGGCGCTTCAGCGGTCAGATCTTGCGGATCTTCGTTCGGCCGGGATCGTCGCATCGGTGAATGGCAGCCACCCGACCCAGTTCTTCGATTACTACCCGACCCTGAATGGCGTCGAGGACGTCGAGTCGTTCGTTGACGCCCGAGTCAGCGAAGGCTCTGAATATCTCAAGATAATCATCGAAGACAGTTCTGTGATCGGAAAGTCCACTCCGTTCCTGTCTCCAGAGGTTTCTGCTGCGGTGACGGCCAAGGCACACTCCCACGACCTGCTAGTGGTCGCCCATGCGCAGTCCCGCCGCTTTGTGGAGCAAGCGATCGCGTCAGGTGCCGACGGTCTAGCCCATCAGTACGTCGATCAGCCACTAACTCCAGAATTTGCCCGATTCCTCAAGTCCGCCGGCACCTTTGTCGTAATGACACTCGCCGTCTATCACAGTCATGAAGGTGTCAAGCTGGCGAACGATCCACGGGTGAGACAGCACATCGACAGCAGATGGATGGACATACTCTGCAGCAGCGTCGAGGGACAAGAGCAATTTCAGGATTACGGACTGGGCGCAGTACGTCTCCTGCGGGACGCAGGCGTACCGATCCTGGCGGGCTCTGACGCAAATAACCCGGGCACGACCTATGGCGCGAGCCTGCACCATGAGTTAGACCTTCTAGTCCGCGGAGGACTCACCCCCACCGAGGCACTCACCACGGCCACCGCAGCACCGGCCAGACACTTTCGGCTGCCGGACAGAGGCCGAATCGCACCAGGGCTGCGAGCCGACCTGGTACTAGTTGACGGCGACCCGACCACAGACATCGACGCAACCAAGTCAATCGAACGTGTCTGGCGAAATGGCGTGACACTACTCGACGATCATTAGACCGCGGCTTGCCGGTTACTGGGTCTGTGCTGGTCCGGACGCGCACCTGGAAGCTGTTGGGTCCCTTGGCTCGGATGCTCCCACGTGAGCGCTTCGGCCGCTTCTCATCGTGTCCAGTTTGGGTGGGCGCGGCACCGACTGTAAGCCTGCGTGTGGCCAAAGCTGTGGCCAAAGATCATCTTTGCCGGCCCCAGCGCGCCGGTGTCCGGACAGTCCAAAGGCCCCGGATCCCTTACGGGACGGGGCCTTTGGGCTGTCTCAACCAGACGCGCGCTCGGCAGGATTCGAACCTGCAACCTCTTGATCCGTAGTCAAGTGCTCTATCCGTTGAGCTACGAGCGCTCGCCGGAGAAGTATGCCATATCTTCTCCGGCCGGCATGCGGCCGGGCGTTCAGCGGGCTGCGCCCCACTGGGGCTCGCCCCACACACCAGGCTGCGCCACCGCGTTGCCGCGACGCAACACCGGGCCGATCGCCAGCGCCGCCAGCATGCTTACCAATCCGGCCAGAAGCAACCACGGGCCGGACTCGGCGTCACCGAGGTGGTGCTTGTACGCCTCGAGGAAGCCGTACAGCATTGCGGCGATGAAGAACGCCTGCACCACACAGAAGATGATCCGGGTCCACAGCAACGGCCGGGGTCGCGGTGCGTACCCGACGTTGCGCCGGTGCACCAGTCCCGTGATCCACAGCGCGCCAACCAGCACGGCGCCGATCAACGCGTAGCCGATCGCGCCTCCGGCCAGCAGGCTGTGCGCGGCCGATGCACCGGAGTCCTTAGGCTTGGGCTGGTCTTTGACGGCCTTGTAGATGTCGCTGTAGTTGGTGCCGCTGGCCCATGGGACGCCGGCCAGGGATGCGATACACAACGCGGCGCCGAGGATGCCGAAGATCAGGCCGAGGCCAGGCTTACTACGCGCCGGTTGCGCGGGCTGGGAGTACGGCTGTTGGTAGGGGTACGAGGGTTGCTGGGTGGGATAAGCCGGTTGTTGATAGTTCCTGGCATACGCGGGCTGCTGGTAGGAGGGGGTTGCGCCGGACTCGTAGGAACTCATCGGTGGGGTCATGGCGGCAAAACTACGACCCGGACCGGTCTGTCCGTATCCCCTGATCGTGCCGCGGCCAGACGGAGATCACAGGAGGCAACGCAGCGCCAGGTCCCATAGGCTGACCGCTATGACTAGACCAATCCGTATCGCCGTACAGCTGCAGCCACAACACGCCGAGTACTCCGCCATCCGCCGCGCCGCGGCGCAGGCCGAGGAAATGGGCGTCGACGTGATCTTCAACTGGGACCACTTCTATCCGCTCTACGGCGAGCCCGAGGGCCTGCACTTCGAGTGCTGGACAATGCTCGCTGCCTGGGCCGAGGCCACCGAACGGGTCGAGATCGGCGCCCTCGTGACGTGCAACAGCTACCGCAACCCCGACCTGCTGGCCGACATGGCCCGCACCGTCGACCACATCAGCGACGGCCGGCTCATCCTCGGCATCGGCTCGGGCTGGTTCGAGAAGGACTACACCGAGTACGGGTACGAGTTCGGCACCGCCGGTGGCCGACTAGACGCGCTCGGCGAGGCCCTGCCACAGATCGAGGCACGGTTCGACCGGCTCAACCCGAAGCCCACCCGCAAGATCCCGGTGCTTATTGGCGGTGGCGGCGAGCAGAAGACGCTGCGCCTGGTGGCCCGGCACGCCGACATCTGGCACGGCTTCGGCGACCCGGAGACGATCAAGCACAAGCACGAAGTGCTGGACAAGCGCTGCGCGGAGATCGGTCGCGACCCGGGCCAGATCGAGCGGTCGGTCGGCGTCGAGGGCGACCCCGGCAAGCTCGGCAACCAACTGCACGAGCTGGGCAGCACGTTGTTCACGATCGGCATTGGCGGGCCGGACTACGACCTGGCGCCGTTGCGTGACTGGCTGTCCTGGCGGGACGAGAAGAACGCCTGATCCGAGAACAATGCCCCGGTCCTCACGAGAGGGCCGGGGCGACATCGGTACGAAAGGGGCGGAGGCTCGGGGATTTGAACCCCGGATGGGCGATAAACCCAAACCGCATTAGCAGTGCGGCGCCATAGACCGGACTAGGCGAAGCCTCCCAAGCGGCCTCACGGCCACCGCGCAGAGCGTACAAGGTGCCCGGCCGTTCCGGCAAAGCGCCCCCGAGAGGCGAACCTCAGCCATCCCGGCGCAGCATCCGCTGCAACCGTCGCGGCCGTACGAAGAACGCCTCGGCCTCCATCGCCGCGAACGCGATCCGGGGCAGATCCCGGGTCGAGGGAAATGACAGAAAGCGCGGCTGCCATTCCGGCCGGAATTTGACGTTGAACCGGTACAGCGACTCGATCTGCCACCACCGCGACAAGAACACCAAAAGCCGTCGCCACAAGCGAAGTACCGGTCCGGCGCCGATCCGTTCGCCCCGCTCCAGCGCCGACCGGAATGCCGCGAAATTCAGCGAAACCCGGGTCACGCCCAACTCGTCGCGGGCGGTCTCGATCAACCGTACGATCATCAACTCGTTCAAACCGTTGTCGGCGCTACGGTCCCGGCGCATCAGGTCCAGCGACAGCCCATCGGTACCCCAGGGCACGAAATGCAGCAGGCCGCGGAGCTTGCCGTCCAGGTGCGCGGTGGCGACCACGCATTCCCCGTCGGCCGGATCGCCGAGCCGGGACAGCGCCATCGAGAACCCGCGTTCGACCGCGCCACCGCGCCAGGCCGAGGCGACCGAGACCAGTTCGTTCATCTCAGCGTCGGACAGCTCATGGGTACGCCGGACCCGCACCTTGTAGCCGGCGCGCTCCACCCGGTTGACCGCCTGCCGCACCCCACGCATCGGCCGACCGGACAGGTTGAAGTCGCAGGCGTCCACAATGGCCTCGTCGCCCAGTTCCAACGCGTCCAGGCCGTGTCGCGAGTAGACGATCGCGCCTTGCTCGCTGGCCCCGATCACCGCTGGTACCCAGGCGTGCTGCGCGGCCAGGTCGAGGAACTCCTCGATCGCGCCCGGCCACGCCTCGGGGTCACCGATCGGGTCGCCACTGGCCAGTGCGACGCCGGCATCCACCCGGTAGGTCACTGCGGACTTTCCGGTCGGCGACCAGATCACGCTCTTGTCCCGCCGCAGCGCGAAGTACCCCAGAGAGTCCCGGCCGCCGTGCTTCTCCAGCAGCGCGCGCAGGCTCCGTTCGTCGCCCGAGGTGAGTACGGCCCTGGGCTGCGCCGACCGTAGAAATAGGTACGACCCGACGAAGAGGATCAGCAGAGCCATGGCGACCAGGCTGTAGGCGACGATGTCGTCGACCAGATCCGTATGGAACCGGACCGGCCCCTCCACGCCGACGAACCCGTCGATGACGTGCACGAACTGGTCCCACAGCGACGGATGCCCCAACACCGCCCGGTGGTTGACCGCGAGCCCGATCATGCCGAAAGCGATGCCGGCGAGGAACAACTCGAGCGTGACCCGCAGCGCATACCACCGGGTGGTCGGATCGCCCAGCGCATAGAACTGGTCCCGGGCGACCACCAGCACCGCGATCAACAGGAGGGAAATCAGCGCGCCGGGGACGTTCAGTTTGTCCACGATGTGGAACAACCCGACCACAATGGTGACGGCGACCGCGGCCCGCCACGCCCGGCGTTTGCGCCGCCTCAGCCCCGAGGCCAGGTACATCAGCAACACGCCGAGCGCGATCAGCAACGCGGTCGCGGTCGCGGTGGTCTGCACAGCGATCGGTTTGCCGAGAAAGTCCAGGATGTGCTCGAACCGGTGGTGGTGGCCTCGCAACAGGGCACTGACAACGGTGAGCAGCCCGATCAGCCAGGTGAGCGCAGCGATCATCGCCGGAGTCCTACGCTGCGACGCGTCCCACCAACGCTGTCCTCGCGTCGACTCCTGCGGGTCGACCTCGATGGGCGCGCTCACGGCCATCATCCTGCCCTAACCCCTCGTCGCTGAATCGACCCGTTGCGGCCGCAAGCTAAGACGCTGCCCTCTGATTGGCAGTTGACTACGTCAGATCACGCTTGTGTCCGGCAGAATCTAGCCGGTGAACGACGACCCGCTCGAACAGCTCCGCCGGATCGCTTTCGCGCTGCCGGAGACTGTGGAACGGCTCAGCCACGGCGAGCCGAGCTTCTTCGTCCGCGGCAAGAAGCAGTACCTAATGTACGCGGATCATCACCACGATGACCGACTCGCGTTCTGGTGCAACGCGCCGGCGGGTATCCAGGCTGAGCTGGTCACGACGGCACCGGACCGCTATTTCGTACCGCCGTATGTCGGCCACCGCGGCTGGGTCGGGGTGTATCTCGACGTGCCGAACGTCGATTGGGACGAGATCGCCGAGCTGGTGGAGGACGGCTACCGGATGGTGGCGCCGAAGTCATTGCTCGCCCAACTCGACCAGGGTTAGCTCACCGCGACCTGCTCGAGTTCGGCCTCGGTCGCAGCCGGCCTGTCGATGCTGTGCAGCACCGAACGCCCGACCGCCAGGACGACGATCGCCATCAGCACGCCGATCGCGCCGACGTAGAACGGAAGGTGCGGCGAGGACCATTCGGCCAGCTTGCCGGCCAGGTACGGGGCGATCGCTCCGCCGATGAACCGCACGAAGCTGTAGCCGGCCGAGGCCACCGGCCGCTCGACCGGTGAGACCTTCATGACCGCCTCGGTGACCAGGGTGTTGTTGACCCCGAGAAACAGGCCGGCGACCACCACTGCCAAGATCAGCGCCAACCTGCTGTCGGTGAACAACCCCATCGAGGCGAGGTCGAGCGCGAACAGCGCCAGCACCACGTACAGCGTGCGCACCACCCCGAAGCGACGCTGCAACCAGGGCGCCAGGAATACCGAGGCGACCGCCAGCACAACGCCCCACCCGAAGAACACGAAGCCCAGGCCATGTACGCCGAGGTTCAGCGGGAAGGGTGCGTACCCGAGCAGGGTAAAGAAACCGAAGTTGTAGAACAGCGCGGTCAGCCCCATGGTGAGCAGGCCACGGTGGCGCAGTGCCCGTAGTGGATCGAGGAGAGAGGTGTGGTGATCGGGGCGCGGCGAGCGCGGCAACAGGACCGCGACGGCAGCCAACGCCACGGT
Organism: Mycobacteriales bacterium; assembly: GCA_040414495.1. Taxonomy (GTDB): domain Bacteria; phylum Actinomycetota; class Actinomycetes; order Mycobacteriales; family QHCD01; genus DATAVB01. The sequence goes on from JBEDUI010000158.1 coordinate 9,418, forward strand.
CATCAGTGCTGCCACGCCGAAGAACGGACCCCGCCAGCTGATCCCGCCGAGCAGTCCACCCACCAGCGGCCCGGTCGCGATGCCGAACCCGAGCGCGGCTTCGTACAAGATGATCGCGCCAGCCACGCCACCACTGGCGGCGCCGACGATGACCGCGAGCGCGGTAGCGATGAACAACGCATTGCCCAGACCCCAGCCGGCCCGGAATCCCACGATCGAACCGACCGTGCTCGACGACCCGGCCAGCGCGCTGAACGCGATGATCAACACCAGTCCGGCCAGCAGCGTGCGCTTGGGCCCGATCCAACTGGACACGACGCCGGTCACCAACATGGCGACGCCGGTCACCGCGAAATAGCTGGTGAACAGCAGCTCAACCTGGCTCTGGGTGGCGTTCAGGCCGCTGGCTATGGCGGGCAGAATCGGGTCGACCAACCCGATGCCCATAAAAGAAATGACGCAGGCGAAGGCAACTGCCCAGACCGCCTTCGGTTGTTTGAGCAGGCTACTTTCGGCACCTGCACTCATCGGCGCGCTCCCATCCGGCTATTGCGCCAGTCGTTCTCCTTGTTCATCGAGGACCGCGTCGAGCGCCGCGAGTGCGCGCCGCAGCGACTGTCGTTGTACGGAATTGAGCCGGCCCAGCCGTTTGGCCAGCGCGTCGACATAACCGCTCAGGCCGGCGTCGAACTGGCGAATACCCGCCTCGGTGATCGAGACCTGTACGCCGCGCCGGTCGAACGGGTCCCGCTCACGGACGACCCAGCCAGCTCGTTCCATCCGCGAGATCAACGCGGTCATCGACGGCTGGGTAACCTGCTCCAACTCGGCCAGCTCGGTGATCCGGCGGGCTTCGCCTCGGCGCAACGCGCCAAGTACGGTCAGCTGGACGCGACTGATGCCGGCGCTGGCGGTGTCCCGCCTTAGCGTGGTAATCATCCGAGCCAGCCGGGGTGCCAGCTCGCTCGCTAACCTGTTCGGTTCCTCGATTTGGTCCATCGCGATATAGTTTACATTGCTAAGCAATGGATCTCTAGGAATCCCGTGGCTGACCGAGAGGGAGCCAGATGATCAGCCGATCCGGCAGCCCCACACCTTCCGTACCTGGACTGTCGTCGCACCCGCCGCTACCAGGGGGTAGCTCGCTGTGAGCTTCGAACTGGGAACCGATGGACCACGAGTGATCGTGGTCGGATACGACGCGACCGAACCGGCGGACCACGCGCTGGCCTATGGCACCGGCCTGGCCCGCCGGCAGGGCGCGACGCTGATCATCGCCTTCGCTGTCCCCAGCTACGTGTTGGCGGCGATGGGGACAACGGTCGACGCGTGCCTGGCCGGAGTCGGCGACGCCGTCACCAAGGAAATCCAGGTCCAGGTGGAGAAACATATGGCCGACTCCGGCGTGCCCTGGAAATTCGTGGCCGGCGGCGGCGATCCGGTCCGGCTACTAGAGACGGTCGCCGCGAAATACCAGGCCGACGCCGTCGTCGTGGGCCATTCCCGTGGTCGCGAGCACCGTTTTATCGGCTCGATCGCGATCCGATTGGTGCGGTCGGCAAAGTGGCCGACCATTGTGGTCCCCTGATTTCCCTGATACGTAAGGCAATCCGCCCTCAGAACCATCGTTCCGATATATCTACGCGCGGCCGCGTATCCGATTCCGGGACGATTTCCCCGTCACGCTCCACATAGGACCAATCGGCGCCGCGGCGGGCAATGCGGTGCAGCGCCGATATAAGTCGGTCGACGTCTTCCTCGGACGTACCGAGACCAATCGAGGCCCGCACCGGCGTACTGCCAGCACAATTCGCCGCTTCCAAGAGCCGCCGGGTGAACAGGTGCGCGCAGAACGCGCCGGCCCGCACCCCGATGCCGTACTCGGCCGACAACACCGCCGCGACCCGCCGCCCGTCCCAGCCATCAAGGGCAAACGACGTGATCCCGACCCGACTCGCATCGCGGTCCCACAACGCCAACTCACGCAGCCCGGGTACGGCGGCCAGGCCGTGCCGCAGCCGGGCCAACAGCGCCTCCTCCCGTTCGGCCCGATCGGGCAGCCGGCGCAGCGCCCCGCACGCCGCGGCGAGCGCGACCGCGCCGACGACGTTCGGCGTACCGGCCTCGTGCCGGTCCGGCACCTGTGCCCACGACACCGCGGTGTCGGTGACATTGCGCGTGGCGCCACCGCCGACCAGGTACGGAGGCGCGGCCCGCAGCCAATCCGAGCGGCCGACCAGAACGCCCGCCCCGAACGGCGCGTACAGCTTGTGGCCGGACAACGCGAGATAGTCCACGTCCCAGGCGGCCATGTCCACCGGCCGGTGCGGCGCCAGCTGCGCCGCGTCGACCGCGATCCGAGCCCCGCCGGCATGGGCGATGCGCGCCAATTCCGGTACCGGCCAGCATTCACCGGTCACGTTCGAGGCACCGGTCACCGCGACCAGCCGAGGACCGACCGGGCCCTCCCGCAACGCATCGGCGACCGCCCGGCAGGCGGCTTCCGGACTCGACGGCGCCGGCAACCGGACAACATGGTGGCCCCGCCAGGGCAGCAAGGTCGCGTGATGCTCGGTCTCGAAGACCACGACGGTGCTCGGCCGCGGCAGCGCGTGCGCCAGCAGGTTCATCGCGTCGGTCGTGTTGCGGGTGAATACGGTCGCCATGCCGCGGCGGGCGCCGACGAACCGGGCCACCGCCGCCCGGGCGTCCTCGTAGGCCCGGGTGCACGTCTGCGAGGGCAACCCCGCGCCCCGGTGCACGCTGGCGTACCAGGGAAGTACGTCGGCGATCGCATCCCGGACAGCGGTCAACGCCGGCGCGCTGGCCGCGTAGTCGAAGTTGGCGTACGGCACGGTCTGGCCGGACAGCACCGGTACGGACAGGCCGGCGTCGACCAGGTCGGCCTGCTCCAGTTCCGGGATACGTGCTGGCGTCAATACAGACACAGGCGTGCTCCTCACACCCCAGGGGATCCCCGAATGTGGAGGCGCTGCCGGGACCCCGCGCTTGCCCGGCACGGTTGTGCTCGGGCCCGGTCTTCACCCGGGGCACCCCACCGCGGAGCGAGGGTTGCCGGCCAGCAAGCCGGGGCTTGACGCTGGCACTCGTGACCTGAATCGGGACTATACGTACGACCGTGGATTTTGCGCAATCACCTTGCGAGTCAGCGCAGGTCGCGTAGCTCGGGCGGCAGCGGTGGCAGCACATTGCCGCGCAGGGCCGGGCCGTTCACGGTGTCCACCCACTGCAGCGTTCCGTCGCTGGGCGGCCAGGCGTACACCTTTTCCCATAGCGCGACCTGAGCCCGGTGCACCTCGATCATCCTTCCGCCGACGGCCCGCAAGGCCCGCCACCAGCGCGGCGGTCGTCGTCCGGTCCGATGCGGGATCGGGGATGTAGAGGAAGCCATCGCGACCACCTCCCGGGCGGCTCGCGTTGCGGTAGATCTCTTGATGGTCGAGCTATCCCGCGGCGGAGTCCAGTGGAACGCGAACACCGCTCGCCAACAACTCGAACCGACCCCGCCAGCACGGACTATCCGGCCACAAAATTCGCCGAGGTTTCAGCGCTCGGCGCGATCGGGCACCGGGCGCGGGATCGCCGGCGCCCACTCCACTCAGCCGGACCTGACGTGGCCCCGGCCACACCCGCGGACTCCACTCGGCTCCCCGCCAACCAAACCGACCGGCGCGGCGTCTGCTCTCGGAGCCGGTTCACGGAGCGTGACAGTCTTGGACGAACCGTATACGGAGCGGAATGTTGGCGTAGATCGCTTATACAGCGGGAAAGATCGAGTGCACATGGCTGCGCGCATGTCGTGGCGACACCCAAGTTTGCGCAGTCCGAGGGCGTCGCGGTAATCCGACATACGGGATTTAGTTCGTATAATTCGCTAGCCGGCTATCTAAATCTGAGGAATCCTTGGTTCGTTCGTAGCCGTCAGTGTTCGGATGCACGAAAATACGCCGAACGGCGTTATGCCATCGCTACCAAATGGCCGCGTAAGAAGTTGAATTGCGCCTGAGCGTTAGATCACAGCTCGATAACGGCACGGATCGGAATTGTTATCAACGCCCCGTAGTAGCTGTATCTGGCGTAGCAAAGTTAGGCCACATAGCGGAGTAACTCTGGGTGAGAACAGCCGCAAGGGGCAGGGAAGGGCACCCTCACTGAGTTGATCCCGGGCCGCGGTTTGCCTAGCTTCTCTTCCGGCTGCGATACGCAGACCCCGTCACCGGTACGCCTAGTCCTGCCCACCGGGAGACGGCCCCAGCAATCGCAAGGGCAGGAGCGGGGGACCCACAGGTGACAACCGGTGTCCGGCTTAGGCCGGAGACCTTGGGGTGAAGCCGTGCTTGCACGGCCGGGCAAATCCTCTCGCCCGAACCCGACAGCTCACCTCGCAGGCGTTGAGAGGTGGAAATGTCCAACTCGGATAACGTCGTGCGGTCTTATTCGTACAAGGGCCGCCATCGCCGCGACGCCCATCAGATGCGTAAAGCCGCTGTCGCGGTGGCTACCGTCGGAGCGGCAGCAGCGGCTCCGCTGATCGGCGGAGGAGTCGCCCACGCTGACACCAGCGTTTGGGACCGCGTCGCCACGTGCGAATCCACGAACAACTGGTCGATCAACACCGGCAACGGTTTCTCTGGCGGCCTTCAGTTCACCCAGTCCACTTGGGCCGCTTACGGCGGCACTCAGTACGCGGCGCAGGCGTGGCAGGCGTCCCGCGAAGAGCAGATCGCGGTTGCCCAGCGCGTCCTCGCCGGCCAGGGCCCCGGCGCGTGGCCCGTGTGCTCGGTCAAGGCCGGTCTTACCTCGGCCAACGGTGGCGCCACCAGCGCCCCGGTTCAGCAGGCCGCGCAGCCGGCCCCCGCTGCCCAGCCGGCCGCTCCCGCCGCCCAGCCGGCGGCCCCGGCGCAGCAGGAAGCCCCGGCGGCGAGCAGCAGCTCGTCCACCGGCTCGAGCTACACCGTTGAGTCCGGCGACACGCTGTTCAAGATCGCCCAGCGTGCCAACACCACCTGGCAGAACCTGTACGCCGCCAACAAGAAGGTCGTCGGGTCCAACCCGAACGTGATCTTCCCGGGACAGCACCTGATCGTGGGCTAGTCCCAACCCCCATAGACCTCGGGCCTCTGACCGATCGCTTCCCCCCGCGACCGGTCGGGGGCACGAGTCTTTTCTGGGTAATTTCCTCAGGGCTGTTCCGGGCCGGGTAGCCGGACCCCGAAGCGGGCCCCGCCCTCGGGTGCTGGACCGGCGAAGGCGCTGCCGCCCAAGCGGGTCGCCAACCGATCCACGATCGCCAGTCCAAGGCCGGTCCCGACCTGCCGAATGCCGCGATAGCGGTGGTAGAGAACGGATCCGGTGAAGGCGTCGGCGAAATCCTGCTCGGACAGCCCGGGGCCACCGTCGCGAACCTCGATGAGCGCCTCGCCCGGCGCAGCCCAGCCGGCCAGCACGATCGGCGCACCGGCCGGGGTTACCCGCAGGGCGTTCTCGGCCAGTCCGTCGATGATTTGGCGGAGCCGGGTCGGATCGGTTCGCACGACCAGCGGTCCAGGTGGCTCGTCCAGCCGGAACACCACGCCCACCGCGGAGCAGCGCGCACCCCAGACCTGGGCGCTCTCGCGCAGTACGCCGCGCAGGTCGACGATCGCCGGCTCGATCGGAAAGTCCGCCGCCTGCAGTCGAGCCAGGTCGAGCAGGTCACCGATCAGCCGTTCCAACCGCCGGGCCTCGCCGAGAATGACCGTGCCGACCGGCTTGACGTCTGTCGCCACGCCGTCGGACAACGCCTCGGCGAAACCCGAGATCGCGGTCAGTGGCGTCCGCAGCTCGTGCGACACCGACAGCAGGAAATCCCGTTGCCGCGACTCGCTGCGTTCCAGCTCGCCGGCCAACGTATTGACCGCGTCCGCCACGTCGGCCACCTCGGCCGGACCTTCCGGCTGGATCCGTACCGACCGCTCCCCGGCGGCCAGCCGAAGTGCGCCGGCCGCGGTGTGTTGCAACGGGCGAGCCAGCCGACGGGCCACCAGCGCGCCGGCGGTGCCCCCGACCAGAAGCCCGATCAGACAGGCCAACAGCTCCCGACGTAAGAAATCGCGTTGATCTCTGGGCGCGAACTGTTCCTTCTGTACCAACGCGATCGCGCCACCGCCGGCGAGCGGCCGGCCCTCCACCAGGACCGATTTCCCGTCGAGCCGCTCGACCCGGGACACGGCCGACCCGGCCAGCAGCCGGTTGGTATCGCTACGGGGCAACGCCACGCCGCGTTCGGCTCCGCCGGGACCGATCAACACCAGCCGGATACCCGAGCTGGCCAGCAGGTTCCGGACCCGGGGCGCGACCACCCGACGCGGCGCCAGACCGGCAACCAACTCGGCCTCGCGAGCCAACTGGCTCCGGGCCTCGCGTTGCGCCACACCCCGGACCAGGCCGAATGACACCAGAGCCGCGACCAGGACCGAGGTCAGCGCGACTACTACCGTCACCACGCCAATCCGGAAGCCCAGGCTGCGGCGGCGTGCGCTGCTCATTGCCGTTCGGCGGCGTAACCGACGCCGCGGACGGTACGGATCGGACTGGCGGTGCCGAGCTTGCCCCGTAACTGGGCGACGTGAACGTCGACGGTCCGGCTGCCGAGTCCTTCGTACCCCCAGACGTGGGCGAGCAACTGCTCCCGCGAGAAGACCTGACCCGGCCGGCCGACCAGGAACGCCAGCAGGTCGAACTCGGTCGCGGTCAGCTCGACCTCGACCCCGTCGACCGCGGTGCGGCGGCCCACCGGGTCGACCCGCAGCGGCCCGATCACCACCGAACCGGTCGGCTCCGGACGGGCCCGCCGCAGTACCGCCTTGATCCGGGCGACCAGCTCACGCGGCGAGAACGGCTTGGTCACGTAGTCATCGCCGCCGAGTTCCAATCCGACGATGCGGTCCACCTCGTCGTCGCGGGCCGTGACGAACAAGATCGGCGTGGTGTCGCCCTCGGCCCGCAAGGTCCGGCAGACCGCCATCCCGTCCAGGTCGGGCAGCCGGATGTCCAGCACGATCGCGACCGGACGCAGCGACCGGGCCGCGGCCAACGCGCCCTGGCCGGTCGACTCGACATGGACCCCGAACCCCTCGCGGGTCAGGTACAACCGCTGCAGGTCGGCGATGACCGCCTCGTCCTCCACCACCAGAACCAGCCCACCGCCGGCAGGATCCGTGTCCATTGCGGTCCTTTCTTATTACGCGGCGCTGGTACGCAGCCCGGCCTCATCGTGCTCCCCGCTGACCGGCGCTGGGAATTGGTACAGACCGGCTTTACAGAGTCCGAACATGACGGTCAACGTCCTCATACTGCGGGCTTCCAGACTCAAGGTTGTCAGCAACCCGACACAGAAACGGATCTGCAGATGAAGCGACGTTTAGTGCTCACCGGCGTGGCCGCTGTCGTACTCGCCGGAGCAATCGGGGGCGGCGCCGCCTACGCCTCCAGCTCGTCCTCGCCACAGGTAGCCGGCACGCCGAGCGCCCAGCTGATCCACACCACCAGCTCGGTCACCAGCGACAAGACCCCGAAGAAGGCGCACCCGCGGCTGGGCCGGGCCCGGCGGATCGTACACGGACAGTTCACGGTCAAGACCAAGGACGGCTTCCGAACCGTACTGACCCAACGGGGCGAGGTCAGCGCGGTGAGCCCGACCAGCCTGACCGTCACCAGCCCCGACCACTACGCGCATACGTACGCGCTGAGCTCGGCGACCCGCGTACGCAAGGACAAGCAGAAGTCCACGATCAGCAAGCTGACCAAGGGCGATCACGTCCGCGTCATCACGAGCCCGAAGACCGGTACGAACAACGCCGCCGTCGTCATCGACCATACGAAATAAGTCGGGATTCGGCGGAATTGGCCGGGCGCAACCTCCACCAGAGCGGGATCTGACACGCTGAGACCGTGCACTGTTCGCTGCTCGGCCCGCTCGAGGTACGCCTCGGGGACGGCCCTATCGACGGCCCCGTCGACGGTCTTGTCGAGATCGGCGGGGCCCGGCTACGGGCATTGCTGGCCCGGCTCGCGCTCGAGCCGGGCCGCATCGTGCCGGTCGAGGCGCTGCTCGATGCGTTGTGGGGCGAGCACCCGCCGGCGGCCGGGGCGAATGCACTGCAGTCGCTGGTGTCCCGGTTACGCCGGGCGTTGGGCGATCCGGCCTTAGTCAGCGGGGCCGCGGCCGGTTATCGCCTGGCCGTACAAAGCACCGATGTGGCCGAGTTCGAACGGCGGGCCAACGCGGGTCGGCAGGCGCTGGCCGCCGGCAACCCGCACCGCGCCTCGCGCGCGTTCGGCGACGCGTTGGCGTTGTGGCGCGGACCAGCGCTGGCCGACCTCACGGACGCGCCGTTCGCCCCGACCGCAGCCCGCCGGCTGGAGGAGGAACGGCTCGCGGTCCTTGAGGACCAGATCGGCGCGGACCTCGACCTGGGCCGGCACGCCGAGGTGATCGGCGAGCTGGAAAGGCTGGTCGAAGAGCATCCGTTGCGGGAACGACTGCGCGGTCAGCACATCACGGCGTTGTACCGGCTGGGCCGGCAGGCCGAGGCGCTGGCCTCGTACGAATCGGCCCGGCAACGCCTCGCCGACGAACTCGGCGTCGACCCTTCGCCCGAGTTGCAGGCCGTCCACGTAAAGGTATTGCGCGGCGAGCTGACCGCACCGGATTCGTCGCGCCCGCAGACCAACCTGCGCGCGCAGTTCACCAGCTTCGTCGGCCGCGACGAGGAGGTCGCCGCGATCACCGAGCTGCTGGAGCGGTCGCGGCTGGTGACGTTGGTCGGCCCGGGCGGCGCCGGCAAGACCCGGCTGGCCAGCGAGGTCGGGGCCGGGCTGCTCGACCGGACGCCGGACGGCGTGTGGATGGTCGAGCTGGCTCCGGTCAACGATCCGAACGACGTGGTGCAGGCCGTGCTGTCAGCGTTGCAGCTGCGCGAACGCGGGTTGCTCGACACCGGGCCGGATACCCGCGACGCGGTCACCCGGCTCATCGCCGTACTGGCCGACAAGCGGCTGGTGTTGGTGATCGACAACTGCGAGCACCTGATCGGGCCGGCCGCCGCGCTCGTCGACACGCTGCTGGGCAGCTGCCCGAACCTGCGGATCCTCGCCACCACGCGCGAGCCGCTGGCTATCACGGGCGAGGCGCTGCGGCCGGTACCGCCGCTGCTGGATGCGCCGGCCGTACAGCTGTTCGGAGAACGGGCGGTGGCGGCCCGGCCGGACTTCGACCTGGACCGGTGGCGCGACGAGGCGAGCGAGATCTGCCAGCGGCTGGACGGCATGCCGCTGGCCATCGAACTGGCGGCGGCGCGGCTGCGGTCGTTGACCCCGCGCGAGCTGGCCGACCGGCTGGACGACCGCTTCCGGCTGCTGACCGGTGGTAGCCGGACCGCATTGCCCCGGCACCAGACGTTGCGGGCGGTCGTGGACTGGAGCTGGGACCTGCTGGAGAAGCCGGAACGGCTTCTGGCCCGCCGGCTATCGGTATTTCCCGGCGGCGTCACGCTCACCACGGCCGAGGCGGTCTGCGCCGACGACGAGTTGCCGGCCGCCGACGTGGTTGACCTGCTTTCCGCACTGGTGGACAAGTCGTTGCTGCAGGCGGTGGGCGACGGGCGGTACCGGATGCTGGAAACGATCCGGGCCTACGGCCAGGAGCGGTTGGTCACCGCCGGCGAGCACCTGTCGATCCGGCGGGCCCACGCCGGGTACTTCCTGCGGTTGGCCGAGATGGCCGAGTCGCACCTGCGCGGTCGCGAGCAGATGACGTGGCTGCGTGGGCTCGATGCCGAGCACGGCAACCTGCTGGCCGCGCTGCGGTTCTACGCCGATACCGAGAACGCCGACGGCGCAGTCCGGATGGCCGCGGCGCTGGGCTGGTTCTGGAGCCTGCGTGGATACCGGGCCGAGGCGTCGGCGTGGCTGAACGACGCGGTCGCGATTCCGGGCGAGGCGTCGCCGCTCGCGCGCGCTCTGGTCCATGCCGATCGGGCCATGATCGCCGGCGGCTCCGGCGACGCGGTCGGGGCGAAATGGGCGCTGGGCCGGGCGTTGCGCATTCGGCGCGCCCACCCGGAGATCGTCGATCAGCATCCGTTCGCCGCGCTGATCACCGCGATCGCCACGTTGATCATGCGAGAGCGCGCGCCGCTGGTCAAAGACGAGATCGAGAAGCTCCGTTCTCACCGCGATCCGTGGGTTCGGGCCGTGGCGTTGATGATCCAGGGCCATTGGGCCGAGAACGAGGGCCGGGCCGGCGACGCTGAGCGGGACTTCCAGGTGGCGCTGACCGAATTCCACGAGATCGGAGACCGTTGGGGTCGGGCCGCCACACTTGAATCGGTGTGCGGAATCCAGGCTCTGCGGGGCGATCTGCAGGCCGCCCGTTCGGTGCAGTACGAGGCGTTGGGGCTGCTCGATGAGCTGGAGGCGTACGAGGACCTGGCCCAGGGGCTGACCGGTCTGGCCAGTTACGAGGCTCGGCTGGGGAACATTCCGGCAGCCCGCCGGGCGGTGGAACGGGCCCGCGATCTGGCCCGCCGGTTCGCCGAGCCGGAGACCGCGCTGTTCGTCGAGTCTGCCGCCTGCGAGGTGGCCCGTCGGTCCGGTGATCTGGAGGAAGCCCGCCGGCTGGCCGACAAGCTGCTCGCCGACGCCGAAAACCAAACGCTGTTCCCGTTCGCGTTGCATTCGTTGCTGCTGGCCGCCGCGGCTACGGTCGATGCCGACGTCAGCCGGGTCGATATTGCGCGGGAGCGGCTACACAAGGCTGTGACCGTCGCCGGCCGATTCGCCGATCGTGGCATTTTGGCCAACGTTGTCGACATCCTCGCTATTACCGAACAGACCGCTGGCGAAACCGAACGGGCCGCCACGCTGCTAGGGGTCGCGGTCATGATTCGGGGCCTGCCCGACCTCGGCCATCCAGACGTGGTGGCCGTGGGCGAGCAGGTCCGCGCGGTGTTGGGTCCGGACGTATTCCAGGCTGCCTACGACGCCGGTGCGGCCATGGAATTCGAGGCAGCGCTGGAATTCATCCAGCGTTAGGCGCGCCGGCGGTAGGCCCGGATCGCCAGTGACGCGAACACCAGTACGAACCCGGCGGCCCAGGCCACCGTATGCCATACCGGCGCCGCCACCGGCCCCCCGATCAGCAATCCCCGGACCGAATCCACCAGCTGGGTTATCGGATTCACCTTCACCCAGGCCTGCAGCCAACCGGGCATCGTGCTGGTTTGGCTGAAGACGTTGCTGCCGAACGTGAGTGGGAACATGAACAGAATTCCCAACCCCTGCACGCTTCCGGGCGTACGGGCCAGCAGGCCGATGAATACCGTGACCCAACAGAACGACAGCGCGAACAACAGCACCAACAGACAGGCCGCGGCGGCCGCGAACGGACTGGTGTGAATACGGAAGCCCAGCGCCATACCGAAAGCCAGAATGACCACCATCGTCACGATGTAGCGGACCACATCCCCGAGCACCGCCCCGATCAGCGGCGCCGAACGGGCAATCGGCAGGCTCCGGAACCGATCGAAAACACCCTTGGTGATATCCGTATTCAAATTCACGCCGGTATTCATGGTGGCGAAAACCACGGTCTGGGCCATGATTCCCGGCAGTAGGAACGGCAGGTAATCGTGCCAGTTCGAGGAAATGGCGCCGCCAAATACGAATACGAACAACAGAATGAAAATAATCGGCTGGAGCGTGACGTCGATCAACTGCTCCGGGTTGTACCGGATACGGATGATCGTGCGCCAGGCCAGGGTGAGGCTGTGCCGGATCATCGAGGGAACCGCGGTATTACGCCGGCCGGTGTCCACTATGGATTCCGGTGTGGTGGTGTCGATTTCGGTCGTCGCTGTCACGCCGCGCTCCTTTCTTTGTCGTTTCCGCCGTCGTCGGTGCCGTGTCCGGTCAGAGCGAGGAAGACCTCGCCCAGGCTGGGTCGGCGCAACGCCAATTCGCTGGTGACGATGTGCGCCTCGTCCAGGCGGCGGACCAGGGCCGGCAACATCGCCGGGTCGGAGACCGGGACGGTCAACAGCGTGCCGTCGCCCTCCCGGGCCGGGGTCGCGCCGACCAGGCCGGACATGATCGCGGCGACCTGCTCGGTCTGGGTCGTATCGGCGGCGCGGGCCTCCAGGATCTGCCCGCCGACCGCGGTCTTCAGCTCGTCCGGAGTGCCGTCGGCGATGACGCGACCGTGGTCGATGACCACGATCTCGCTGGCCAGCCGGTCGGCCTCGTCCATGTACTGCGTGGTCAGCAGGACGGTCACGCCATCGGCCACCAGGCCGCGGACCATGCTCCAGACCTCGCCCTGGTTGTGCGGGTCCAGGCCGGTCGTCGGCTCGTCGAGGTAGAGCACGCGCGGTCGGCCGACCAGGCTCGCGGCCAGGTCGAGACGGCGCCGCATGCCACCGGAGTACGTCTTCACCGCGCGCCCGGCGGCATCGGTCAGCTCGAACCGTTCGAGCAGTTCGCGGGCTCGGTGCCGGGCCGCCGGGCGGGACATGTCCAGCAGCCGACCGATGAGCAGCAGGTTCTCCTGGCCGGTCATCTCCTCATCGACCGCGGCGTACTGCCCGGTCAGGCCGATGAGCGCGCGTACCTTCTGCGGTTCGCGGACCACGTCGTATCCGCCGACGTAGGCTTGCCCGCCGTCCGGCTGGATCAGCGTGGCCAGGGCGCGGACGGTGGTGGTCTTGCCGGCGCCATTGGGTCCGAGCAGGCCGAGCACGCTGCCGGTCGGCACGGAGAGGCTGACGCCGTCCAGTGCGGTGGTCTTGCCGAAGCGTTTGATCAGACCCTCGGCATGAATTGCGTACTGCGACATCGTGCTCCTTCGGCCGTTACGGATTGGCACGATCGACGATCGACCCGGCCGCTGGCAGCACGCGCACATCCGGCTGGCATCGGGCTGGCGGCGGCTGTCAGCGGCCCGTTTGGTGCGAGGATGCGGATACGTGTCATTTCGAGGAGGCAGTTCGTATGCGCTGGGATGAGCTCACCCGTGGACAGCTCACCGACCTGTTGCCCGAAGCGCTGGTGGTGGTGCCGACGGGGGCCACCGAGCAGCACGGCCCGTATCTGCCGACCGGTACCGATGCCCTGCTGGCCACGACGATGGTGGAGCGCGCCGTGGCCGGCTACGAGTTCCCGCGCCAGGTCATCGTCGGGCCGACCGTCTCGATCGGCTCGTCCGACCATCACTTCCCGTTCGGCGGGACGTTGTCGCTCTCGGCCGAGACGTTCACCGCCGTACTGCTGGATATCGCCCGGTCGGTGGCGACCTGCGGCGGGCGCCGGCTGGTATTCGTCAACGGGCACGGCGGCAACCAGGGTCCGTGCGCGACCGCGTCGGCGGCTGCTTCGAACCGGTACGACATCGCGATCGGGTACACCGACTACTGGTCGCTGCTGCCCGAGGCCGAGCTCACGCCGGAGCAGCAGGGGATTGTGCCCGGGCATGCCGGTGAATTCGAGGCGGCGTTGATGCTCGCGGTCCGGCCGGAACTGGTGGCCTCCCGCGAGCCACGCGAGCCGGTGACGCCGATCGACAATCCGGCTGGCGTGCAGATTTACAGCGACGCGTATTGGTCGGTGATCAACGGCTTTTCCGACGACCCGTCGCGGGCCACGGCCGAGACCGGAAAGGCCTGGGCCGACGCGATCGTGCAGGGCTTACGGGATCGGCTGACCGAGCTGTGCGGGTTGCTCTAGGCGAGGGCGCCGGCGATTTTGCTGCCGTACGCGGAGAGGGTCTCCTCTTTCGCGTCGTGCATCAGGTAGATCGCGAATTGCGTAACGCCCAACTCCCGTAGTTCCTGCAACCGGTCGGCGTGCGCCTCGATCGGCCCGACCAGACAGAACCGGTCCACGATCTCGTCCGGCACGAAATCGGTCGACCGGTTGTCGGCCCGGCCGTGATGCGCATAGTCGTACCCGTGCCGGCCGGCGATGTAGTCGGTCAACTGCCGTGGAACCGGCCCGTCCGTGCCATACCGGGCCACGATGTCGGCGACGTGGTTGCCCACCATGCCGCCGAACCAGCGCAACTGGTCGCGCTGGTGCACCAGGTTCGTACCGACATAGGCCGGCGCCGCGACGCAGAACGCCAACGAATCCGGGTCCCGGCCCGCCCTCACCGCGGCCGCGCGCACCGAACCAATCGTCCATCGGGCAATGTCCGGGTCCGCCAGTTGCAGGATGAAACCGTCGCTCTGCTCACCGACCAACGCCAACGCCTTCGGCCCGTACGCGGCCATCCAGATCGGCAACCGGGAATTACGTACCCACGGCAGCCGGACGCGGCCTCCACGCAGTTCGGCTTCCCGCCCCTCAGCCAGATCCTTCAGCTGCCCCATCGCGGTCCGCAAGGTCGCCAGCGACGCCGGCCGCCGCCCGATCACCCGCAGCGCCGAGTCACCGCGACCGATCCCGCACACGGTCCGGTTGCCGAACATCTCGTTCAATGTCGCGAACATCGAGGCCAGCACCGTGACATCGCGGGTGAGCGGATTGGTGACCATCGGCCCGACTGTGATTCCGGACGTGGCCGCGAGAATCTGCGAATAGAGTACGAACGGCTCCTGCCAGAGCACGGTCGAGTCGAACGTCCAGACGTGGTTGAATCCGGCGTCGGCGGCGCGCCGGGCCATCTCGATCGTCGCGTGGCCGGGCGGGTCGGGCTGTAGCACGACCCCGAGGTCCATCACCGCAGCACCTGACACGCCCCGCGCGGCACGAACTGCCCGTACCCCGGCTCACCGTGATAACCGGATTCGTCCAGCACGACCCGGCCGCGGCACAACACGGTCTGCACCCGGCCGGTGAGCTGCCGACCTTCGTAGGCCGAATAGTCCACCGACATGTGGTGCGTGCTGGCCGAGAGCGTCTGCGTCGCGGTCGGGTCGTAAATCACGATGTCGGCATCCGCGCCGGCCGCGATGTCGCCCTTACGCGGGTAGAGCCCGAACATGCGGGCTGGCGTCGTCGAGGTCACCTCGACCCAGCGCTGTAACGTGATCTCGCCGTTCACCACACCCTGGTAAATCAGGTCCATTCGGTGCTCGACCCCGGGAATGCCGTTGGGAATCTTGGAGAAATCGCCGCGACCCATTTCCTTCTGCTCGACGAAACAGAATGGACAGTGGTCGGTCGAGACGACGGACAAATCGTCGGTACGCAGGCCGTTCCAGAGTCGCGGCGCGTGGTAGGCCGGCCGGATCGGCGGCGAGCAGACGTATTTCGCGCCCTCGAAATTCGGCTTTTCCAGATCATCATGGGAAAGGAAAAGATATTGCGGGCACGTCTCGGCGAATACGTTCCGGCCCTGGGTCCGGGCCGTCGCCACCGCGGTCAACGCCTCCTCACAGGACAGGTGCACGATATACAGCGGCGCGCCGGCCACACCGGCCAACCGGATCGCCCGCGAGGTCGCCTCGCCTTCCAGGTCCGGCGGCCGGGTCAAGCCGTGGTAGGCGGGATCGGTCTGGCCGCGACCCAATGCCTGCTCGACCAGAACGTCGATGGCGATGCCATTCTCGGCGTGCATCATGATCAACGCGCCGTTGTCGGCGGCGCGCTGCATGGCGCGCAGGATTTCCCCGTCGGTGGCGTAGAAAACACCCGGATAGGCCATGAACAGCTTGAAGCTGGTGATGCCCTCGCCGACCAGACCGTCCATTTCCTTCAGGCTCTGCTGATTGACGTCGGACATGATCATGTGAAATCCGTAGTCGATGGCGCACCGGCCATCGGCCTTGCCATGCCAGGTGTCGAGGGTTTCCCGCAGCGACGTGCCCTTTTTCTGTACGGGGAAATCGATGATCGTCGTCGTACCGCCCCAGGCCGCGGCCCGGGTGCCGGACTGGAAATCATCGGAGGCAAAAGTGCCGCCGAACGGCATTTCCATATGGGTATGCGCGTCAATTCCGCCGGGCAGGACATAACGGTCGGTCGCGTCGATGATCCGGTCACAGCTATCCCGCCAGTACGTGACAATATCGCTGTCCGGAGTGGCGACAGCGTGGATCTGATCGCCGTCCACCAATACGTCGGCCCGCGTCAAGCCCTGCGCGGAAACCACCCGACCGCCGCTGATCAGACTCCGCATTCCAGCCTCCGTCAGGAGATTAGGGCTTTACCAGCGATTCGTAGCTGTCCGGGCGGCGGTCCCGGTAGAACTGCCACAAGTGCCGGACATCAGCGATCACATCCAGATTCAGGTCGCGGACCACGACCTCATCGACACTGTCGGAGCCGACGTCACCAACGAATTGCCCGCGCGGGTCGACGAAATACGACTGACCGTAAAAATCATCGTCGCCGAGCGGCTCCACGCCGACCCGGTTGATCGCGCCGACGTAATACTCGTTCGCGACCGCGGCCGCCGGTTGCTCCAGCCGCCATAGGTACTCCGACAGACCACGACTGGTCGCCGACGGGTTGAACACGATCTGCGCGCCGGCCAACCCCAATGCCCGCCAGCCCTCCGGGAAATGCCGGTCGTAACAGATGTAGACCCCGATGCGCCCAACCGCCGTATCGAATACCGGATAACCAGAATTCCCGGGACGGAAATAGAACTTCTCCCAGAATCCGTTCACCTGCGGAATGTGGTGCTTACGGTATTTGCCGAGGTACGTCCCGTCGGCGTCGATCACCGCCGCCGTGTTGTAGTAGACGCCGGTCTGCTCCTCCTCATAGATCGGCACCACCAACACCTGGCGGGTTTCGCGCGCCAGATCAGCCATCAACGTGATAGTCGGGCCGTCCGGAATCCGCTCGGCGTAGCCGTAGAACTGCGGATCCTGCACCTGACAGAAATACGGACCGTAGAACAGTTCCTGCAGGCAGGCGACCTGAGCGCCCTGCCCGGCCGCCGAGCGGATCGCCTGCTCGGCGGCCTTGATCATCGAGTCCTTGTCGCCGGTCCATGTGCTCTGGACCAACGCGGCACGAACGACGTTCGCCATCGAACACCCCGTTCCCTCGCAGGCGCGCTCGTCCGGCCGGGCCGCGCGCTACTCGTTGGTGGGAAATACCAAATTGACTCCAGCGCCCGCATCCCGGAACCGGGACACCACAACCTTTTGCCGTGTATAGAAACGTACGCCGTCCGGACCGTAAATGTGCAGGTCTCCGAAAAGCGAGTCTTTCCAGCCACCGAACGAATAAAACGACATCGGCACCGGGATCGGGACGTTCACGCCAACCATTCCGGCGCTGACCTCGGCCCGGAACCGGCGGACGTACGCGCCATTGTTGGTGAAAATCGCCGCGCCGTTGCCGCGCGGATCCGAATTGATCAGCCGGACCGCGTCGTCATAGGACGCCACCCGGATCACCGACAGCACGGGGCCGAAGATCTCGTCGTCGTACACCGGCGTGCCCGGCTGCACCCGGTCCACCAGCGACGGACCCAGCCAGAAGCCGTCCTGATAACCGGTCACCGACAGGCCGCGACCGTCCAACACCACCGTCGCGTCGCCGGTCTTGTCCGGCTCCAGGTACGAGGCGACCTTGTCCCGGTGGGCGCTGGTGACCAGCGGTCCCATCTCGCTGGTCGGAATCGTGCCCGGACCCACCTTGACCGCCATCGCCCGCTGCTCGATACGGGCCACCAGGTCATCCCCGATCGGGTCGACCGCCACCACGGCAGAGATCGCCATGCAGCGCTCGCCGGCCGACCCGAATCCGGCGCTGACCGCGGCATCAGCGGCGGCGTCGAGATCAGCGTCCGGCAGTACGACCATGTGGTTCTTCGCGCCGCCGAGCGCCTGCACCCGCTTGCCGGTCCTACCCGCGGTTTCGTATACGTAGCGCGCGATCGGGGTAGACCCGACGAAGCTCACCGCCGCCACGTCCGGGTGGGTCAGGAGCGCGTCGACGGCTTCCTTGTCACCATGCACCACGTTGAAGACACCGTCGGGCAGGCCCGCCTCGGACAGCAGACCGGCCAGCAGCAGCGAGGTGCTCGGATCCTTCTCGCTCGGCTTGAGTACGAACGTATTGCCGCAGGCGATCGCGATCGGGAACATCCACATCGGCACCATGGCCGGGAAATTGAACGGGGTAATTCCGGCGACAACGCCCACCGGCTGACGGACCGAGTAGGTGTCCACATTGGTCGCGACGTTCTCGGAGAATTCACCCTTGAGCAAATGCGGTATGCCGCAGGCGAATTCGACGACCTCCAGGCCCCGGTCGAATTCACCCCGGGCGTCGGCGATGACCTTGCCGTGTTCGCGGCTGATCGTCCCGACGATCTCGTCGGCCCGCTCGCGAAGTAGCTCGCGGAAGCCGAAGAGGATGTTGACCCGCTTGGTCAACGAGGTCTGTGACCACGCCGGCAACGCCTGCCGGGCGGCCCGAACGGCCAGGTCGACCTCGGTCGCGGTGGCGAAATCGACCAGGTCGACCACCTCACCCGAAGCCGGGTTGTAGATGTCTCCCTGCCGATCGGCGGCGCCGTCCCACGGCTTTCCGTTGATCCAGTGCGTAACCACTATCGGTGCCCCCGTCAGTGTGCTCGGTCTGTTGCGTCGATGCTTCGGGTCAGAATATCCACAGCCTCGTCCACCTCTTCCGCCGTGACCGACAGGGGTGGAGCGATGCGTAGCGCATTTCCGTACAGACCGCCTTTGCCGATCAACAACCCGAGCCGGCGGGCCTCCTCCAGCACCCGGGTCGCGCCGGCCGGCGACGGATTTCCGGCAGCATCGATGAGCGTCAGACCAATCATCAGGCCCTTGCCGCGGACCGCGCCGACGATGCCGTACTTCCCGACCAACTGCTGCAGACCGCTGCGCAGCCGTTCGCCCTGCACCCGGGCGTTGCCCTGCAGATCGTGATCGAGCAGATACCGCAGATTGGCCAGCGCGCCGGCCGTGGCCAGCGGGTTCCCACCGAACGTGGAGATGCTGTTGGCCTCGATCGAGTCGATCAGGTCGGCCCGCCCGACCACGCCGCCGATCGCCAGCCCGTTGCCGAGCCCCTTGGCGAAGGTCATCAGGTCGGGCCGGACGCCGTGCGCCTCGATGCCCCAGAAGTGATCACCGGTACGGCCCCAGCCGGTCTGCACCTCATCGGAGATGAACAGGATCCCGTACTCGTCCAGGACCTCTTTGATCGCACCAAAGAACCCGTCCGGCGGCGTGACGAAACCACCGACACCCTGGATCGGTTCGGCGATGAACGCGGCCACGTCACCGGCTGTCGTGGTGGCGATGACCTCGCGGGTGTCCTGCGCTACCGCCCGAATGAGGTCCTCATCGGACAGTCCCTGGAAGACGGCCGACTCGTTGTGGTGCAGGTAGCTGATCTGCAGCGGGGTCAGGCTGGAGGCGGACCAGCCACGGTTGCCGGTGATGCCCATCGCGGCGAACGACCGGCCGTGGTAGCTGTTGCGCAGCGCCAGCACCTGGTTGGAGCGGCGGGCCTGGGTGGCGAAGAGCAGTGCGGCCTCGTTCGCCTCCGTACCGGATGTGCTGAAAAAGACCTTGGCGTCCGGGATGTTGGACAGCCCGGCGATCTGCTCGGCCAACTCGATCATCGGGCGGATCAGGTACAGCGTCGAGGTGTGCAGCATGGCGCTGGCCTGCTCGCGGATCGCCTCGACGACCTCGGGCACGCCGTAGCCGGTCATCGTGGTGAGGATGCCGCCGAAGAAATCCAGGTACGTGCGACCCTCGCCGTCGGTGACCCGGCGACCTTGCCCGCTCACCAGCTCGATCGGTTCGTCGTAATAGAGCGATAGCCAGGACGGCAACACGGCCCGGTGCCGCGCGAGCAGTTCTGCGTGCCCCATATTCGAGGATCCTCCCGTGTGCTGGTGCCTCACACGGTCGCTGGCGCTGACCGGGTCGGCAAGTCCGAGGCTGTCAGCACCTCTGCCGACTTCTTTACAGTACGTAAAGCAGTGGCTCGCAGTTCAGTGGTCGGCCCAGTTGATCATGCGGAAACCGTATGAGTCTCCGCATGATCAACGCTCAGATCAGGAGCCGGCGGCGACGCGCTGGTGGATGTCGCTCACCACCTTGCGGGCCGAGATGAACGCGCCGTGTTGCCAGGCGATCCAGTAGCTGAGCCAGTCACCGGCGAAGTAGACGTTGCCGGCCGGCTGGTTCAGCAACGTGTACTGCGGACCCGTCTGCGATGGCCAGGAGATCCAGCCGCCCTCGATGAACGGGGTGCGCTGCCAGGCCACCGAGAACGAGGACCGCAACTCGGTCCGGTACACATCGCCGTGGATCTTGACGCCCTGGGCCACCGCCCGCGTGAGCCGGTCGGCCGGGGCCAGGTTTCCGTACGTGGTCGCGTGTGCACCGGTGTTGTAGTAACCGACGACGACACCGCGTTTTCCGTGAAAGTCGTACGACGGATACCAAATGTGGTCCAGATCCATATCGGTTTCGGTAATTCCGCCGTAGATCCGCTGGTCCTCCTCCCACCAACGGCGGTTGTATTCCAGACCGATCTTGCCGACCGGAGTCGGTTTGGCGTAGGCGAGGGCGGCGGTGACGTCGGAACCGAGGTTGTGCGGAATACGGGCGAGGATATGCGGCGGCATCGCCGCGATACAGAAATCTCCCTTCTCCACGTACGTTTTGCCGGCCACGTCGCGGTAGGTGACATCGACGCCATCGGCGCGGTTGGCGATCGACAACACCTCGGACTGGTACCGGATCCTGGACGGACCGATCGCTTTGGCCAGCGCGTACGGGATCCGGTCCATACCGCCGACCGGCTGATACATCATCATGGCCTGATCGAATCCGAATTCGAACGAGAATGTCCGTCCGACCTGACTGGCGAACACCTCGGAAATCGAGGGCGGCGGACCAAGCACGGTGCCGGGGTTCATCGCGGCGCCAGGCAATTCCGAATAACCACGCCGCTCCGAGCCCTGGTAGGCGTAGTTCTCCGCCTTGCCGCCGATATCGCCGAAATTTTCCAGGAACGACAGCAGCCGCTCCTTGTCGGTGCTGGACAATTCGCCATCCAACGCACCCTGATCGGTCGCTTTGGCCAGCAACTCCGCGACATAGCCGTAGACGTCTGCCTTGGCGGTGCGGTAACGCACCGGGTTGCCCGGCGTGGCGCCGGAATTCTCGTTGTAGATGTACGCGTCCGCGTTCTGGTTGGTGAACGGCTGGATTTCCACCCCGAGCTCACGGCAGTAATCCAGCGTGATCATCCACTGCGCCAACCGGGCCGGACCACCGTTCAGATACTGCCCGTCCGAGAACTGCGCGGTCTGCACCCGACCGTCGAGATCGCGCAACGTCGTGCCACCGCGAATCGTCCAGTTACGCCCACCCGGCCGGTCCTTCGCCTCCAGAATTACGCATTCGTAGCCAGCCTTTCCGAGTTCGTAGGCCGAGGCGAGTCCGGCGATGCCGCCACCCAGAATGACGACTTTCTTTCCTCGCTTTCCCGGTGCAAGGTCGGTTTCCCGGGGCGCCGTATACGCCGCCGGCGGCGCCGCATTTGCCGTTGGCGTCAGGCCCAGAGCACCCATTGTCTCGAGCAGAACGCCGGCTCCGCCGACCGCTCCCACCGCTTCGAGAAAATGTCGTCGTGATAATTCCGGCACGCGTCCTCCCGATGTGTACGGATATCGCGATTACTCCGGGCGACAGCATTACAACGCACTGTTCGTACGGCATGTCCTTCCTGTTACGTCCAGGTGACTCGCGCGATTTCCGACATCGACGTGGAGCCGGCAGAATGCAAATACAGAAATAAGGAGGAGCGAGTGTCAGCGACGCGCGGGTTACCGACCGTGGCGGCGGTGCTCGCGTTGCCGGCGCTGCAACGCGGTGGGCCCCAGGTCGTGGCGGGCGAATCCGGCCTGGCGAACCAGGTCCGGTGGGTGCACATCACCGAGCTGCCCGACATCGCGTCGATGTTGCGTGGCGGCGAGCTGATCCTCACGACCGGGATCGCCCTACCCACCGACGAAACCGGCCTGGTGCGCTGGATCCGCGAACTGGCCGCGGTCGGCGTGGTCGGGGTGGTCGTGGAGGGCGTACGGCGGTTCGTCGACGGGTTGCCAAAGGCGCTGCGGACCGAGGCCGACCGGCTCGGGCTGCCGTTGATCCAGCTGTTCCGGGAGACCCGGTTCGTCCAGGTGACCGAGGCGGCCCACGCGTTGATTCTGGAGAGCCGGACCCAGCTGCTGGAGGCGGCGCAGCGGGTGCACGACATCTTCACCGAGCACACCGTGGCCGGCGCGACGCCCGAGGAACTGGTCGCCGAAATGGCCCGGCTGGCCGACCGGCCGGTCGTACTGGAAACGCTGACCCATCAGGTGATCGCGTCGGCGGTGCCGGCCTCGGCATCAGCCGGCGACCCGTTGGAGCAGTGGGTGCAGCGGTCCCGGCGCATCGGTCCGGCCCGCCGTACCGAGTACATCGCGGCCGAGCGGTGCCTGCTCACCCCTGTGTCGGCGCACGGCCAGACGTTCGGGCGGCTGCTGTTGCTGGAGGTGACCGACGCCGAACCGCTGCTGCGCACTGTCTTGGAGCGCGGGGCGAGCGCGGTGGCCATCAACCATCTGGCCGAGCGCACCGACTGGACCGGCGAGGCGGCGACGCACGAGGCGTTGCTGCAACGGATTCTCGGTCGCGGCGTGGACGCGGGTGAACGTGGGCCTGGTGCGGCGGAGGCGGCCGAGATTCTGTTGCGGGCCGACTCGATCGGCGTCTCGCTGCGCGGCGCCCGAATCGTCGCCATCGTTGTCGTGCTGACCGGTGGACAGCCCGCGGCCGAGGCCAGGCGGCTGGCCACGCTGGCCGGGCGCGAGGCGGGGGTACCGGTGTTGGTCGCCGCGTGGGACGAGGACCGGATCACGCTGGTCGCGGCCGATACCGGGCGGTTGGACGTCCTGGCCGGCGCGCTGCGGGAACGGCTGCGCCCGTTTCGGCCGGTGATCGGCGTGGGTCGTGAGGTCGACGGGGTACGGGAGGCGGTCCGGTCGCTGCGCGAAGCCGCCGATGTCGCCGCCGAAGCGGCGCGGGCAAGCCTGCCGGAGCGGCCGTACTACCGGCTGGCCGACCTGCGGCTACGCGGCCTGCTGCGGTTGTTGCGCGGGGATGCGCACCTGGCCGCCTACGTGGAACGCGAACTGGGCCCGCTCATGGTCTACGACGACAAGCACGGCACGGACCTCGTCGCCACGCTGAAGACGTACCTGCGTTGTGGCTACAACAAGGCCGGTACCGCGCTGGCGTCCCACCTGTCCCGGCCGACGCTGTACCAACGGCTGCACCAGATCGAGCACGTTCTGGGCATCGACCTGGAGGACAACGAAAGCCGGTTGGCGGTGCATATCGCCGCGCTGGCCGACGACGTAATCCGGGGCTAATCCAGACGACGTGATCCGGGTTCCAGACGACGTGATCCGCGGCTAATCCAGCAGCGACGCGAGAATTCCGGCCGTCACCATATTCTCGGCCCCGACATCGATTTCACCGCGATTCGCCGACCACAGTGCGGCTTCCACCGTTCGCGCGAACGACCAGGCCACCAGTCGCTCGGCCGGCTCCCCGACCAATTCCCCGAAAAGCCCGAATCGCTCGGCCAGCGTGGCTTTATCCGTTGTCGGGTCAACCTGCAGCAGCATGGGGCAGGGGTCGTACCCGGGATCACCGATCATCGGTTTGGCATCGATCGCCAGCCATTGCGCCCGCTGGGCCGACAATACGTTGCCTGGATTGAAATCGCCGTGCACCAATACCGATCGGGTCGCGGTCTCCGGCAGCACCTCGAGCAGCTGAATTCCCCGCCGGACCAGTCCGGGGTCGTACCCGGGACGGATACGTTCCATTCTTTCGGTGGCGATCGGCGCCCATTCCGCGGTGACGTCGGCGACCTTTTCAAAGCCGCTGGTTGCGCTCTGAGTCCACAAGCGACTGAGCACAGTGGCCGCAATGGTCAGCCGTTCCTCGGCCGGCGCGTCGAGTGTGGACAATGGCACGCCGGGGTGGCAACGCTCGATCAGCAGGGCGTACCGGTCCCGATCCTCAGCCAGCAAACGGATCGCGCCCCGACCGTCCCACTGCCGCAGCGCGGTGGCCTCCTCCCGCGCCTCGCGGTGCGGCCAGGAAACCTTCAGCACGGCAGCGGTTCCGTCGGGCAACGTCGCCGGCGCCACCCAGGCCGCGCTGCCGCCATGAAACGGCGGCTCCAACCGTAACGACCATTTGTCCGCCAACTGCCTGACCAACTCCGGCAACCCGGCCAACCACTGCTCACCGCCCTCGGCCCGCCTTAGACCGGCGTAAATCGGCAGCGAGTCGGGAAAATACGTCCGATCGATCACGCCGCGGACCACCCCGACCAGCGGTCCACCCGGATGACGACCCATGGCCCGGCCGGCGGGCGTTGCTGATATTGCGAATACTTCAGCCCCAGGAGTTCCGCCGCGGCCGGCTCGACTTCATCGCGAATATCCGCATTGCCGTCGGCGCGGGCCCACCACAATTGCGTCCAGTCGTCCGAATACTCATCGACAAGCGCGGCGACGTGGCCGTTTTCGGCGATATTGCGCAGCCGTTTGAGGTCGGTCGAGGTTTTCGGTTTGTGGTCGATCGCATGCACGATGGTCGTCCCGGAAACGATAAAGGTAAAAGGAACCAAATGCGGCTGACCATTAGCGGCGGCCGTGGCCAGCCGGGCGACGCGGGCATCGATAAACCGGGCCCGGGCCTGCCGCGCGGTCAACTTCATACCGTATTCCTACCGTTCCCCGCGACACGGCGCACGTTCGTTTGCTGGCCCAAGTGCGCGCCAGCTGCTTTGCTAGGGGCATGACCGAAGACGATGAGGTGGTGAAGGAACAGCTGCGGGCGCGCCTGGAATTTCTCGAGGCCAGGCTCGTGGCGGCCCAGCGGCGGGCGGACGTGTTCGGCATCATCGAGAACAGCGACGATCCGACCGACGCGCGGCACCGGCTCGCCGACCTGCTGGCGCTCTCTGACGCGGGTGCGGGCGCGGTGCTGAGCATGCCGGTCGGGCAACTCTCCCGGTCCGAGCAGGACAAGATCCAGACCGAACGGGACCGCATTCGCTCGCGGCTGTGGTGATCCGGAAATTCTCGGTAGGCTCGATCTATGAGCCGACGATGTTGATTCTCACCTGATCCTGCCCGCGGGATTGCCCGCCGCCTGTTCGTCTTTTCCGGGCTTGACGACGCGATCCTGCTTTATCCGGTTTATGCGCTGCTCTTCGCCGCTCACGGCCTGTCGACAGCGCAGATCTCATCGTTGTTCGTGCTGTGGTCGGGCACGTCCGTAGCACTGCAGATTCCGGCCGGTGCGCTGGCCGACCGGGTGTCCCGGCGGTTGTTGCTCGGGGTCGGTTGCGCGCTCCGGGCGGTTGGTTTTGGTCTCTGGGTCGTGGCGCCCTCGTATCCGGGCTTCGCGGCCGGGTTCGTGTTGTGGGCGGTCAAGAGTTCGCTGACCTCGGGCACGCTGGAGTCGCTGGTCTACGACGAGCTGGCAGCCGTGGGGCTCACTGACCGCTATACGCGACTGACCGGTCGGGCGTCGGCGGCGTTAGGTGCGGCCGAGTTGGTCGCGACCGCGGCCGCCGGACCGGTGTTAGCGGTGGGCGGATACCGGCTGGTCGGGTATGCGTCGGTGGCGGTGTGCGTGGTGCAGACGTTGGTCGCCTTGTCGTTCCGGGATGCGCCGCGGTCCTCGGCTGATGCCGACGAGCCCGGCTATCTGGCTACGTTGCGGGCCGGGGTTTCGGAGGTCGTACGCCGGCCGCAGCTGCGCAGCCTGGTGCTGGTCGCCGGGCTCGGCGGGTTGCTGGCGATTGACGAGTACCTGCCGCTGTTGGCCCGCGACACCGGAGTGGGTGTCTCCGCGATCCCGCCGTTGCTGCTGGTGCCGGCGTTGGCGCGGATCTTCTCGTCCTTTGTCGTGGGTACCGGCCGCTGGCGTGCCGTAGCAGCTCCGATGGCGGTATGTGCGGTGTTGGTCGGCGGTGGCGGCCTCAGCGCGTCGGTTCTCGGATTGGTCGGGGTCGGCGTGGGGTTCGGTTGCTGGCAGTTGGCGCAGTTGGTGGTGGAGGCGCGGGTGCAGCATGCCGTCGTCGGGCCGGCCCGGGCCACGGTGACGTCGGTGGTCGAGGTGCTGGGCGAGGGGAGCGCGCTCGTGGTGACCGGGGTGTTCGGGTTGGCCGCGGATTGGTTGGGGTTGCCGGTGCTGTTCGCCGCGGACGGACTCTGCCTGTTGGCCCTCGCCGGGTACGCCGCGCTCCGGGTCGGTTCCGAACCGGCGCGCTGGAATGCCGTCAAAGATGACGAAACCGGTTCCCCGAGTAATTCCGGGGAACCGGTTTAGGCGTCATTGGCGCTAGCGGGAGGTCCGAGTCATCTGGCTGCCTAGCGGCCCAAATGCACCAGATAACGGTCGCCCGAACGCTCCAGCTGCCGATGCGATTGCTCCGCCATGCGGCGCGAATCGGTCAGATTGCGCAGAACGTCCTCGGGGAATACCTCTCGGGTTGCGCGCTCGGCGGCGTCAAGAGTCCGTCCCGTCGACCGGGTCTTGCTTGACGCTTGCCGCCGGCTATTCCCGCTCGATTTCGGCATCTCCATCGCCTCCATTCGTCAGATTAACATGATGGGTCAAGTACCAGGCGGGGTTGAGCTCGCGGCTGAAGTAGTGTTTCCGCTTCAACCATACGAAGCCGTCACCGGGCGAAATGAGGGCGACATCAATCGGACCACCGACGGTTTCCGGATCGAAAATACTCATTCGCTGTTTCAACGAAGTCACGCTGACCAGACTCTCGGCCAATACGCCCAATTCGTCTTTGGGCAGCGCCGCCAACGAGTCGAGCATCGGTTTGATGTAGTGCTCCTCCTGGCGTTCCTGCATGTTGGCGAGAAATTCCTGAAACTTCTGGTGCGCTAATTTGGCAACTTCCTGCTCAATCTTCCTGGCCTGGCTTTGCGTAATCGACGGCACAACCGCTTTTACGCATTCCAGCACGTCAATTCCGAATCCTTTATGCCACGAATCCCAATACTCCATAACAGCATTGCGTACGTCGGAGGTTATTCCGCTGACGAATCCCCACGCCTCTTCGTCCTGGGCGAATGTGCTCAGATAGCTGGGCTCATCAATGGTCACCTCGTTCCAGGTCGGATCGGCCAGCCGCAGTACGCCGTTGACACGACCGCGGACGGTCGCCTCGTACATCTTCGGCAACGGCGAATTGCCGGCAAATCCCGCGATAACCAATCCGGTGTCGGCGCTTTCCGGCGTACACCGGCGGATGGCTTCAATGCCAAGCTCGACGATTCTGTTCCGGACCGCCGGCGTGAGACCGAACTCGACGAAGATCTCCCGGATCATCTTGTCGATCGCTTCGCCGTAATGCTCGAGCAGGACGGCCTCGGTGAGTTCTTCGGCCCACGGCGCCTCTTCGGCCGAGTCCAGGAAATCCTCCAGCAGATCCAGTGCCTCCACGAGCACCTGCCGCAGCTTTGATTTGATCGGCCGGCCGGACCGGGAAACCCAGCGCAGCCGGCCGCGGTCGATGTAATCGAATACGGACAGCAGCTTGCCGTAGACGACATTAAGTACGGTCGAGGTATCGGTATCCGCGGACAGCACATTGGCTGGATCGGCCAGATAACCGCAGAAGTCGGCGACGTACGACTCCAGATTGGTGGCCCGGAATCCGCGCCGGGAACGGCGGTATATCTTCACCGCCGATTCCCAGGGCAGACCATTCAGCTCGGCGTTTCCGTAAATCATTACGCCGACGCTGGAGCCGTCCACCAACTCGAACAGCTTGTTCATGGAATCGAAAACCTTGAGGCCGCGCCGGCCGCTCGATATCGTCACGGCGCTGTCCGCCGCCATCGCGACCGCGGCCTTGTTCATGACAACCGCTTCTGCAGTCACATGCCACCCCCCTTTGGCACTATAGAGTTATCATGCCATAACAGTCTGTAGTCATCGAGGCCTATAATTTCGGCCGTAAAGTCCAGTACGACGGGATCGGCCGGTTATGGCCGGGCCGCTTCTTGTCAGTGCGTGCGGTAATTCGCCGTATGTGGCGGGATGTCCGCTGGCGCCCGTTCCAGCGTCGGAGTCCTGACCACAGCGCTGTGGTAACTCACCGCCACGACCCGCTCCCTCGCGAATTCCGATGTTGACGTGATTCCATAATCGCAGCCGGCCGACCAATTACAAATCCCGATTCGATAAAGGAGCTGTCGGTGATCGTTCGAATAACGGCGGGGCAGGCAGCCCTGTTGGAACGGGCCGTCGACAGGTTCACCGGCGTGCCGGGCTCCGGGTCCTTTGCGTACGCGCCCGGCACCATCGGGTACGTCGCCTTGCAGCACTCGGAGATCATCGGTTGGTGTTGGGGCTACGAGCTGCCCCGGCCCGACGGCTCTTCGATGCTGTACCTGCACGAGCTGGAAGTCGCCCCGACCCATCGCCGCCGGGGTGTGGGACGGGAGTTGTTGGGCGCATTCATAGCGGCAGGTGTGTCGGCCGGCGCGAGCAAGCTGTTCCTCACCACCGAAACGGCGAACCAGCCGGCTCGATCGCTCTACGAGTCATTGGGCGGTCAGTTGACTGCCGGCGGCGAGACGGTCAACTACTCCTTCCCGCTCCGGTGAGTCCTGTTAAACGGCAGACCTCGCGGCGAGGTGACTCAGGCGGTCGATTCGGCCGGGGAATTCACGCAGCAGGTTGGCGATGCTCTGCTCGATCGTCTGGGTATCACCCATCCAGCGAGCGGCGGGCTCGCGTCCCAGGGATACCCGTACCTGCGCCATCAGGGCCTGCAGATCGTGCCTGATCACGCTGAGGAAGATTTCTCGGCCTGCCCACGCGATGTCGCCACCGGCCGCGGTATAGGCCCGCAAAATTCTGTTGATCGAATCGAGCTCGCCCGCGCCGAAAATGTAGGCAACTCGGCCAGCTTCGAGCGCCGCGCTGTCCGTTCTCACGCTGTCCCAATCGACCAGCACCGGACCGGTCGATGCCATGATCATGTTGTGCGTTTTGAAATCGCCGTGCGTCCGCACACAGTCCGGCGCGGTCTGGCACAGCTCCTGGATTCGTTTTGTGGTGTCCAGAATGGACGGTAGACATTCGCGGATGAGCCCGGACCAGCGTTTGCGCTGGTGTTCGGCGTCGACGAACCATTCCTCCCAGGTCGCCTGCGGTGCGATCGCGCCGTACCACCAGTCAGGCAGGCCGCGCTGGCGCAACGGCTGCAGCTGGTGAACTCGTGCCATCGTTCGGCCGAGCCAGTCGGCGATATCGTCGTCGGGCCGAAGCGCACGATTGTCGATCCATTCGTACGCCCGGAATAGCCGTCCGTTCCTGCTGGTCAACCAGCCGAGAACCGGATCCATTGGCGGGATGGGTCGCGGCATATCGATGCCCGCCGTCAGCGCCTGTTGCTCGAACGCCATCGCGACCCGAAGCTGGTCTTGCACATCGCCCTCGGTGAACTGTCCGCTTGTGGTGGGCCAATATCCTTTCAGGAAATAGCGTCCGGTGTCCGTATCAAGCCGCCAGGTGTCGGTGTCACCGCGTCGGATCAGAATCAACTCGCCGACCGGACGCCCGAGATCGAACGCGTGCGCCAGGAATTCAGAAGTTGGCGTGTACATAATTCGTCGAACGACCGCTAACCCAACTCGGTTCCATTTCGTGCTGCTATGGTCGCGTCCCATGAATCCGGTGTTAGCGGCGACGGTCCATGACCCTGACAATCACCTGTTGCCCGCGCTGCGTCGCGCGGCACCAGCGCTGCGCGAAACCTTCGGTGGTTTCGGGATTCTGGCGACCGAGCCGACCTCGGCCGACGTGGTGCGGTTCGTCGAGCAGGATCTCGCTGGTGCGGTGGACCGGGCGCCGGCGGACGGGAACATCGGCCGGCATCGCCGAATGTCCGTAGGCCTGGCATCTGGTGACGCGGCCGTGCTGTATTCCGATTTGGACAACGTGCTGCGCTGGATCGAAGCTGACCGGCCCGAGGTGCAGAAGGTGCTGGCGGCGACGGGCAGCGATCTGGTTGTGGTCGGTCGGACCGATCAGGCGATGGCGGCCTGCCCGGCGCGGCTGCGCGAAACCGAGGCGCTCGTCAACCATGTCTACGAGCTGGCGACCGGACGGCGGTGGGACCTGATGTTCGCGATTCGGTTGCTGTCGCCGGCCGCGGTACGGATCATCCTGGAACAGGGGCAGGAGGAGACGTTGGCCAACGACGTCGAATGGCCACTGTTGGTTGAGCGGGCCGGCCTGGCCGTTGGCTACCGGGAGGCGGACGGGCTGTCGTACCGGATTCGCCAGGATTTCGAGGCGGCCAGCGACCAGCACGATGGCAACCCGTTGCGCTGGATCGAACGGATCGAAATCGCCAACCTGCACGCCCGCGTACTCAAGAAATTCCTCGCCTGAACAATCCGTTGGCACGGTTGCCGCTTTCCGAGTTAGCTTGCCTGTCCATGGCACAGTCCTTGTCAGCGGTCTTGTCTGCTTTCGGGTTGTCACCCGACGACGGTTGGCGCGCCGAACATCTGCGCACGTTGAACAACTCGGTCTTCAGCATCGGCCGGGCCGGGTGCGAACCCGAATGGGTGCTGCGACTGCATCGGCCGGGCTGGCGCGACGCGGCGACGATCGAGTCCGAGTTGGATTTGCTGGATCGCCTGCGGCACGAATTGTCTTCGCAGATCCGGGTTCCGCGACCCGGTCGTACGGTCGAGGGCGAGTATCTGGTTGCGCTGGACGGCTCGCTGTATTCGCTCCTGCGTTGGATTCCAGGGACGCCGCGGCGGCCGAACACCGGGCTGAACGCCGAGTCAGCCTGGCTCTTGGGGCAAGGCCTAGGCCTGATTCACTCGGCTACTGATGGCTGGAGCGCACCGGTCGAGTGGAATTCCAAGACCCTTTTTACGGGTGCCAATCCCGGGTTGATGGGCGCAGATCCATCCGAAATGGAGGCGGTGTTGTCGTCGGCGGACCTGGATCTGTTCGCCGACATCGCCGAACGGACCGGCCGCGCTTTTGATCAACTCGAGGATTGGGGCGTTATTCACGCCGATTACATATTGGGCAACTGCCATTGGACTGCATCGCTTCGACTGGGGATCTTGGATTTCGACGATTTCGGACGCGGACCGCGCTTGTTCGACCTCGGTGCGGTATTGGGGAATCTGGCCGATTTCCCGGATACCTGGGATGCTCTGGCGCCCGCGTTTCTCGCCGGCTACCGCGCCGCCCATGATCTGCCCGAGGATGCCGTGCCGCTTTTGCCGTTGATGATGGCGGCGCGGCACGCATCCCATTGCTTGTGGACGCTGGGACATCGGGAGTTGGGCCAGGACTGGGTCGCGTTGCATCTTCGGGCTCGAATGGAGATGGCGCGCATGTGCTTAGCCGTCAGGTTCTGAGCGCTGACCGCACGATCTCATCGGCCACTTCGGTGATCGGCCTGGTGGCATCGATGACAATTGATCCGATGCGCTTGGCTTCCTCCGGTACGTACTGATTCAGCTCAAGTTGCTCAGCGAGATCGTTGGGATTCTTGCCGTACTCGTTGTTCGTTCGCGTGAGAAGTCGCTGTCGCATTGTTTCGCTGTCAATGTGGAGCGTGAATCGTATCGCAAATAGATCAACAAAATCGTTCTGGTTCATCGCCCCGCCGCAAATGAATACGCCCGCATCCTGCGTCGCTTGGGCAAATTCTCGCAGCTTTTGTCCGTCCCACTGCCAGTTCGCGCGCCGCTCGACAGCGGTTGGTGTGCCGGTCAGCGGGTCGCCGTAGTAAGCAAACACGGTGTCCGAATCGACGGCATCATAGCCGCGCCGAGACAGTTCCTCGTACAGCGTCGACTTACCCGTGCCCGACAGACCGTCGACCTGAAACAACACCACGCCATGATAGGCGCTATTCGACTGCGCGAGCCGGCGGTGCCAAAGTGCAACGTATGGATGCTGCTGAGAACACTCGCCACGCCGTCAAGTTGTTGATATTTGACCAGGCGGAACAGCTATTGTTGCTACGCGCGGCCGATCCATCGTCTACTCGCTGGGGATGGTATCCGGTCGGTGGCGGAATTGAGCCCGGTGAACAAATCGAGGACGCCGCGGCGCGGGAAGCGAACGAGGAGACCGGACTCAAATCCCTACAGTTGGTCGCTGAGGTCTGGCACCGACGTCACGTCTATCGCTGGCAAGGCAACGTCTGCAACGTATTCGAACGTTGGTTCATCGTACGAACGCAACACTTCACACCCAATTTCGACGGCCTCTCCGCCGACGAACGCCGATGCATAACCGAGGCGCGATGGTGGACGACAGCCGAATTACTGCAGTCGACCGAACCCTTTGCGCCGCCCGACCTGGCCACCCGGGTCCGCGACCTGCTGCGAGACGGTCCGCCAGCCGCACCGATCAACTTACAGCCCGTCCCCGAAAACCAGGCGTCATAACCGAGTCAGTACCCGCAGCTATTGTCAAGACTCGTTTAGCAAGCTATGTTGCGCAACGTGTCTTTAGAAAGAGATCTGTCGGATCCGAAGCTGCTACGGGCGTTAGCGCACCCGGTGCGGCTGCGGATCCTCGCGTACCTCCGCAGCCGTGATAGCGCAACGGCCACCGAGGTCGCAGAACAGATCGGGGAGAGCGTCGCCAGCGCCTCGTACCATCTGCGGATTCTCGCCAAATACGGGTTCGTCGAGCCGGCCGGGCGACAAGGCCGGGAGAAGCCGTGGCGGGCGGTGCAGGTCAGCACGTCCCTCACCACCAGCGACCTGTCGCCCGCCGACAAGGCGCGGGCCAACGCGATGGCGCGCGCCGGCCGGCAGAACTTTTTCGAGCTATTGGAGCGCTGGGCCGAGCAGACGGACGACCATCCTCCCGAGTGGCAGGACGCGGCTTTCGGTCTCAGGCACGACATGCGACTCACGGCAAAGGAGTTGACCAGCATGCGGAAAGAACTCCAGAAAGTGCTCGATCGCTATCACGCCAAGTCTCGAAAGCGCCCCGGCGTGGCACCGATTTCCTTCCACGCCTGGGGATTCCCGACGGCGGACAGCGAGGAGTTACGCGGAGACGAGTCGTAATGGGCGCCCGCGGCCGCGCAGTTGTCGGTGGAATCCGATTGGTCTCGGCGGCGGCGCGAGGGACATTCCTCGCTGCGGTAGGCCTTTTCGCCATCTCCAGCCTCGGCATGGTGGCGCTGCTACTGATCGGCAACGGGCTATTGCACGAGTTGATCGCGCACGGGTCATCGGGACATGTCAGCGGCCGGCTCTGGCTGTTGGTCTTGATCGCCCTCATCGTGGCCGGCATCGTCTCCTTCGCCTCCGCCGCGGGCGCCGGTATTCACCGGCTTCTCGTCGAGCGGACCTTCCGCTATTACAACGAGATCCTGCTGCGGGTCGCCGCCTCGGTGCCGCTGCGCGAATTCGACTCACCGGAATTCCACGACCGGATGCAGCGAGCCAGGTCCAACGACTCGGCGCCGATGGCGTTGGCGATGTCGGTACCCACGCTCGGTGGCGCGCTGGTCGGTGTCGTCGGCGTCGCGGTCGGTCTGGCCGTGATCAACCCGCTCCTGGTAGCGATCACGTTGGTGGCGTGCGTACCGCTGTGGCTTTCGGCCAAGGAGAACAGCGAGAATATGTACTCCTTCAGTTTCGGGAGTACGCCGAACGACCGGGCCCGATTCCGTATCCAGTCGGTCGTCAACGGACGGGAATCCGCCCCCGAGGTACGGGCGTTTTCGTTGGCAAATTTCCTGATGGGCCGGTGGTCGGCGCTTTACGATGAACGGATCGCCGGCATCGAAACGTTGGTCCACCGATATCTGCGCCGATCCGCCATTGGCAGC
>JBEDUI010000159.1:0-31158 GCA_040414495.1 Mycobacteriales bacterium
GATCCCGACGGCACTCTGGATGAGGACAAGCCGGACCGCCGCGAACTGATCTTCCGCCGCGACGTCGGCGGCATGGACTACATACGCGGCCGGCTCGATTCCGAAGCCTCCGCCACCGTCCAAGCCGCGCTCGGCGCGTTAGCGCAACCAGAACCAGCGCAGGATGGCGTGCCGGATTCTCGGTCGAGGGGTCGTCGCATGGCCGACGCCCTCGTCCAACTGTGTGATCGGGCGTTGGCCGGTGGCGGACTTCCCGCTGTTGGTGGGGAGAAGCCCCAGGTCACGGTGACGATCGCGCTGGATGACCTACGCGGCAAGCAATCCGACGACACACCGTTGCGGCGCCCGGGCACCGGAACACTCGGCACCGGCGCTCCGATCACCGCCGAAGCCGCCCGCCGCATCGCCTGCGACGCCGCCATCATCCCCATCCTGCTCGGATCCCACAGCGAACCATTAGATATCGGCCGCGCCACCCGCACCATTCCCACCGGAATCCGCCGCGCCGTCGTCGCCCGCGACACCGGCTGCATACACCCCGGCTGCACCGCCCCCGCCGCCTGGTGCCAAACACATCACGTCAAACACTGGTCCGACGGCGGACCCACCTCATTAGCCAATCTCGTACTCCTCTGCCACCACCATCACTGGATCGTCGACCACGAGCACTGGCAGATCACCTTCCTCAAAGGCATCCCGCACGTCATCCCGCCACCGATCGTCGACCCGCGGCAACAACCGAGACGCAACACCATGCACGACCAACCCGGCCTCCCCAGCGGATAACCCGCACCGAGGGGGAGGGGCGCGGGACTGCGCAGTCGCGGCGCCGAATTTCGCGTGCCCGGCCGAGAAGGAGCGAGCGCTGGTCCGGTGATGCGGTCACGATGCCGAATTTGACGGTGCCCGCCGACGATCACAGTCCGGTGGTAGCAGAAACACGCCTGGCGCAGCTGAGGGGCGGAGTTTCGGCGGGTCCGGCGAGCGATGTTCCGTCCCGTATGCAGGGCCCGATTCGGTCCGACGCGCAAGCAAGAACCAGGAACGACCCAGGCTAGGGCACGTCTCTTAAATCCTGCTGCGCGGCGCCCTGGAACGTCTGTCCTCTTTGACAATACGGATCTTGCTCGTCGACCAGAAGATCATCCGATCGTGCTTACGTACGATGCCAACCGGGCCGGTCGGGCGGCGGCGAAATAAGCTGCGCCCGGTCGATATCACGCTGACCTTGTCGCCGGTGTCCAGAACCGCACCGTCCGGTCGGGGCAACGCAACCGTCGAGCGCCGTTGACCGTCGCCGGAGTTCAGCACAATGCGCCGGCCGCCATTACGCACCCGGCGGCCATTCGGCAATGTCGTCTGCACCTCGATGACCCGCATGTCGGTCGCGGTACGCCGGCCCAGTATCGCTGGCGCCCGGATTTGCCGCCAGAGCGACCGGGCCAACGCCAGCACGAACCAGGCCGCGCCCAGGACCACCAGCGATTCCAGCACGACGCCGAATATCGCGCCGCCCTGGCTCTCCCGATTGATCCCGACCGCGTCATTGTGGCTGTCCGCCCGGGGCGCCCACCCACTCACGGTCATGCCGAGCGGAAATTTGTGCGTCTGGTCGCTGCACACGTCGAAGTAGCCGACCCGAATGGCCGGTCCCTCGATCCAGTTCAACACGACCCGGTCGAGGGTGCAGGTGCGGGTTGTATCGACGTTAGGGACGATGCGAACGACGGGTCCGCTGACCCGGTAATCAGTTCCGAACGCCCGTCCCCACTCGGCGGCAACCGTGCGCGAGGACAGCAGCAGACCGACGATGACAGCGCCGAACACCGCCATCACCAGCAACCCGGCCCAGGTCCCGCGGATCGTACGCCGCAACAACGCCCCGCTCTGGGCGGCCAGATCGCCGACCGGTAGCGCGCTAGCCACAGCCGCCTCCTCCCCAGCGCCGGAGCGTTCCGCCGCCGACAGCATATTGAGACGTTCGTACGCCGGGATTCCGGCGCGCTTCGGCTAAGAACCGCTCGCCCCGATGTCCCGCTACGGACAGCGCGATGCCTGCCCGTTCCCGCGGAAATTTCATACGCTGGACAGAACCGCCGACACAGAGGAGAGCCATGGTGCTGCCCCGTAGTACGCCAGCCGAGCAGGGCGTCGATCCGCGCGGGATCGACGAATTCCTCAGTGCCGTGGCCGAAAGCGGTATCGAGCTGCACAGCCTGATGCTGCTGCGGCACGGCCAGGTCGTCGCCGAGGGCTGGTGGGCGCCCTACAGCCCGACGAAGGTGCACCTGCTGTATTCGTTGAGCAAGAGCTTCACCTCGACCGCGATCGGCCTGGCCGTCGCCGAGGGCCGGCTGTCGGTCGATGACCCCGTCGTCTCGTTCTTCCCCGACGCGGTGCCGGCCGACCCGAGCCCGCACGTGCTGCAGATGCGCGTGCATGACCTGCTGTGCATGGGAACCGGCCACCGCGAGGACACAACCAGAGAAGTATTCGCGCGGCACGACACCGAACCGGTCAGGGCGTTCTTCGACCTGCCGCCGGAGGAAACACCTGGCTCGGTCTTCGCCTATAACAGCAGTGCGACCTTTATGCTGTCGGCAATTCTCAGCAAGATCACTGGTCAGCAGCTCACCGATTACCTGCGACCACGGCTTTTCGAACCGTTGGGCATCGACGAAACCTATTGGCACGCGCTGAATTCGGTCGACATCGGCTTCTCCGGGTTGCATGTCCGGACCGAGTCGATCGCCAGCTTCGGCCAGCTCTACCTGCAACGCGGCCGCTGGGGCGACCGGCAACTCGTCCCGGAATCCTGGGTGGATGCGGCCACCTCGAATCAAATCTCCACGGTGACCCCATGGCGGCAGAACGAGCCGATCGACTGGCGGCAGGGCTACGGCTACCAATTCTGGCGCTGCCAACACAATGCGTACCGGGGTGACGGTGCGTACGGGCAATTCTGCGTCGTCGTACCCGAATCCGATCTGGTACTGGCGATAAATTCGGCGACCACAAACATGCAGGCAATTCTCGACGCGGCCTGGAAACACCTGCTGCCAGCCGTTGATTCACCGGCCACAGTGGACAGCGGGACGCAGCTGCAGCAGCGACTGTCCACATTGGCGCTACCGACGATCGCCGGCAGCCGGTCCGGACCGGACAGCGGCCCGTGGACCTTCGCCGCCGCTCTCAGCTCGACCGAGCCGGGCCTGTTCCCCGCTGCCGCCGAGCTGACCGTGACCCCCAAGGACGACGGCTGGTCGGTACGGTTCGATGCCGATCAGGAGATCCGCTGCGGCTACGGCGCCTGGGTCGAGGGCACGGTCGGGGTCCCGGAATGGCAGCCGATGCCGGTGGCCGGTTGCGCCGCCTGGACCGAAGCGGGGGTGTTCGAAGTGGACATTGCCTTCCTCGATACGCCGCACACACTGCGAATCACCTGTGGCGCAGGCACATTCGACATGGCCTGGAAAACCGAACCGCTGCACGGCGGCCGATTCACCGACCTGGCCGCGCCCCGACACAAATAAGACAGCTAGACGCCGAGGATATAGAGCGTCGCGGGACTGAGCCGGTCCCGCGTGCGTACTCGAAGGTATTCGGCCTGATCGAGCTGCTGCGGCTGATCGCGCCGTACGAACGAGGAATGCAAGGCCCGGCGCGGTCGGTCACTGTTGTTGCGGGTACCGCCGTGCCAGACATGGCTGTTGAAGACGACGACGGTGCCGGCCGGCGCCAGCATCTGGATCTCGTCCGGATGGGTGGCGGTCGGATCACCGTCCAACTCGTCGGCCGGCGCCAGACCCCGTTTCTTATGCGACCCCGGCACCACCCGGGTGGCCCCGTTCTGCGCGGTGAAATCGTCCAGCAGCCAGATCGAATTGCAAATTTGGTAACCCTGCGATTCGGGTAGCACGCCCCAGTCGGCGTGCAGGCCTTGATGCCCCTGCCCCGGCCGCGCGGCCCGGCTGTTGAGCGAATTGAACTTGAATTCCCATCTCAGGACGTGACCAACCGCCGCGAGCACCCGCGGATGGGTGAGGCACACGTCGAACATCGGGTCCTTGTTGATCAGGTCCGAAAGCCGGTCGCTCCCGGGCTCCTGGTGCACCTCGGCCCCGGCGAAGGCACCCTCGACCCGGGACAGCTCGGCCAGCCGGGCATTGATCACCTCGATCTGCTCGGCAGACAGAATCCCCAGCAGCGGCGCGAACCCGTCGTTGTCGAGCTGATCCTTCGTCTTCTGATCCAGCAGATCCCCGGTGACACCGAGATCAGCCAACGCGGTGGGCATATCCATGCGACTCATCCTCTGCCCGTACTGCGACTGCCATCCTTCGAGTCTGCATACACCGCCGGCCCGCCGACGAAAACGAACAAACCCGCGTCCGTCCGGTAGCGGCCGCATCTGCTACAGAAGCCGTACGCGGCGATGTACAGAACGCACATCCAGCCTCGTCCTCCGTACGAGTACCAGAGCGTACGAAAACCCAACCGTACGAACGCCCAACCGTACGAACACCGGAACGTGCGAAACCCAGAACGTATGAAAACCAGAACATACGAAGACCGGAACGTATGAGGGCCGGAACGTATGAGGGCCGGAACGTATGAAGACCCGAGCGCGAAAGGGACGAGCTGATGTTGTTGGAGAACAAGACCGCCGTGATCTACGGAGCCGGCGGCCGGATCGGTGCGAGCGTGGCCCGGACCTTCGCCCGCGAGGGCGCCCGGGTGTTCCTGACCGGACGCCGGCTGGCTGGAGTCGAGACGGTCGCCACGGAAATCACCGCCGCCGGCGGGCGGGCCGAGGCCGCCCGGGTCGACGCGCTCGACCGGGAGGAGATCGCGGCGCACGCGGCCGAGGTGATGCGAGTTGCCGGCGGGTTCGACATTTCGTTCAACGCGGTCAGCATTCGCGGCGACCTGCAGGGCACCAGGCTGATCGACATGTCGGTCCAGGATTTCACCACGCCGATCAATACCGCCGCCACGACGCATTTCCTGACCGCGACCGAGGCGGGCCGGCACATGGTGACGCGCGGATCCGGCGTGATCTTGACTCTGTCCTCGACCGGCGCCCGGCTCTCCGGCCGGGACCAGGGTTTTCACGCGACCGGGGGTTTCGGCGTCGCCTGCGGCGCGGTCGAGTCGCTGACCCGCACTCTGGCCGGCGAGCTGGGACCGCGCGGCGTGCGCGTGCTGTGCCTACGCCCGGACGCGATCCCGCAGACGTGGAATTTTGCTGAGCCGGCCGACGAAAACACGGCGCGGATCAAGACCTACATGCAGAACGGCACCGTGCTGCGCCGGCTGCCCACCCTGGCCGAGGTCGCCGAGGCGGCCGCATTCCTGGCCAGCGACCGGGCCAGCGCGATGACCGGCACGGTCGCGAACCTCAGCTGCGGGTCCGCGCCGGACTAGGGCTGCCCGGGAAATACCCGCCGTCGCGACTGCCCGGGAATCACCCGCCGTCGCAAGTGCCCGGGAATCACCCGGAGTTGCGAGTGCCCCGAGAAATACCCGTCGTCCGAGGATTCGCCTCAGCCGTTGTTGCCCTGGTCGGCGCCGTGCGTCTTCTTGGGTTTGGCGCCACGGCCATTGTTGCCATTGCCCTGAGCGTTCCCGTTGCCGTGCTGCTTGTTCGGCTTGCCCGGCTTGCTGGTCTTGTTCGTCGTACGGGCCGATGGCGGCGCCGAGGTGGCCGTGTGGCCGATGAGCTGGTCGGTTTTGATGAGAATCCCCGCCTGGTTACGGATCAACCCAAGGTGGTGGGTTTCGTGAACGGTGGTGCCGTCGGTCTGAGTGAGCTGAATGTTGACCGAGACGGTATTGGTGTCCACGACCCGGGGCGGCGACACGAGGCTCAGCGATTGCACGGTCGCCCAGTGCGCCCGGTACGGACCGATGCCCCCGGCGTGCAGAACCGGCGCCAGATGGGTCCACGCCGCGGTCGGGTCGGCCGGCAGCAATGCGTAATACTCCGACGCGGCGCGGGTCAACGTGGCCGCGGACAGCGCCGCGGACTTATGCGGCGCACCGGTCGGGGTGTTCTTGGCGGTATTCCCCTTATGATGCGACCCGGTCGGCAGCAGCAACGCCAGCACGATCGCAATCGCGGCGACGGCCACTACGGCAGCCACGCCGAGCACGGTTTTCTGCCGCTGGTTGGGGCGTCCGCCCGGCGGCTGGCTCGGCCGGCGTTGGGGTGGGGGCGGACTGGCCACCAGCGTCCCGCCGCCTCGTCGCGGCGGTATCCGTTCGGTGGCAGGCGCCTGGTTGCGGCCCGATTGTTGTGCGGCCGGGACCGACCGTTGCGCGGTCGCGGTCGTACCAGCAGCAGCACCCGACCATTCCGCGGTCGCCGCTGGCTCGGCTGGCGCCGTGACCGCCTGGGTCTCACCGGCGGTCCGATCCCATACACCGGCGGCCAGCGGATTGCCCTCGGCGACACCGTGCAATGCCACGCCGGCCTCGGCCGCCGTCAGTCGCCGCTCCGGGTCGGGTCGCAGCATCGCCGATAGCACCGGGATCAACGGGCCGGCGTGCTGGGGCGGACGGGCCTCGGCCGCCGCCACGCGGTGCAGTACCGACAGCGCGTTGTCCTCGCTGCCGCCGAACGGCGGGACGCCCTCGACCGCGGCGTACAGCGTGGAGCCGAGCGAAAACACGTCCGAGCTGGGACTGGGCTCCTGACCGCGCGCGGTCTCCGGGGCCAGATAGGCCGGCGTACCGGCGAGCACGCCAACCTGGGTCAGCGCGACGTCGCCGGTGGCGTGCGAAATTCCGAAGTCGGCGATCCGGGCATTGCCGTGCTCGTCGATCAGAACGTTTCCCGGCTTGATATCCCGGTGCACAATTCCGACCGCGTGCGCCGCGGCCAACGCCGAGGCCGCCTGCTCCCCGATCCGGGCCGCGGCCGCAGGCTCCATCCGACCCTCCTGCGCCAGTACATCGGCGAGGCTGCGTGAGGGGATGTACTCCATCACCAGCAGCGGCAGCCCGACATGCTCGGCCACGTCGTACACCGTGACTACGTGCGGATGCCGCAGCCGCGCCGCGATCCGGCCCTCCCGCATGGCCCGCAGCTTCGACAGGTCGGATCCGTTCGCATCCGCCAGCGCGCTGCCCCGCAGCTGTTTGACCGCGACCAGACGCTGCAACCGTTCGTCCAGCGCCAGCCACACCACGCCCATCGCGCCCGAGCCCAGCTCACGCTGGAGCCGGTACCGACCGGCTAGCACATCTCCTGGTCCGTCCATGAGAGCGTTTGACCCCGAATCAGTCACCCCGCGAGATTACGCGGCCGGGTCAATTCCGGCCCGTTGGGTCGGAACATATCGCAGTCCGCATCAAAGACTGCTTTGCAGTCGTACGAAACCAGCAATCTGTTCCGGTCAGTGATAGCCGAATTCCTCGATGGCGAAACCCAGCCGCTGCCGTACGTACGACTCGTCGGCCGCCGACAACGGTGCCCAATGGGCTATCCGATCCGGAGTGAAGGCGAGCGCCGTCTCGGCGTCATCCAGACCGAGCCACTCGAACAGCGCGCGCCGTTCGCCCGGCCAATCGGCGGCGAGGTCTTCCAGGCGCAATTGGCGGCAGCGCGGATCGTCGGCCGCCTTCCCGGTCCGCCATTGCCGGTACATCGGCTCCAACCAATTGCACACCGACGCGATATCGTGCGGGGCCCATTCCATGGACATATGCGAGGCCGCGACCTGGACCGGATGCCGCACGATGTGCAGCAATCGTGCGTCTGGAAACAGTTCCCAGAGAAACTCGGCTTCGAGCAGATTGTTCGGCGTCTTCTCACACCAACGGGATTTTCCGTACGTACGGGCGCCACCGGCGAACAGTTCGTCCACGAAGGAGCGGCACAGTGCGAGTGCCTCGGAGCGGTCCTCGAAATACCGCCCGACAATGCGTTCGGTCCCGCGGTCGTCGAACGAGTACCAGGTGAGCGCGGCCAGGAAACGCCGCGTCCAGTCCTCGTATCGGTCAGCGCCGAATATCGCCGGCAGGTCGGCCTGGTTCAGCGCACCCGGGAGCGGCCGGCCGGCCACGTTCCGCGTCAGAAAGGTGGTGAACCGCGCCAACGCATCGGTGCCGTGAAATGGCGTGTATTCGGTCGACAGTGCGCGGACCAGATCCTCCACCCCGCCCGGGTCGACCAGGAACCGCGTCTCGGTCGGCACGTGCCAGACCGAGGGATGCTGGCCGACGATCTCCGCCAGCAGGCTCGTGCCCGAACGCCCCGTACCGCCGACGAAGCTCGGCGTCATCGCATGCACCACCCACTACTCGCGACCCGTTGGCCGGCCCGAGATTAGTCGAATCCGCTCGGACGTCCTACCGAATTGCGGCTCTGGTGAACAAGCGCCGCGTTCGGCTAATGTTCAGGTCGCGATTCCAGTAATGCCATTTCCTGTACGAAGAATTGCCTGTACGAAGAGTGCTCGGCCCGGAGGTCGCATGAAACGCGCGCGCACGGTGTTGTCGGTCATCGCGGCCAGCGCCGCGGTATTCGCGGCCGCGCCGGCCAGCGCCGCAACTGCCGGTCAGACGATCCAGTATCACGCCGACGACTCGGTCATCGCCAACCCGGCCCGCGGCTTCTATCACGTCGCCGAAACGCATTACCGCGATGCGGCCGGCAGCGGTTGGGTTCCGCTGGACGAGACGACACTGCGATCCTGGCGTAAAGACGGCATCACACAGGTGTTCCGCGAGGTTTATCTGGAGCATTTCGGCGGCGCCGACGGCGCCTGGAACCTGACCCCGGACCTGCTGCGTAAGCTCAATACCGATTTCGCGACCGCCCGGCGGGCTGGCGTCGAGGTCATTCTGCGCTTTGCCTACACACTCCCGCCGGATGGCGTCTGGCCACCGCCCACGCCGTACGGAGATGCCCCGGTCGACCGCACGCTGCACCACATTTACCAACTCGGCCCGCTATTGCGCCGCAACGCCGACGTCATCGAAACGGTGCAGGAGGGATTCATCGGGCTGTGGGGCGAGGGTTACTACAGCGACTATTTCTCCGACCCGAGCGACCCGTCCGTGGTCACCGACCAGAACTGGGCCGACCGAGCCACAGTGCTGCACGCGCTACTGGACGTGCTACCCAAGAGCGTGACGGTCCAGGTGCGGACCATGTATATGAAGCAGCGCATTTTCGGGGTGCCGACCGGCACCGCCGGCGCATTGACCGCACAGCAGGCCTTTACCGGGAGCGATCTGTCCCGGGTCGGCCATCACAACGATTGTTTCCTGGCCAGCGACGACGATTTCGGCACGTTCCTGTCCGATCCGCTCAGCCTGGACGAGGATTATCTGGCCGCCGACAGCCAGTACGTACCGGTCGGCGGGGAAACCTGCGCGGTGAATCCACCGAAATCGGAATGGCCGAGCGCGCTCGCGCTGATGCAACGCTTCCATTACTCGTTCCTGAATACCGAATACAACCAGGACGTGCTGAATTCCTGGGGTGCCGACGGATATCAGGAAGCGAGCAAACGGCTGGGCTATCGGTTCACGTTGACCGACGGCACGTTTTCCGATCAGGCGACGGTCGGCGGTCGGATATCGGTGCGGCTGGCGATTCGGAACGACGGATTCAGCACGCCGTTCCAGGTCCGGCCGGCGCAGCTGGTGCTGACCGACGGCGCGCACACCTACCGGATCGCGCTCCCGACCGATCCGCGCCGCTGGAGCGCCGGGGCCACGACCACGGTGCAGGCAGGACTGCGGCTGCCGGTGTACATCCGGCCAGGCAACTACCAGCTGGCATTGGCGATGCCGGCACCGGCTCCCGCGCTGGCCGGCGACCCGGATTACGCGATCCGGACCGCCAATACCGGCACCTGGGACGCCGATCACGGGTGGAACGACTTAGGCGCGACGCTGCGGGTCACCGGCCCCTGACAACACAGCTCAGCCGGATTTCTTGGATTTCTTGGATTTCTTTGGCGGCAAGGTACGAACCTCGGCCAGCGCCCGTTCCACCCAGGTGCCGGCCTGCTTGGGCGCATCGGCCCACTCGGCCGGCAGAGCGAGGTAGCCGCCCATCGGGCGCTCCGCCGGACCGAACGGGCCGGTCCCGGCAATTGCCGCCAATTCGGTCCGGCTCGATTCGTTCACCAGCCGCACACCGATAGCC
Organism: Mycobacteriales bacterium; assembly: GCA_040414495.1. Classification (GTDB taxonomy): domain Bacteria; phylum Actinomycetota; class Actinomycetes; order Mycobacteriales; family QHCD01; genus DATAVB01. The sequence continues at coordinate 10,166 of JBEDUI010000159.1, forward strand.
GCACCGAACAGGCCAGCGAACATATTGCCGTTGACGAAGGCGCCCAGGTTGCCGAACATCGGCTTGACCTCGACCTCCGGCGCTTCGGGGATCAATGCCCGAAAACGGGCCTTGTCGTCCTCGCTCGGCTTGGGAATCCGCATGGCGATCTCCCGTAAGTCGGCCTTTACCGGCAGCGTAGCCATCGCACGTACCGGCATCACCCGCCAGAGGTGATGTGCGCGACCAAACCGGGCGTCACGGTTACCGGAAGCGATAACGACTCCGGTGAGGCCACAATGACCGCTCCCTATTCCACCAACAGTGCCGCCACCGCCGAGCATCAGGGCGGTCGATCCCGTCTCGCGAGCCTGCTCGAAACCCATATCTGGTGGTGGATTCCGCTCATTATCGGTATCGGGTGGCTGATCTTCGCGATGATCGTGCTGCAGCTGAACCTGACCTCGGCCTGGGCCATCGCGGTCGCGGTGGGGCTGTTGCTCATCGTCGCCTCGTTCAGCGAACTGGTGAACGCGCTGGCGGCGCCGAATTGGCAGTGGTTGCATGCGGTTTTGGCCGGTGTGTTCTTCATCGGCGGAATTACGGCATTGGTCTGGCCGCAGCCGACCTTCCTCGCGCTGGCCCGCATCGTGGCGTGGCTGCTGTTCTTCAAGGGCTGCGCCGATATCGTCCTGGCGCTGGGTCGGCGGTTGGACGATCCACTGTGGTGGTTGCGCCTGATTTTTGGCGTCTTCGAGATCGGAGTCGCCTTCTGGGCTGGCGACTCACCAAATCGCTCGGCCCTGTTGCTGGTGCTGTGGGTCGGGCTGAGCGCGATCGCCAAAGGCATTACGGATATCGAACTCGCGTTCGCCATCCGATCGGCGGTCCGGCAGGGGGAAATCCCGCCGGCGCCCAGTACTCAAGCACCGCCGCCGAGCGTGCCGACCGCGACGCCGTGGAGTACCCAGCGACTTCCGTAACTCGGGGCATGGCTCTTGACACGCCCTACATTCCGCCGACGGCTTCGTGCAGTGTCCGGTCGATGTCCTTCGGGTCGACGTCGAGTTGCTCGACGCTTTCCTTATCGGCCTTGGTGACGGCCTTTTGAATCGACCCGGCGAGCTTGGTCTCACCGACGACCACCAGCGCGGCCTGACCCGGTTCGATGATGTCGCCGAGTTCCTTGGCCCGGGACCGCGACATGCCCTTGGCCAGGTGGCCGCTGACCCCACCGATCACTCCGCCGACGGCGGCGCTGCCGAGCACTGCCGGCGGGAAAATCACCCCAACGGCGGCCCCGGCCGCAACACCCCACCAGGCGCCATGCCGGGTCGCGGTCTCGTCCTTGTTCTCGTGCACCTTGCCCGATGCGTCCTTGGTGATCACGGCGGCGTCATATCCGCCGACTACTCCGCCGGAATGCAGATCCTTGACCACCTGATAGTCCTCGCGCGCCACTGTCTCATTTGGATACGTGGCGACGTAAATGAAAGTGCCTTCGTTCTTGGCCATCACAGATCCCTCCCCCGGGGCTACGGGGCGTCCATCGGCAAACTGAATTACTGTCCACAGTGCTGGCCGGGGCAGCGGCCGCCCTCACCTCTTCTGAGTGATCTCCCGACCAGATCAATTGCGGCGTAGCTGTCGACTATGGCATCCATAGTCGACAATTCCCTCAGCTGGGGGTCACCCTATCTTCCGCCCGGGGGGCGACCCGGGGCGCGCTAGTGGAATCCCGGGTGCGAAATGCATCGGTTCGCCGACATGATCCTGATGTGTCGATGGTCCGGCTCGTTGTAGGCGTGCTGGGGGCGCCTGAGCGGGGACCAACGAGCCGGCCATCGATACTTCTTGCCGGAGCGTGCCTGTTAAATCGGTGCGTTAGCCGATCTTGTTTCCGGCCGGCGACAACACGAACCAACCCGCTCCGAACGTCGTATTTCCTTGCCCGGTCGTGTCGCCCGCGCCGCCGTCCCCAGCGAACGTGTACAGGGGGTGTCCGTTGTAGACAACCTGCGGCATGCCATCGGAGCGGTTGATGGTTTTCAGCTTGGCCGCATCCACACCGGAACCGGCGCTGAGCGAACCAGACGACCGGACCGGCGGCCACAGCGTGGCGCATTCGCCGCTGCACGTGCTTTTCGGACCGGTGTCCTTTTCAAACAGGTACACGGTACGACCTTGCGAATTGACCAGAATGTGCCCGAGCTTGGAGTTGGCTACGGCGATCGTCGCCTGTTTTCCACCCGGTGTGGTCGCGTTGGCCTGGCCTCCCCCGTTGCTGTTATTGCTGCTGCCCCCACCGCACGCGGTGACCATGGCCGCGGCTGCCACACCGGCCGCGATGGCGGTTATTGCTTTCCGGCTTCTTGCATATTTCCGGCATTCCCGTCTCAGCGAGTGCAGCTGGCGAGATCGCGGCATTCCGGTGGAGCGATGAACAATACGGGATTCAATTCGCATAGCGTGCTCCAAAACCGTCAGCGTTGTGTTGTCTGCACGGGGTAAGCGATCGCGATTATGTCCCCGGCCTCACGACGATCAGGGCTCAGCGTGGGGTGCCGCACCCGGCACAGCACCGGTCTATCCCCCGGATTCGCTGCCCACACAGCGCCAATTCCCGAATTCGATCAAGCTTCGAAACAGCGTCCGGCGTCACCGGTTCGAGGGCAAGACGTCCGAGGCAGGCAATGAGGTGCACCCCCGCGGTAGACGCGTCATCGCCCGCGTGCGATATTGCCTTAGGCAATATGACCGTGGCCACAGTGTCGTCGAAGCTTGTGGTACGTAACCGGCGGTTTCTGGCGCATTTGTGGTCACTAAGGAAATACGTGCCAGTACGGCGAGATGGGGCCCATGGTTACAGCGCCGACACCGATCAACGTCCGCCCGAATACCTCGCGGCTAGTACGCCGCGGCGCGGTGATCGGTTCCTATTTGCGAACTACCGATCACAAGACGATCGGCAAGATGTATCTGGTCACCACGCTGGTCTGGTTCGCTATCGGCGGTTTGCTGGCGCTGATGATGCGCGCCGAATTGGCCCGGCCGGGCATGCAGTATCTGTCGCAGGAGCAGTACAACCAGCTGTTCACGATGCACGGCACGATCATGTTGCTGTTCTTCGCCACGCCACTGGTATTCGCTTTTGCCAACCTGATCCTGCCATTGCAGATCGGCTCGCCCGATGTCAGTTTTCCCCGGCTGAACGCCTTCTCCTACTGGCTGTACCTTTTCGGCAGCACCACCGCAATGTTGGGCTTTGTCACACCGCAGGGGGCGGCCAATTTCGGCTGGACCGCCTATACGCCGCTCTCCGACATCGCCAATTCGCCGACCGTCGGCGGTGACCTGTGGATCATGGGCGTGATCCTGTCCGGCCTCGGGACAATCCTCGGCGCGGTCAACATGATCACCACGGTGATCACATTGCGCGCGCCGGGCATGACCATGTTCCGGATGCCGATTTTCACCTGGAACATGCTCGTCACGATGATCTTGATTCTGGTCGCATTCCCGATCCTTACGGCGGCGCTGTTCGGGTTGATGGCCGACCGACATCTCGGTGCCCATATCTACGATCCGGCTGATGGCGGGCCGCTGCTGTACCAGCACCTGTTCTGGTTCTTCGGCCATCCCGAGGTTTACATCGTCGCGCTGCCATTCTTCGGCATCGTGACCGAAATATTCCCGGTCTTCAGCCGTAAGCCATTGTTCGGATATCGCGGGATGGTGTTCGCCACCTTGTCGATCGCCGGCCTGTCCATGACCGTGTGGGCACACCACATGTTCGTCACCGGCGCCGTACTCCTGCCGTTCTTCTCGATCATGACGTTCCTGATCGCCATTCCCACCGGGATCAAGTTCTTCAACTGGATCGGCACGATGTGGCGCGGATCGTTGACGTTCGAAACGCCGATGTTGTGGTCGCTCGGCTTCCTGGTCACCTTCCTGTTCGGCGGGCTGACCGGTGTGATCCTGGCATCACCGCCATTGGACTTCCAGGTCTCCGATTCCTACTTCGTCGTCGCCCATTTCCATTACGTCCTGTTCGGCACAATCGTGTTCGCCTCGTTCGCGGGCATTTACTTCTGGTTCCCGAAATTCACCGGCCGGTTCATGGACGAACGGCTCGGCCAGTTGCATTTCTGGACCACGTTCATCGGTTTCCACACCACGTTCCTGGTCCAGCACTGGCTTGGCGCCGAGGGCATGCCGCGTCGGTACGCGGACTATCTGCCCTCCGATCACTGGACGACGCTGAACACGATCTCCACGATCGGCTCGTTCATTCTCGGTGCCTCGTTCCTGGTTTTCGTCTGGAACGTCTACCGTTCCTACCGTTACGGCGAGCCGACGAGCGCCGACGACCCGTGGGGCTACGGCAATTCTTTGGAATGGGTGACCAGCACCCCGCCGAGCCGGCACAATTTCACCTCGATGCCGCGAATCCGGTCCGAGCGACCCGCATTCGAGGCGCACTATCCCGAGTTGGTGCCCCGGTTGCGGGCCGAAGCGCACGCCGGGCGCCGGCCGGCTTTGCCCTTGCAGACGGCCGGTTCGACCGACCGTCCAGAGGGTCCGGACTACGACGACCCGGATCTGACCAGCTAGCTAGAGGGACAATGAGCGCGATGCGGAGGTTCTTTCGACCAGTTCCCCTCACCGGCGCGGTTGTTTTGTTCATTCCCGCCGCGGCGGCCTGTGGCGTGCTCGGCCTGACCTACGAGCTGTGGGGACTGCTGGCCGGCGGCTTCGCCGGAACCGCCACCGTCATCGCCGTGTGGTGGCTGGATCCGGAAATCTTCCTGCCCGCTGGTAAGGAAGTGGCGCACTGCCCCACCGCGCAACTATGCCTGTCCTGGCGCAAATCCCAGCGTTTGCTGGATCATCGTGGTTCGGCCCATCGCAAGGCCACGCTTTCCCGGCTGCGGGCGTCGTATCTGGACGAACTGGAACGGCGCGATCCCGAGGGTTTCGTGCTGTGGGTGCACGATTATCTGCGTGCCACACGATGCGCACCGGAGGACTACATCTTCTCCGAACGTTCCCCACGCACCTGACATTCACCGCCGCCTAACTATGCATCAGTTCACGTAGTGGGCTATTTCTCGTCGCGTATCGGTAACCATTTCCGGACATGCTGTGCTGCATCCTGCCCTGCCACAAAGGAGCACGCATGCAGCACGATTCGTCCGACGGTGTTACCCGGCGCCGATTTCTCGGTGCCGTCGGCGCGACGGCTGCGGGCGCGGCCAGCCTGTCGCTGTTGCCTGGCTCGATGCGCAAGGCGTTGGCGGCCACACCGGACGAGCCGCTCAATTCGCTCAAGCAGATTGAACACGTCATTTTCCTGATGCAGGAGAATCGGTCGTTCGACCACTACTTCGGCACGCTCAAGGGCGTACGCGGGTTTGACGACCCGGACGCGATCACCTTGTCGACCGGCCGCTCGGTGTTTTATCAACCCGACTCGCAGAATCCCGACGGGTACCTGCTGCCGTTCCGCAACGACACCACGACGACCAGTGCGGCGATCGCCTACGGAACCAGCCACACCTGGCAATCGCAGCACCTGTCCTGGAACAACGGCAAGATGGACAACTGGGTGCCGACCCACCGCGCCGCCGACGGCCAGGCGCACGGGCCGTTCACGATGGGCTATTACGCGCGGGAGGATCTGCCCTTCCATTACGCGCTGGCCGACGCTTTTACCATCTGCGACAACTATTTCTGCTCAGTATTCGGTCCGACGCACCCGAACCGGGTGATGGCGATCAGCGGGAGCATCGACCCCGAGGGCAAGGCCGGCGGGCCGGTGGTGGACAACTCCAACAAGGGATTCCGCTGGACCACGTACCCCGAACGCCTGCAGGCGGCCGGAATCAGCTGGAAGTACTGCACGGCCAACCCGTACGACACCGACCTGGGCTGGTTCCAGAAGTTCATCGACGCCAAGGCCGGCGACCCGCTGTTCGACAACGCGATGGTGCCGTATTCGCCGTCGATGGTCGCCGACATGATCCGTAAGGACGAGTTGCCGTCGGTGACCTGGCTGGATGCGCAATACCTGCCTTCGGTCTACGGTCTGCCCGAGGGCGCAGAGGGTCCCGGGAATTACTCGGCCGCCGGTGCCGAATATATGTACACGGTGTTGGAAGCATTAGGTTCGCGTCCGGATATCTGGGCCAAGACCGTTTTCATCATCAATTACGACGAGAACGACGGCCGATTTGACCACGTGCCGCCGCCGACCGCGCCGCAGGGCACGCCGGGCGAATGGCTCACTCAATCGCCATTGCCGGCCACCGCTTCGGGAATTGCCGGTCCGGTTGGCCCCGGATTCCGGGTGCCCGCGCTCGTCATTTCGCCGTGGAGCCGCGGTGGCTGGGTGTGCAGCGAGCCGTTCGATCACACCTCCACCCTGCGTTTCCTCGAGCGTCGATTCGGCGTCATGGAACCCAACATCAGCGCGTGGCGACGGCAGCAGCTGGGCGATATGACCTCGGCGCTGCGGCTGACGCACCGTGATCCGACGTTCCCGAAACTGCCTGACCCGGCGCCGATTCTCACCCTGCAAGAGCACGAGGCGGCGACGCTGCCGGCCCCGACGGTGCCAACAACTCAGACGGTCCCGCATCAGGAACCGGGTCGCCGGCCGCACACCACATAGGGTCAGCCCAAGCTCAGGGCCACTTGCCGTTGCCGGGCCGGATCGGTGCTGCGCGGATACAGGCCCTGGAAGGCGTATCGGCTCGGGCCGGTCGGATACGTATCCGGACCGGCCCAGATGCCGATCACGTTGCGCCGCATGCGATCGGACCGGTTGGCCGGCCCGCCGTGCAGAATGTTGACGTGAAACAGCACCGCCGATCCGGCCGGGCAAGCGACCACGCGACGTTCATAACCGGCGGGCAGGTCGGCCTCGGAAATCTCCTGGTCGCCGAGCGCCACGTTTTCATCGACGAGCCGATGGCTGCCGGGCAATACGACGGTCCCGCCGTTTTCCTCGGTCATGTCGTCCAGGCACACCATCGCGGTGATGAGATTCGGCGTCGAGTGGTACAGGTACGGCAGGTCTCGATGCCATACGAAGTCGCTGCTGGCGGCCGGCGCCTTGTTGATGCATTTGTAGTTGTGGAAATGGAATTCGGTGCTGTCGAAGAGCGCATGCAGGACGTCCAGCAGCGGCTCGTAGGCGATGAACCGGGCCAGATACGGGTCGAACAGCGGCAGCTCCATCACCAGCCGTACCGACTTTCCCACGTCGCCACCGGAAGCCTGACCCGGTCGCTCGTCCAGATAGCTGCGTTCGGTCTGTACGTGCCGGCGTAGCGGCTCGGGCACACCGTCCGGATCGGACAGAATCCGGCCGACCTTGTCCCGCAGCGTATTCAGCGTCTCGGCATCGACGCAGTCCTCGACGACCAGGTAGCCATCACGGGCGTAGTCGGCTATCCAGCGTTCCGGTTCGTGTCGCACGAGGGCCTCCGAAGTCTCCGCGGTGTGTGCCCACCAATGTAGGCATATACCGCGGATACGTCGTTGCCACAATGGGACAACCTACGACTGTTATGAGCCGTTGAACCAGACCGTCTTGGCGTTGACGAACGAGCGCGCGCCGAACTGCGCCAACTCGCGCCCGTACCCGGAATTCTTCGCCCCACCGAAAGGAACCTCGGGCGTCGACTCGGTCATCTTGTTGATGTAGATCATGCCGGTCTCGATCTCGTTCGCGAACCGCTCCTGCTCGCCCGGATCGTTCGTCCAGGCGCTGCCGCCCAGCCCGAACGGCGAATCGTTGGCGATACGGATCGCGTCGTCGATGTCATTGGCCCGCCAGATCAATGCGACCGGGCCGAAGAATTCCTCGTGATGGCCAGGCGAGTCGTCTGGAATATCGGTGAGAACGGTCGGCGGATAGTAGTTGCCCGGACGATCCAGCCGCGCGCCGCCGGTCAGCAGCCGGGCGCCGGCCTTCACCGTACCCTGCACCTGCTCGTCCAGCGTGTCAACGCCATCGGCGCTCGAGAGCGGACCCAGATCGGTGTCGGGATCGGTCGGATCCCCGATGCGCAGCGCCTCCAGCTTTTCCACCATGCGTCGGGTGAATTCTTCGGCAATGTGCGTATGCACGATAAAGCGCTTCGCGTTGATGCAGGACTGCGCATTGTTCAGCATTCGCGACGCCACGGCATTCTCAACCGCCTGGTCGAGATCGGCCGAGGGCATCACGACGAAAGCGTCGGCGCCACCCAACTCCAGCACACTGGGCTTGATGTTCTTCCCAGCCGACGCACCGACCTGACGGCCCGCCGGTTCGCTGCCGGTGAGCGTGACGGCACGCACCCGGTCGTCGTCGATGACGGTCGCCACCTTTCCCGACCCGATCAGCAGCGTCTGGAATACGCCCTCAGCAAACCCGCCCTGGCGCAGCGTTTCCTCGATCGCCAACGCGACCTGGGGAACGTTCGAGGCGTGTTTGAGCAGGCCGACGTTACCGGCCATCAGGGCCGGAGCGATGAAGCGGAAAACCTGCCAGTACGGGAAATTCCACGGCATTACCGCCAGCACCGGCCCCAGCGGCTCGTATCTGGTGAAAACCCGGGCACCGGCGACCTCGTATCGCTCGTCGGCCAGCAGGTCCGCGCCATGATCGGCGTACCACCGGCAACCGCGCACACATTTCTGTATTTCGGCCACCGCCGAGGCCAGCGTCTTGCCCATTTCCAGGGTCGCCAGCCCAGCCAGCCGATCGGCGTCGGCGTCGAGCACATCGGCAGTTCGTCGCAGCAGCTCGGCGCGCTGCGAATACGACGTCTGCCGGTAGGTCCGGAACGTCTCCGTCGCCAACTGCAGCTTCTGCTCGAGCTCCCGATCGGAAAGCTCCGTGTAGGTCCGGACCGTCTCGCCGGTCGCCGGATTGATGCTCGCAATCGCCATTTATGCCCCCTACCCGAGTGCCGCGATCCTATACCTGGCGCAGGTCGCCTGGCCGGAGTCGGACGAGTCGACCGGCCAACCAACGTTCAGCCACGAGCACGTTGCCAATGGCCACATCGGGCCAATTACAGAGCAGGTAATACCGATCCTCATGGCCAGTTGAGGACAGCGGCAGGAACGGCAATAACTGTTATTTTGAAAGGTAATTAGCGATCCACGTAGACTTGCCGAGTTGCTACCAGAGAGGTGGAAGGATAGCAGGATGGCCGGAATATCCGAAACCGATTACGAACATTGGCGCGAGCACGGCTACGTCATTGTGCGGCTTCTCGATGACGATCAGTTGGCTGCCGCGCTGGAGAACATATACGAGTACATGCCGTCCTGGGAGGAGTACGCCCGCCATCCGCGGTGGTTCGCCGAAACGGTGGGCAGCAAGATTCACCGGCGAGCGGGCCAGGGCGCGACGTTCCCGTACGTCGACGACGCGCTGAACGCGTCGACGATTCACCCGGACTATGTCGCATTCGCCGAGCGGGTCATGGGCACGAAGCGCATCATGCTCAGTCACGGTCAGCTGGGCGGAAAATACGCCGGAACCCGGGACTTCGAACAGCAATTGCATTACGACTATGGCAACAACACCTTGGTCGTGCCAAAACCAGACTCGGAAATCCTCGATCTGCCGATGATTCTGTACTACACCGATGTCACGGTCGATCTGAGTCCGACCTACGCGGTGTCGCAGCAGTACACCCGGGACGAGCCGCTCACTCCCCGCTTCCGCAGCCGCGAGGAATATCCCGAGATGTACGAGCGCGAATTCCCGGTCACGGTCCCGGCCGGATCGGCGCTCATTTATTCGATGAATACGTTCCACCGCGGCTCGGCCCTACGGGCCAAGGAAGGGCTGCGATTCGCGCAGAATATCGGGCTGAAGCGGATCGACGCACAGTGGACCGGCCAGGAAACGTTCCAGCACGAGGGCGGTCGTCCGGAAATGGACAACTTCCTGACCAAAGCGACCCCGCGGGAACGCGAGCTGGCCGGATTCCCGCCGGTCGGTGACAAGTATTGGGACAAGCTGACGGTCGACGCGGTCGAGGCGCGGTACCCGGGCATGGACATGACGCCCTACCGGGACGCCCTGTAATACGGGCGAGCCTTGTAATACGGGGAAGCCTGCCGGCCTCGTGCGGGCCGGCAGGCTTTTAGGTCACGACATCCGGTCGGCGAAGAACTGCCGCCGCGCCTGCTGTTCGGCCGGATCCGGGACCTTGATCTCACGCCGCATCCATTGGTCCAGGGCGTCGCGCAACGGCTGAATCGCTTGCGCCTGAGCGGGATCGGCAATTCGGTTGTCAAACTCGAGCGGATCCGCGATCAGGTCAAAGAACGCCTCGTGCTCGCCGGTCACAAGCTTGTGGGTCAGGCTGCGCACCATATAGGCGGACCCTTCGGGATGGGTCTCGGTGAAGACGTACTCGCGCCGGCTGGCGGGATCGCTCAGGTCCAGTCCGGGCAACGGCGCCGCCGGCGGGATGTCGCATGTGGACAGAACGGTCGGCGCGATGTCCACCAGGGACACCAGCCGGGTGTCCACCGATCCGCTGCGGCCGCCCGGATATTTGATCACCAGCGGCACCTTCGCCAACGGGTCGTACAACGGGCCGAACTTCAGCAACAGGTGATGGAAGCCGAGATATTCGCCATGGTCCGAGGTGAAGATGATCATCGTCTCGTCGTAAAGACCACGGGAACGCAGTTCGGCGATGATGCGCCCGATCCATTCGTCCAGCTGGCTGATCGTCGCGTAATAGTGCGCCATGACCCGACGCAACACCGGCTCGCTCAACATGTCGTAGCGGAAATAGCCCTGCTGGTAGGGTTTGTCGGCCGCCGGAACCGCTTCGGTCCAGCCCGGCAACGGTGTCAAGGAGTCCGGGTCGTAGCGCTCGTCCCATGGTGCTGGCGGGTCGAACGGGTGATGCGGCTTGATGAACGAAGCGTGCAGCAGTTGCCCGCCATTCGCCGTCCAACCAGCCAGTTCGGCTAGGGCCTGCTCACCGATCCAGGTCGTGGAATGCCATTTCTCGGGCAGATTCGACCGGCCGGCACCGTAGGTGGGCCAATATTCCTCGCCGGCACGCTCACGATATTCCCGTTCCTGGTCGACCAGATCGACGACCGGGACCTGGCCGGCGGCCATCAATTCCCGATGGTAATCGTCGTCGTACCGGCCCGGACCGTCCTGCTCGGCCAGTTCCATCCGGTCATAACCCAGATCCAGGTAGGTCGGCGTGAAATGCATCTTGCCCACGGCCGCGGTCCGGTAGCCGTTACGCCGCAGCGCTTTCGGGAACGTGTCGAGGGCAGTCGGGAGCGTGCTGCGGTTGGTCCAGCCGCCGTGTTGGTGCACGTAATAGCCGGACAGCAGTGAATACCGCGACGGCGTACAGACCGGCAGCGGACAAAAGGAATTCGGATACCGAACACTGTCCGCGGCGAGTTGGTCCAGGTGGGGCGTGTGCACCTCGGTATTGCCGGCCGCGCCGAAGCAGTCGAAGCGGAACTGGTCGGCCTGAATGAGCAGAACATTCGGGGTCTTCATCGCACGCCTCCGGTCAACGACAATTGATTCCAGCGCGCCGCGAACGGCTGGAAGGGTCCGGACGGCAGGAATCTTCCGACCCGATCGTTGCCGTGCCGATAATACTGGTCGACGACCCACAGATCGTGTAACAGGGCGGCGCCGAAGTCCGCCGCGGCCGCGTGCAGATCAACGTCCGACAATTCCCGCACCCTGCGATAGCCGTCCAGAAACGCCTGACACAGCGCCGGTTGCAGCCGCAGCGAGAGAGTCATCGCGCGTACGATTTCCTGGCTCGGTATTCGCGCCTCGACCTTGTCCCAGTCGATCACGGCGGAAATCGCCTCACCGGCGAAGAACAGGTTGGTGTGCTGATAGTCGCCATGGACCAACTGCGGTTCCTCGGTGATCGGCGGCAACGCGCTTACGTCGAAATTCCGCAGCGCCTCGGCCTGACCGTCCAAATTGGTCAATGCGTCACGATCCTGCTGGGACGACGGGTTCCGCGTGCAGATCACGGCCTTCAGCCGTTCGATACGCTCCAGGGTTCCCTCGGCCGTGTGCGGCGGTCGTGCAACCCGTTCGTCGTCGGTGAACGGACAATCGCCCAGCGCCAGGTGAATACGGGCCAGCGTGTTGCCCATGGCCCGGGTCCGAGCCGGGGTCAGATCACCGCGCTGAACCTCCTGCCCCGCGGCGAACGTGAATACCGAGTGCCACCGGCCACTGTGGAATACCAGCGGGTCGCCGTCGCGGGTGCGCAATGCCGCCGGCACCGGAATTCCCCGTTCGCGCGCATGCGCCATCACCTGATGCTCGCGCTCGACCCGGGCCCGGTCGGTCCGCCGATGCCGTCGCAGCACGACGGTCCGATCGCCGATCCTCAGCAGGAATGTCTCGTTCATCGTGCCCGATGCCGGCCGGGTGACCGATTCGACCGGACCCAGGCCATACTCGGCCGCGATCGCGGCGAGATCCGTCGCGCTCAGCATGTGAATTCGTTCCGATCAGCGACAGCCCGAGCCAACCGCTCGCAATAAATGCCGATGAGTGCGGGTCTGTCCCGTTCATGGGCGTGGTGCAGGACCAACCGGTTCGTGACAATTACCGCCATCACCGGATCATCCCGACAGAATGGCCGACAGACAAGGGATGCGGCCCGGGGATACCGGTCGCGGCGGCGATCGCGGACAGGCGACACTGACAGCATCGAACGTAAGGAGGAGCAATGTCTTCAGTCGGAGCGTCCACCTATCTGCCGCCGATCGGGCCGGAGCACGAGCGCGAGGGTCTCGGCCGGGAGCTCGAAGCCGTACTACACGAACTTGTCGACCTTTCCCTCATCGGTAAGCAGCTGCACTGGGCCATCCTCGGGCCGTCGTCGCTGCCGCTGCACCTGCACCTGGATGGGTTGGTCGACTCGTGGCGCGAGCTGGCCGACACAGTTGCCGAGCGGGCGGTCACTCTCGGCTTCGTGCCGAACGGGCAGGTCAAGGCCGTTGCCGCTGCTTCCCAACTGGCCCCGGTCGCGCAGGAACCGACCGAGGATCACGTCGTCGTGCGCGAACTGACCCGCCGGGTAGCGGAGGTCTCCGAGCGGGTACGCGAACGGCTCAACCGCGTGGGCGAGGCCGATCTGGTGTCCCAGGATGTGCTGATCCAGGTCGTCAAGGAGTTGGAGAAGCAGCAGTGGTTGCTGCGTATCCAGCTGAGCGAACGCGCCTGAGCCAGGCTGATCGGCCGGCAGGGTTGTACCTGCCGGCCGTCGTGTCGTTGTGGAGCAATGAACCGACGGGACATGGGAAATCCAGGGCGCAGTCACAACCACTGACCGGGTCGATTCCTTTTGCCGATCCGCTCGGTCAGTACTCGTATGACAGATGGACACAGCCGCAGGCTGATCGAATCGGTGTTGGTCTCGCTCAACGGCGTGATCAGCGAACCGCACACATGGGTCGGTCACCACTTTGGTGAGCAGAGTGCCGCCGCCTCCCTGGCCGCATTGCGCCGCTGCGACGCGATGTTGATGGGCCGCGGCACGTACGACGTCTTCGCCAAGCTCTGGCCGAATGGTTCCGGCGAGTACGCCGATTACCTGAATTCAATGCCAAAGTACGTTTTCTCCGCGACGCTCACCGATCCGACGTGGAACAACACCACGGTTATCGCCGGTGACGTGGTCAAGGAGGTCGACGCGCTCAAACGCAGTGGACACGGCGATCTGGCCGTTTATGGGTACGGTCAATTCGGGCAGACGCTGTGCGATGCCGGGCTGGTTGACGAGCTGAACATCATCGTTATTCCGGTGTTCGTGCCCGACGGTCGCCCGTTCTTCCGGGCCGGCGCCCGTAGTCAGGAGTGGACCTTGGTCAGCACGGCCGAGGGTGAGGCCGGAACTGTTCGGGCGACGTACCGGCCGGCGCATTCGGCTGGCTAGCCCTCGAACTCGTGCGATCCTCAGTCAACCAGCTTGCTCCGATTCCTTTTCGTGGCGCCTTGGGTCGGTACAGTCAACCGAGGATTCACGGGGTGAGGAGCCTGCCATGCCCGCAGCGGCGCACGAGTCTGACCGGGACGGATTCCTGCGCGAGGCCGAAGCGTACCGGCGCGAGTTGGTCGCCCACTGCTATCGGATGCTCGGCTCGCTCGACGATGCCGAGGATCTGGTGCAGGAGACGTATTTGCGGGCATGGCGGGCGTACCGGGAGTTCGAGGGACGATCGTCGCTGCGGACGTGGCTGTATCGGATTGCGACGAACGCGTGCCTGTCGGCACTGCAGCACAAGAGCCGGCGGATGTTGCCGTCCGGGCTGGGCCCGGGTACGGACGACCCTGATCAGACACCGGTAATGGCTGGGGCCGATGTTCAATGGCTACAGCCGTTTCCCGATGTACTGCTCGACTCGAACGACCCGGCCGAAATCGTGGCGACGCGTTCGAATTTGCGGCTGGCATTGGTGGCGAGTCTGCAATATCTTCCCGATCGGCAACGGGCTGTGTTAATTCTTCGGGACGTACTCGGTTTTCCCGCGGCCGACGTCGCCGAAATGCTCGATTTGTCGGTGGCGGCGGTGAAATCGGCGTTGCAGCGGGCGCGGGCGCGGTTGGATGAGCTAACGGCGCGGCCCGAGGACATTGTGGAACCCGATTCGGCCGAGGCCCGCGATGTTCTGGATCGTTATATGGCGGCGTTCGAAAACGCGGATGCGAAAGCGCTCGAGGAATTGTTGCGGACGGACGCGTCGCTGGAGGTGACGCCGTCGCGGACCTGGTTCGCCGGCAAGCAGACGTGTGTGCCGTATCTGACCCGGCATGTACTGCTGCGGCCGGGCGAATACCGGATGTTCGGCACTATCGCGAATGGCCAGCCGGCCGCCATGGGCTATCGGGATGGAAAGGCATTCGCCGTAGCCGTGCTGACCACGGACGCGCATAACCTGGTGCGTATCACCGTATTTACCGACCCCGGATTGTTCGAACGGTTCGGTTTCCCGGCCACGGTCGAATAAACAACGCTAGCCGAATGCCACGACCTCTCAGATGGCTCCCGGATCGGGCGAGCATCGGAGACGCAGCCCAGCGCCACACGCCCGCAACCAGCCCAGCGCCGTCCCGCCAGTCCGAACGCGGCGCGGCTCGGCACTATGCGTCGTCTGACCGAACGCGCAGCCAGAACGACGCAACTCCAGCCGGGCCGTGCGCGTCAGCATTGTGCCCGCCGGACCGACGAATTATCGAGCCGACCCACCCCCTACTCCCGGCGCTTACCCGCTGGGAGAAAACGGGTACAGAGAAACCGCGGCGGCGAGAACGCCCCGACACCGAGCAAGTGACGGCAACAGGAAATCGGCAGCAGCGCGAGCTACCGAATCAGTCGGTATCCTCACGCAACCGGGAGTGCAGGTGCATGTCGTGCCAGCCATCAGGGTGCAGAGCCTGCTGACGTTTCGTGCCCTCGTATCGGTACCCGGATTTGTGCGCCACTCGACAGGACGCCGCATTTCCCGCGGAATGCGCCAACTCTAATCGGTGCAGTCCGGTGTTACCGAAAAACCATCCGGTCATGACACGTACGGCCCGCGGCGCCAAACCCTGCCCGCGCGCGGTCGGAAGCACCCAGTACGCAACCTCGCCATATCCCTCGGCCAAATTCATCCGTCGCAGACCCACCCGGCCCCGCACAGCGCCATCCTGCACAACGGCCCAGTCGACGCCAGTTTCCGCAGCCCAACGTTCGGCGCGGGACACCACCCATTGCTCGGCCTCGTCCGCGGTCATCGACCGCGCGTGCCACTGCTGAACAGCCGGATCGCCATAGGCCTCCAGCAAAACCGGCACGTCGCCGGATTCCCACGGGCGCAAGGTGAAAACGTCACCGTCGATACACGGTTGCGGCTGAGACCAGCCGCCGGGATCCGCCGCGGTTACGAGACTCGGCATGACCGAAACATTAGCCCAGTCAAGCAGAACGCGTAATTCCAGCCGGCAGGTCCACTGTGGTCCCCGATTCGTCGACCCGAACCCGCAGCGGACCGTGCGGCGTACGCAACGTGCCCTCGGCCCAACTCAAACCGGCCAACTGCGGATTCACCGTGACTTCCGCCATTCCCGGTGCGGTCGGTCGAACCCCCAGCACGGTGGCGAACAGATGGAAGATCGGATGCGCTCCCCAGGCGTGACAGTCGCTACGAGTCGGTTCGGGTTGTTCGATGACCGTACGCAAACCCGCCTCGCGCAGCCCGGACCACAGCGAGAGCCGATCCCGCAACACGTCGACCCGACCGATCTGGCCGAGTGCCTCGAACAGATAATGCGAGAAATACACCGTCGCCTGCACTGCTGCCGGAGTTTCCAATGCCCGCAGCAGGCCCGCCTCGCCGTTCTTGGCCCCGGCCAGCAGGGCCAGGCTGTTCGCGTGCTCGCTCCAGTGCTCGTGCGCCGGATCGTCGGCATACATTCCGCGTTCGGCCGACCAGAATTGCTGTTCGGCCGCGGCCAGGACCCGATCGGCCAGTTGGCGGTGCCGCGAAGCCAGTTCCGGCTCCCCCAGCCAGGTCTCCAAATCTGCCGCCAGCCCAGCGACATGCGCCAATTGGAAATTCAGAATTCCGGACACGCCCCAATCGCCTTCCGGCGGCGATCCGGACTTCCAGCCGTTCACCCAGTCGGTGAAGTTCCAGCCGTCCAGCGAATGCAACAAGTCGTTCTCGTCGAGACCGGCCCGGAACGCGTCCAGTACAGCGCGAACGCCCGGCATTAACGTCGTAACGAATTCCAGATCACCACGCCAAGCAGCGAAGTCACGCACCATCGCCACCCACCACAGCGAAAACGGCGGAATTGTCTGCCGTACCGATGATGGGTACCGACTACGGGTCAACCCGCGGGTGTCCCGGCTGCGATCGAACGCCAGCAGCGCCTGCCGGGCCAGCCGGTCGTCGTCGCTGATCATGTACGCCACCAACAACTGCAGCCGGGTATCACCGGCGTATTGCAGTTGCTCGTAGAACGGACAGTCCATTGTGGTCTCGTGCGAGCACATCTGCAGGGTGCGTACGCCGAGCGCCTTGATGTCGGCCAGCTTCGGATCGGAACTGGCGAACGTGCTGGCGTCCTCGTACGGATACCGGTCCTCGACCACCGCGAATCCGGCCAGCGTCAGCGGCTCGTCGGCGGTATCGACCGTCACCTCGACAAAACGGCCCGCCTCCCACCACAACGTGCTGTACGTGTGATCGCCGCCGCCACTGACGAACCGGTCGCCAACCCCGACTTCGGCCTGCTGATGCGTACGGAAGAACCGGCCTTCGACCTCGTCCCGATTACCCTTCCGACCGTCGCTGTCCAGCAATGCCTCGAGCCAGCGGACATTCAGAACCGCGCCACGCCCGCCCTGCAGCCGTAATTCCGGGTAGCCACAGACGTATTCCTCCAGATCGACCAGCACCCGCCGATGCGTATTCGCCGGCACCTGCACCGGCGCGCCCGACGTCAACAACGCCTGCCACTGCTGCGCTTCGGCCGGGATCGAATCGGCCGCGCGCACCGGCAATTCGTGCGTCGCTCCCCCACCGGGATATTCGGCGACCAACCGGATCTGCCCACCAGCAAAAGGCGCCGACCACTGATCAGGCAGAATCGCCGGAATGAGCAGATGCGCCGGCGGAATGTCATTGGCGTAGGCACGGCTGCTGGCGCGGTCGCCAATCGTCGCAGGTGACCACGTCAGATCATCCGCGCCGGTCGTCCACCCCCAGGCAAACGCGGTGCCGTCCAGGTCGGTCTTCAGCCCGCAACCCCAGGCCACGCCTTTGGGCCGGAATCCGTGCCCGGGCAGCAGCGCGGCCTCCCAGGCACCGGCACCGGTATTCAACTCGGGATGGTCGGATACGGACAGCAAGAAACCGTGGCGGAGGCTGAATTGGGCGAACGGAGCGCCTTCCCCGAGTGTCCACACGCGAGCGGCGATGCGGTGCTCACCGGCGGACAGCGGAACGTCGTAGCTGACAAAAGCCCAATGATCGGTATCGCTGCGGTCGGGTCCACGGCCGATCCGATCCCCGTCGACAAACAGCTCGTACCGCTCATCCGCGCTGACGTGCAGTCGTAGCGTCGTCGCGGCATCGAGGGTAAATGCAAGCCGGTAGCCAGCAACAAACGGCGCGGCCGGCTCCTCGGGCACGTGGACCCAGTGCGCCGGCCATCGCGACCGATCGTGCCAGCTCCCCTCCTGGTTGCCGAATGAGGCGCCGAACGGGTCGTCATCGAGCAGAACGCGTTCCACCATGGCGCCCATCATCGCCCCGCGGGCCGCGCGGTTGGCAACAGAGTGACCGGGATCGGCCCTCACCCCAGCGGATCGGCCAGTAAATTCATCAACGCCAACTCGGACGCCCCGAGCAACGCCGAGTCGACCCCGAAATACGGCGGACGCAGCTGGGCCGGCCGGCCCGGGTCGAATGCGTACCTATCCAGCGCGCATTTCAGTTCGGGCCGGGCGAGTTCGAGCACACCGGACAATGAGCCGCCCAGAATCACCCGCTGTGGATTCAACGTATTGACCAGAGCGCCGATGGCTTGCCCGAGATATCCGGCCACGGTACGCACCGCGGCCAAAGCACGCCGGTCGCCGGCCCGCGCATCAGCCAGCACCTCGGCCACCCGCCCCGTCGTCGGTTCCCCGTCGCGCCCGGCCAACGCCAACAGGGCCGCATCACCGATAAACGTCTCCAAACACCCGTGCTTGCCGCAATGACACAGTGGACCGTCCTTGTCCACGACGTTGTGCCCGACCTCGCCGGCCCGGCCCCGTATCGGCACGCCGCCCAGCACAATGCCGGCGCCGACGCCGGTACGCCCGATCAGATAAACAGCGTCATCGATGCCCCGCGCGTTGCCGCGGCAGTGCTCGGCCAGCATCGACAAATCGGCGTCGTTTCCAATGGCTATGGGGAATTGCACGCCGATGCGCTCATGCAACAAGGCACCCAGCGGAACATCACGCCAACCGAGATTCGGCGCTATCCCAACGACCTGGGCCCGAATGTCCACAGTGCCCGGCACGCTCACCCCCAGCCCGATCGGCATCCGGGAGCCGGCGACGGCGCCCCGCAATTCGCGCAGCGCCGCCACGATCATGTCGACCGTCTCGACCGGCGTAGGTGCCTGGGTGCCGCACGACATGGTCCGGCGCGCGAGCAGGGAGCCGCCGATGCCCACCGCCGCGGTCGCCACATGGGTGACGTTCACGTCCACCGCGATTACGTAGGGGCCATCCGGATGCGGACCCACCACATAGGACGGACGGCCGGCCCGGCTGCCGCCGTTCGGCACCGACTCCACGACGAAATCGAGGGCGATCAATTCGGTCACCAATGCGGCGATCGTAGAGCGGCTGACCCCGAGCCGACGGGTGAGCTCGGCCCGGGTCAGCGCTCCGTCACGATGAATCTGGCCGAGAATAAAGGCCAAATTGTGCCGCCGAACCGCATCCGGCCGCGCCGCCGGGGACGGAACCATGGTGTGCTAGGCGAGGCCGGAAGACCCGGCCCGGCGCCGAGACAGGGCATCCACCGCGGCGGCTAGCAGCAGTACGACACCGGTGACGATGTACTGGATCGCCGAGCCGTTGTTGCCCTGCACCAGGTCGGCCATACCGTTGTAGATGACCTCGACGACCGCGCCACCGATCAACGCGTCCAACATCCGGCCCTTGCCGCCGAACAGGCTGGTCCCGCCAATCACGGCGGCACCCACCGCCAGCAACAACGTGTTGCCGGCGTAATTCGCCACGCTGACCGCGGCCACGTTCGATCCGATTTCGATACCACCGACCGCGGCCATGAACGAACAGATCACGAATACCGAAATACGTATCCGTTCCACCGGAATACCAGCCCGCCGCGCCGCCTCCTCGTTGCCGCCGACGGCGTAGATGTGCCGCCCGTACCGGGTGCGGCCGAGCACGAAAGTCCAGATCACGAACAAAATCACCAGGACCGGCACGACCCACGGCACGCCTTCCACCGCCGGTGGATATACCTTGACGAACTTGCCCTGGGCATTGGCCGTAATCGTCGGGGTCTGGTGCAGCGCGCGGTTCTGGTTCAGCGCAAGGACCAGACCGAACGACACCACGGCCAGGCCGCCGATCTTCAGCAGCATGACCGACATCGGTTCGCCGATCAGGCCCTCCCGCCGACGGCCGACATGCAGCGAAATCTTGCTGTACGCGAAATACGCCACCACCACCGCGGCCAGTACCCAGCCGGCCCACAACGGCATTTGGGAGTTGGCGAAATCCAGAATCACCTTGTCGGTGATCGTGACGTTTCCGGTCGGACCGGGGCCACTGTCCGCGATGAGCAGCGCGACGCCCTGGAAGGCCAGGAAAAAGGCCAGCGTCACGACGAATGAGGGAATGCGAATCTTGGCCCGCAGCCAGCCGATAAGGTAACCGATCACGACACCGGCCAGGACCGCGGCGCCGATCGTGATGATCCACGGCTGGTGATAACCGACCATCAACCGCACCATGACGAACGCGCACACGCCGGCCGCGTAGCCCGCGGACAGGTCGATTTCGCCCAACAGCAGAACAAAAACCAGGCCCATCGCGATGAAGACCGGGCCAGCGCCCTCGGTCAGCATGTTGCCGACGTTGTAGAGGCTACGGAAACCCGGCTGGATCAGGGAAAACAGAATGACCAGCGCGACCAGCCCGCCGATGGCCGGCAGCGAACCCATGTCGCCGCCGCGAATTCGCTGAACGTAATTGTGTACGTAATCGGCGACGCCGCCCTCCACCGGCGCGGTGCTGGCTGCCGCCGCCAGTTCGGCGTTCTCCTCGCTCGCCTCGGCGATCGTGTGTGATTTGTCGAGACTGGTCACGCTGACACCCCGTTCGTCTCGTCGACGTCCTGGCTGCTACGGCTGCCAGTCGTGATCAGCTCGACGAGTTGTTGCTGGTTGACGTCCT
>JBEDUI010000160.1:0-8138 GCA_040414495.1 Mycobacteriales bacterium
TGGTCGAGGCCGGTCATGTGGCCCGCCAGGCCCGGGTCCTTCGCAAGCTGACCGAGCAGGGCGAGCTTTGCGCTCGGTTCCGGGAACGGTCAGTCACTATGCGCACAGGAAATACCTCGCTCAAAGCAGCGTCGAAGCTAAGGCGGTGCGGGCGATGTGTGGCAAGTACTTTGTCCCATACCAGGATCACGAAGGCTTACCAGCGTGTCCTGACCGCGATGAGATCTACAACCTGACGCCGCACTGAGCGAGCTGACGCTTTACCGTCGGCACAATCTCGTACGGTGTAGCGCCATGCCGTACGGCGTATCGAGAATCGCTACGGTGTACCGGCCGCTACGGGGTACGGAGAATCGCTACGGTGTACGAAAGCTCGTACGGCGTAGCGGAAGTGCGCGCGCCGTACGGATGACTGCAGGAAGTTGGCTCAGCCGCGCCAGGAGTTCTTCCGGCGGTGCCGGTCGATCAACAGGATGAGCGCCATGAAGACGGCGATGCCGATCAGCCAGACGTTCTCGTTGTGCCGGGTCTGGTTGCCGATGTTCAGCAGCAGCAGGATCACCACGCATACCCAGCCACCGCCGCGCGCGAGCTTGCCACTCTCCGCGTGCCAGCCCCAGTCCTCGGGCCGCTCGTGCGGGACCTGCTCGTGGTGCTCCTCGACCGCCGTGCTCGAGTGAGGGTGCTCCACGACGCCGTGGGTGCTCTTAGTGCCGTGCTCGGTGTCAGCCACCACTCCTCCTACCGCGGAAACACTCGCCGCTATGCCGTCCATCATGTCAGCCCGCCCGAACCGGGGCGACAACGCCCCGGCTACGACTCGGCCGGTGGCGGCGCTCGCCTTACCCGGGCCGACGCCGCGGCATCGGTCGGGCTCGTCGGGCGGCCTGGGTTACTGGTCGGTCGAGCCGGTCGCTGGGTTCGGTCGGGTCGGTTCGGTCGGGTCGGGCGAAGTGGTCAGGTTGGGGCAGGCGGTCGGGTCGGGTCAGGCGGTCGGGTCGGGTCAGGCGGTCGGGTTGGGGCAGGCGGTCGGGTCGGGTCAGTTTGGTCGGCGCACTCAGTCGGGTAGCAACGCCCGTGCGGTGTGCTGCATCGGCGCGGCTACCGGTCCCTCCAGTAACGGGTCGTCGACCGCGCGCATCCAGTCGGCCAGCCGGGTCAGCAGATCCTCCCGGACCGCCCGATGCGCGGGCTCCTCGGCCAAATCGGTCAGCTCGACCGGGTCGGTCCGCAGGTCGTACAGCTCCACCGGCGGGTGATACGGCGGTGTGCTGCCGCTCAGGCCCTGCGGCGTCGATCGCCGCCGCCACGACTGGCTGGAATCCATGATGGCCGGCGCCGAGCTGAAGTTGACGATCAGCTTGTGTGTCTCGGTGCGGATGCACCGCCGCGGGTCGTAATAGTCGTGGTGGCTCAGCTGCGCGAAGATCTCGCTCCGCGCCGCCGTGACATCGCCGCGTAGCAACGGAACCAGGCTCGATCCGGCCAGCCCGTCCGGCGCGGCGATTCCGGTCAATTCCAACAGCGTCGGCACGATGTCCACATGGGACACCAGCTGCCCGACCGTCCCCGGTGCGAAGCCGGGCGCCCGCATGATCAGCGATACCGCGATACCCGGGTCGTACAAAGTGCATTTCGCGCGGGGCAGGGCCAGGCCGTGGTCCGTGGTGAAGATGACGATGGTGTTCTGTTCGAGGTTCAGCTGGCGCAGCGCGGCCAGGACGGTGCCGGCCCCGGCGTCCATGGCCCGGACCGCGCCCTGCAGCTCCGCCATTTCGGTACGGGCGCCGGCGTCGTCGATCAGGTGCGGCGGCACGCTCACCCCGGCGCTGGAATCGGGCTCGATATCGTCGCCCAGAAATCCCATCGTCCCGGGCTCATCACGCACTGAGGGAGCGCGGTGCGGCTCGTGAAATCCGACCTGCAAATAGAACGGCTCACCGGAAGAAGCGTAGTCACGCAGCCGCTCGACCGCCCGCTGCGCCACGACCGGCGCATGCCCGCCGGTGACCACCTCGTCAAAACCCAGCTGTTTGGCGATTTCGGCGTCGGGACGCACCCGGGATTCGTGATGTACGCCGAGCAGCGCGGTGCGATACCCGCCGCCGCTCAACAGCGCGGCCAGATGCGGAATTTCCGGCCGCAGGTCCCAGGCGAAATACGAATGGGTCAGGCCGAGTACGCCATGCTGTTGCGGATATCGCCCGGTGAATAGCGACCCCCGGGCTGGCGAACATTGCGGCGCCGCGCAAAAGGCCGAGTCGAATCGAATTCCTTCCGCGGCCAGCCCGTCGAGATTGGGCGTACTGACGGTCGGAATGCCGTAGCAGCCCAGAAAGCGGCCGAGGTCGTGACAATGCAGCAGCAGAATATTGGCTGGCACGAAATCGAAATCCCTTTTATTCGTCGGGGAACAGTTCGCGGACCGAGGGGCCGGCCTGGTGCCGTAATGCCGCCGAAGGTCCATTGTGGACAGCGTCGTCGATGCGCAGGATTTGGTACGGGTTGATCGGATCGGGCAAGGCGTCCGGGGCGAACCAACCCAGCTCGGTCGCCTCGGGACTGGTGGTTGGCACGCCGGCGGTGATTTCGGCCCGGAAAACGAGAACGGGATCGCCGTCGGGGGAGCGGTCGTACACACCGGACAGCGAGCTGATCCGTACGGTCAATCCGACCTCCTCGGCGGTCTCGCGAACCGCGGCCTGCCACGGCGTCTCGCCGGGCTCGACCCCGCCGCCGGGCAGGTTCCAGATTGGCGGCGCGTCGCGGCGGGCCAGTAGCACCCGGCCGTTCTCGTCGCGCAGGACCACGTTCACTCCCAGCCGCATGCGGGTCAGTGTGCCGGTCGCGGAACGCTCAGGCCAGCAGACACGGCCGGGGATTACTGGCCGCCGGCGGTCACCGTTCGGTGGTAGGGGCTGCTCGACGGCGCCCGCGCCCCGTGGCCGCTGGCCGCCGTCGAGCCTCCCGAGATCACGAGCAGGTGTCCGGCCCGCAGAAAGTGGTAGGGCACCGGCGTTGACGGCAGATCGGCACCTACGGTTCCGGGTTGGGAAGTCGGCGCCTGCGGTTCCACAAGCAGAAGTCGGCACGTCCGGTTCCGAGCGGGAAAATCGGCACGTGCGGTTCCGCCGGCCATGCGCTTGATCAGATCGATCCGTACGGAACAATGTGGTGCATGAGTCAGCCTCGCGAGATCGTCCTGCTCGGCTCCACCGGCTCGATCGGCACACAGGCGGTGGACGTCATCCGGCGCAACCCCGACTTGTTCCGTGTCGTCGCCGTCGCGGCCGGCGGCGGCCGGCCGGACGAGTTGGCCCAGCAGGTGGTCGAGTTGGGCGTCAGCGTCGTCGGCGTCTCCGAGGCCGCCAATGCCGAGGCGGTCAACGCCGCCATCACCGCCCGCCGGGCCGAGGCCGGCGACAAGCGACCGGCGCCCCGGTTCGTCACCGGGCCGTACGCATCCAGCGAGTTGGCCAGCTACCCGTGCGACACGGTGCTCAACGGCATCACGGGCTCGATCGGCCTGGCCCCGACGATCGCCGCGCTGGATGCCGGCCGCACCCTGGCCCTGGCCAACAAGGAATCGCTGGTGGCCGGCGGCCCGCTGGTGCGTAAGCGGGCCAAGCCGGGCCAGATCGCCCCGGTCGACTCCGAGCATTCGGCGCTGGCCCAGTGTCTGCGCGGCGCCAGCCCGGAGGAGATCAGCAAGCTGATTCTGACCGCGAGCGGCGGACCCTTCCGGGGCAGGCGGCGCGAAGAGTTGGACAACGTCACCGTCGATCAGGCGCTGGCCCACCCGACCTGGCAGATGGGTCCAGTCGTCACGATCAACAGCGCCACGTTGATGAACAAGGGCCTGGAGCTGATCGAGGCGCACGAGCTGTTCGGTGTTCCGTACGACCGCATCGACGTGGTGGTCCACCCGCAGTCGTACATCCACTCGATGGTCGAGTTCGTCGACGGTTCGACCCTGGCCCAGGCCGGCCCGCCGGACATGCGGATGCCGATCTCGCTGGCGCTGGGCTGGCCGCATCGGGTGGCGCAGGCCGCGAGTCCGGTCGACTGGAGCACCGCCCGCAGCTGGGACTTCGAGCCGCTGGACAACCACGCGTTCCCGGCGGTCAACCTGGCCCGGCACGCCGGCCGCACCGGCGGTCTGCTGCCGGCCATGTTCAACGCCGCCAACGAAGAGGCCGTGGCTGCCTTCCTCGCCGGCCGTCTCCCGTTCACAGCTATCGTCGATACCGTGGAGAAGGTGCTGGGCGAGGCGCCGAGCACAGCCGAACCGACGAGTGTGGGAGACGTGCTGGATGCGGAGTTCTGGGCCCGTCGCCGCGCCCGCGAGCTCACTGGGCAATTGGATTCCTACGGCGCGCATGCCGCGGTTCAGGAGTAGCCGGTGACGTTCGCGCTCGGAGTCATCCTCTTCGCGCTCGGCCTCGGTCTCTCGGTCGCTGTGCACGAATTCGGGCACCTGCTGACCGCCAAGGGCTTCGGCATGAAGGCCCGGCGGTACTTCATCGGTTTCGGACCCAAGGTCTGGTCGTTCCGGTACGGCGAGACGGAGTACGGCCTCAAGGCGCTGCCGGCCGGCGGTTTCGTCGACATCGAGGGCTTCACGCACCTGGAGGAGTTGGCTCCGGAGGACGGCCCGCGCGCGTTCTGGCGGTACCCGTCCTGGAAGCGGTTCGTCGTGCTGGTCAGCGGTTCGCTGACGCACTTCATCATCGCGTTCGTGATCATCTACTGCGCCGCGCTCTCGTACGGCCTGCCCACCAGCAAGGCCATCGTCGGTTCGGTCACCCGGTGCGTGCCGAATGAGACCAAGACCGGTAAGGCGGTGCCGTGCACCGGCGATAACGGCCCGGCGTTCCAGGCCGGCCTGAAAAAGGGCGACAAGATCGTCGCGGTCGACGGCAAGAAGGTCAAGGACTACGACTCGCTGGTCACCACGCTGCGGGGCAAGCCGAACCAGCAGGTCACGTTGACGTTCATCCGCGACGGGCACCAGCGCACGGTGCCGTTGCGGCTGCAGGCCGTCAAACGGGAGCCATTGCCCGGGGAGAAGAAGAACCCCGATGGACTCGCCACGGTCGGCGCGATCGGCGTCAGCCCGGCGACATTGGAGAGCTACGGACCGGTCGGCGCGTTTGGCGGCACGGCCTCGTTCACCGGCACGGTCATCGACGCGACGTTCGGCGCTATCGGGCGTTTCCCGGACAAGGTGCCGAAACTGATCAGCGCGTTGGAGGGACACAAGCGCGACCCGAACGGGCCGATCAGCGTGGTCGGCGCGTCCCGGATCGGCGGTCAGGCGGCCGAGTCCGGGTCCTGGCTGTTCTTCCTGTTCCTGCTCGCCTCGTTCAACATCTTCATCGGCATCTTTAACCTGTTCCCCTTGCTGCCGATGGATGGCGGACACATTGCCGTGCTGATCTTCGAGAATGTGCGGTCCTGGTTCGCGCGGCTACGGAACAAGGCCGACCCGGGGCGGGTCGATTTGGCCAAGCTGATGCCGGTGACATTCGTCGTGATCATCATCTTTGGCGGCATTTCGGTGCTGACGATTCTCGCTGACGTCGTGAATCCGATCTCGGTGTCGTTCCAATGAGGACGATATTGCGGGGAGAATCGGTTATGGCTGATCTTGGCAGCGCTTTTACGGGCTCGTCCGGTTCGGCCGAGCGCACCATCGCTGTGGCACATCCACTCGCTACGATGTTCACTTCGGAGGCTTCCTTATGACAGGGATCTCGCTCGGAATGCCGGAGATGCCGAGGCAACCGCTGGCCGAGCGACGCAAGTCCCGGCAACTCAACGTCGGTGGCGTGCTCGTCGGTGGCGACGCTCCGGTGTCCGTGCAGTCCATGACCACCACGCTCACCGCGGACATCAACGCAACCCTGCAGCAGATCGCCGAGCTCACCGCGTCCGGCTGCCAGATCGTCCGGGTCGCCGTACCGAGCCAGGACGACGCTGAGGCGCTGCCGGCCATCGCCAAGAAGTCGCAGATCCCGGTTATCGCCGACATCCACTTCCAGCCGCGGTACGTCTTCGCCGCCATCGACGCCGGGTGCGCCGCGGTGCGGGTCAACCCCGGAAACATCAAGGCGTTCGACGACAAGGTCAAGGAGATCGCCAAGGCCGCGACCGACGCCGGCATCCCGATCCGGATCGGCGTCAACGCCGGCTCGCTGGACAAGCGGCTGCTGGAGAAGTACGGCAAGGCCACCCCGGAGGCGCTGGTCGAGTCGGCGCTGTGGGAATGCTCGCTGTTCGAGGAACACGGCTTCACCGACATCAAGATCTCGGTCAAACACCACGACCCGGTCACGATGATCGAGGCGTACCGGCTGCTGGCGTCCAAGTGCGACTACCCGCTGCACTTGGGTGTCACCGAGGCCGGTCCCACGTTCCAGGGCACGATCAAGTCGGCCGTGGCGTTCGGTGTGCTGCTCGGTGAGGGCATCGGCGACACGATCCGGGTCTCGCTCTCGGCCCCGCCGGTTGAAGAGGTCAAGGTCGGCATCGGGATCCTGGAGTCGCTGGGCATGCGTGAGCGCGGCTTGGAGATCGTCTCCTGCCCGTCCTGTGGCCGGGCCCAGGTCGACGTCTACACGTTGGCCGACCGGGTGACCGCGGGCTTGGAGGGCATGTCGGTGCCGCTGCGGGTGGCCGTGATGGGCTGCGTCGTGAACGGTCCGGGCGAGGCCCGCGAGGCCGACCTCGGCGTCGCGTCGGGCAACGGCAAGGGTCAGATCTTCGTCAAGGGCGAGGTCGTCAAGACCGTGCCGGAGTCGCAGATCGTCGAGACGTTGATCGAGGAAGCGATGCGGCTGGCCGAGGGCATGGAGTCCGGTACGCCCGAGGTCAGTGTCGTCTGATCTGGCCGAATTTCTCCGTTGATCGCGATCGTGCCGCTGGCGCGGTCGCGATCTTCTTTCTGGCCAGTACTGAGCAATCCTCACGTACTGCCGGTGCGATCGGAGCCGGCCGGGGCATTACGCTGGGTATGTGACGTCGCGCTGCCGGAGGGGCCCGCTGTGTTGAAGGTCGGGAGTGCTCGGTTGCTGGATGACCGCGATCTCTCTGACCTGTCTCGGCTGCTGGCCGAGGACCCCGTCGCCAACTGCACCGTCGCCGGCCGGGTGGAAGTGGTCGGCCTGGACCGGCGGCGCCTGGGCGGCGAGATGTGGGGCTACGGCGGCAATCGGCTGCTCGGTGCCTGTTACGCCGGCGCGAATCTGATCCCGATCGGCTACGAGGCGGAGGCATTGCAGTCCTTCGCCGAACGGGCCCTGCGTAGTGGCCGGCGCTGTTCCTCGATCGTCGGGCCGGTGGAGTCGGTCACTCCACTGTGGTCACGACTCGAGCGCGCCTGGGGTCCGGCCCGCGCCATTCGCGCCCGACAGCCGTTGCTGCAGATCACCACTCCGTCGGCGGTGACCCCGGATCCGTTGGTACGCCGGGTGAAACTGGACGAGATCGAGACGCTGTTGCCGGCGTCGGTGGCGATGTTCACCGAGGAGGTCGGCGTATCGCCGATCGGCCGCGACGGCGGTGCGCTCTACCGGGCTCGGGTCCGGGACGTGATCGCGGCCGGTCGCGCCTTCGCCCGGATCGAGGATGGCCAGGTGATCTTCAAGGCCGAGATCGGGGCGGTGTCCCGGGACGCCTGTCAGGTGCAGGGCGTCTGGGTGCATCCGGACTTCCGGTCCCGGGGCCTGGCTACGGCCGGAATGGCCGCTGTGGTGGGGTTTGCGTTACGGGAGATCGCGCCGGTGGTGAGCCTGTACGTCAACGATTTCAACGAGGCGGCGCGCACGGCGTACGCCCGGGTCGGCTTCGCCGAGGTCGGCACATTCATGTCGGTGATGTTCTAGCCCTTTGGCGAGGGCTGTTTCCCAGGTGATTTCTGTCGCTGATTGTGCGAACGCTGTTCGCGTTGCATTCGAATCGCTTCGACCGCGTGTGACCGTACGTAATGATCGCGCCGATTAAGGAACCGCTGTCAGGCAACGTCCTTTTTCAGAGGGCTCCAGACCTTTGCGTTGAGTTGACCGAAGAGGCCGGGCTTCCGGTCGCGGAGACGCCCCTGGCACTATCGGGGCCATGTCGCCGAAGCCGTCGCCCCG
>JBEDUI010000161.1:0-8999 GCA_040414495.1 Mycobacteriales bacterium
GGCTGAGTCCGGGCGTCTCTGCCATCAGGCCGATGGACACCGGCTTGCCCGGAGCCGGTTCGGAAATATTGCTCAGGATGTTTCCGGGATTGTGAAATGCCAGGGAGTCCGGCGGGCTCACCGGCATATCCGGCGCCGGCAACGGCTTCTGACCGAAGTTGAACGCCGACATCAGGTCGTTCTGCTCCTTGTTCAGCGGGGTCAGGGAATCCATTCCCCACAGCTTCTGCATGAACGACAGGATCGACACGTTCGTTGTCTCATGGTGGTAGACGCCGGTCCGCGCGTACGGGCTGATGATGGTCATCGGTGTGCGCGTGCCATATCCCTTGGCCGCCGGCGGCGCAGCGTGATCCCAGAAACCGCCGCCCTCGTCGTAGGTGACGAAGATAGCCGTGGAATCCCAGTACTTGCTGTGCGCCACGGCGTTGACCAGCTGCCCGACCCAGAGGTCCGGGTTGCCGAGGTCCTCCTCCGCTTCGCCGCTGAAGCCGTATCCGGGCCGCACGAAGGAAAAGTCGGGCAGGGAGCCGGAATTGACGTCGTTGATGAACTGGTCCCCGGTCGTGATGTCCTGCTCGTGGTCGGCCGGCACGATCTTTTCCCAGATCGTGCCGTTCAGGTGCTCGCGCGGCAGTGCATAATATATTTTCCATGACCGCTGCGCCTTGGTCATCTCGTCGAAGATCGAATTCCACGGTTGGGGATCGTTCAGGTCGAAGTTGTTGTAGTAGTAGCCGTGTGACGTGCCGTTCAGCGCGGCCATGACGTTCGGCTGTGTGGGGGCGATCAGCGGCTGAAAGTTGTGGTCCGCCAGTTCGTAATGCTGTGCGAGGTACTGCTGGTTCGGGGTGAGCTGCGGGCCGAACTCGGTGATCGAGGCCATGCTGTTCGCCGGCAGCAGGGTGAAGTTGTCCATTTGATAGCCCTTGCCGGGCTGGTAGTCCATCGACATGTGCAGCTGGCCGCGCCCGTTGTTGAGCGCGCTCATCACGTCACCCTCGTTCGGACCGGCGAATACCGGATGCACATTCGGCGCCAAGCTGGATCCGGTGGTCGGGTTGGGCAGCGTGGTGCCGGCCGGGATGCCGTCCGCGCCGGGGAAATTGCCGAACAGATTATCGAACGTGTGGTTCTCGAGCATCACCTCGATGACATGCTTGATTGGTGAGGATCCGCCCGGGGCCGCCGCCGCACGCGGCGCGCCGGTTGTCAGGCCCATCGTCACTGCTGCGGTTGCGGCCATCAGGGATGCGATGCCGGCCGCCAGGAATCTGTATCGCGTCATGGCTCAGCACAATGACCGTGCGCGGAGTCAAATGGCGCTATTAATAACGGACCAGCAGGTTAATCTTTTACAAAGATAGCTGTACGTTGGACCGGCCCGAGCGGAAAGAGATCCGGATGATTCGACGCGCTGTGTTCGGAAGTTTCACGGCTGTTGTTGTTGCGGTTGGGCTTGTTGCGATGAGTGGGCCTTCGGCAAGCGCCTCCGGCTCGTCGAGTGGGCCTGGCGTAACACCAAACGGAGCCGCCCAAGGGCGAAACGGCACTCTCTTCGACGATTTCGATTATGCATCATCGAACGATCCAGCCATCGCCCGCAACGGCTGGGCCGTACGGACAACGCCCGGCGGGCCTGGGGTGTCAGGCGCCGCGTGGACGGCTGACAATGTCTCTTTCCCGCGGGTGGACGGCGACAAGTCGCTGCAGCTGCAGATGACGACCGACGGCACCGCCGCGGGAACGACCGAGTCGGAATTTACCCAAGCGAGTGATACCGCCCGCGAGGGTACGTATCTGGCCCGCATCAAATTCTCCGACGCTCCGGTTTCCGGGCCGGACGGGGATTTCCTGAACGAGACATTCTTCGCGATCGGTGCTCAGGCCAGCGAGTGCGACCCCAACTACAGCGAGACGGACTTCTCCGAGTACCTTCCCAATGGCGGCTGGGGGATTACGACCCATCTGAATTCCGAAACCACGTGGTACACGCCTGGTGAAAGCTGCAGTGACAGCGTCGAAAACGATCAAGATGTCAGCCTCGATGGCTGGCACACGATCATGGCGACCATCAGTGACGGGCACGTCCGGTACTACGTCGACGGGAGCCTGGTTGCCGACCATTCAGGCAAGTATTATCCGCGCGAAGACATGGCCATCGACTTCAACATGTGGCTTATCGACCTGACCGGGCACAGCGGGCATGAGACCAGCGTGTGGCACGAGGCTGTTGACTATGTGTATTACGCCCAAAACCAAGTGCTCACGCAAACCCATGCACTGCAGCGGGTACGCGTCCTTCGGCAGCATCACGTTCACTATCAAAACTCGACAGTGAGCTGACCAGCCAATCCGATCGGCGCTGTGGCGTTAATGTGGCGACGGTACAGCCGATTCTCGGGAGCGATCATGCTCCCGATACCGCACGAGTCGTTTGAGGATTCGCCATGCAGGCCATCACCGCCTCGGACCGGAACGCCGGACTTGCTGGGCTCCGTCTTACGGAGCAGTCCTATCCGCATGCTGCTGAGAATGATGTCGTCGTCCGGGTGCACGCCGCTGGGTTCACTCGTGGTGAATTGGATTGGCCGGGCACCTGGTTCGATCGTGCCGGCCGTGACCGAAGTCCCAGCATTCCCGGTCACGAGTTGTCCGGTGTCGTCGTCGAGCTCGGGTACGGCACATCCGGACTGACCGTCGGGCAGCGGGTGTTCGGCCTGAGCGACTGGACGCGCAACGGCACGCTGGCCGAGTACGTTGCCGTCGAGGCGCGCAATCTCACACCGCTGCCGGCGGATATCACCCACGTTGTCGCCGCATCGTTGCCGATTTCCGGCCTGACCGCGTGGCAGGGGTTGTTTACGCACGGGCGGCTGGAACCGGGGCAGACCGTGCTCATCGACGGTGCCGCCGGTGGTGTCGGTTCGCTCGCCACTCAGCTTGCCGCGGAAGCCGGCGCGCGCGTGATCGGCGCCGGCCGCGCGGCTGACCGCGAGACCGTTCTCGACCTCGGTGCCCACCGCTTCGTTGATCTGGACACGGACGGGCTCAGCGAAATCGGCGAAGTCGATCTCGTATTGGATGTCATCGGCGGCCCGATCCGCGACCGTTCCACCGCGATCGTGCGGCCGGGCGGCACGATGGTCACCATCGCCGATCCGCCAACGGTTCAGCCCAGCAACGGACGGGCAGTCTTCTTCGTCGTCGAGCCCGATCGGCAGCAGCTGGTCGAGCTGGCCCGGCGCGTGCGCGCCGGCCGGTTGCGCACGATCATCGGCTCCGTACGACCGCTCGCTGAGGCGCTGGACGCGTTGAATCCGGTCGGTCACGTCAACGGCAGAACCATCATCCAGATCGCCGAGGAATCGGTCTGACCCAGCGCGCGCCGATATCAACGCCAGGGGCTGATTAAATCGCGGCACCGAATAGCCACAAATAATTCCACCTGAACACTGACGTTAACGCGACAATCCGCGACGCTGGGCTTACCCGCGCGGGTTCACCTTTGTGCGCGGTGTAAGGCTTGTCAGGTCGCCGCGCTCCCCGGTCGGGCTAGGGCGTGTTGCTTGAATCCTGGCGGCCGCGCAGCAGGCTGAGGACTTGAGCAATATGCCCTAGGGTGCGGACATGACTGCCGTTGATCGTGCGCCCAACATGGCGGACGTGGCGAGTCGTGCCGGGGTGTCCCATCAGACCGTGTGGCGCGTCTTGAACGGCAGCGCCGTGGTTCGTCCGGCAACCCGGGAGCGGGTGCTGGCGGCGGTCGAAGAACTCGGCTACCGGCGCAACCTCTCCGCCCGGCGCCTCGTGACGAATCGCAGCATGGCCATTGGCGTGCTCGGCCCGGCCACCGCGCATTTCGGCCCGATGCGCAGCATGTACACGGTCGAACACGCCGTGCGCGCCGCCGGCTATCACGCGCTGCTGGTCAGTGCGGAGCCCGATGAATCCCGCAGCGCGCTCGACGGGTTGCTGGACCAGTCGGTGGAGGCCCTGGTCGTCATCGCGCCTTATCAGTCGACGCTGCGGGCAATCGACGAGATCCGGGCGGGCGTGCCGATCGTCGTTCTCCAGGCCGGGGCGACCTCGAGCGGGATCTCCGTCGCGGTCGATCAGGCCGCGGGCGTTCGCGCGGTTGTCGACCACCTGCTCGGACTCGGCCACACCCGGATCCAGCACATCGCGGGACCCCGCGACTTCACCGATGCCCGCCTACGGGCGGATGCGTTCGTCAGGCACATAAAAAGGCGAGGGCTGCCAGCCCTGCCGGTGCTTTACGGCGACTGGAGCCCGGAATCCGGCTACCGCTTGGCACAACAGTTGGATCAGACAACAGCCGTATTGTGCGCAAACGACCAGATGGCCCTCGGTGCGGTGCATGCCTTCGTCGAAGCGGGCCGCGCGGTCCCCGCCGACGTCAGCGTGGTCGGCTTTGACGACATCCCGGAGAGCGCGCATATGCTGCCCCCGTTGACGACCGTGCATCAAGATTTCGAGACCGTCGGGCGCCGTGCCGTACAGGCGTTGCTCGACCAACTCAATCGACGGGAGCCGAAGAAGTCGGCACTGATCAAACCGCGGCTAGTGATCCGTGCATCCACTGCGGTGGCCCGGAAATGACGGGTCGATCCACCGTTCGACATACGGAATGTCGAACGTTTAACATCAGCCGTGGCCGAGCGGCGCCCTGAGGAGGAAGCCGATGTCAGAACCTGATTTCCGGGATGCGATCGCGGAGGGGCGGGCCGTACTGGGCATCGAGCTCGGGTCAACGCGGATCAAGGCGTGCCTCATCGGTCCGGGCTTCCAGACGATCGCGACCGGAAGCCACGAGTGGGAGAACCGGTTCGTCGACGGCCGATGGACGTATGCCCTGGACTCGGTGTGGTCCGGGCTGCAGGCGAGCCACGCCGAGCTGGTGGCCGACGTCGAGGCGCGCTTCGGCGTACGCCCGCAGGGGTACCGCGCGATCGGGGTGTCGGCGATGATGCACGGCTACCTCGCCTTCGATGCGCGCGGCGAACTGCTCGTGCCGTTCCGCACCTGGCGGAACACCTCCACCGGCCGCGCCGCTGCGGAACTGACCGAGGCGCTCGGCTTCAACATCCCGCTGCGCTGGTCGATCGCGCACCTGTATCAGGCGGTGCTGGACGACGAGGCGCATGTGCCCGACATCGCGTCGCTGACGACGTTGGCCGGCTACGTCCACGAGCGGCTGACCGGTCGGGCGGTGCTCGGGGTCGGGGACGCCTCGGGCATGTTCCCGATCGACCCGGCGACCGGCGGTTTCGACCGCGGCATGCTGGCGACGGTCGACAAGCTGCTGGCCGGCCGCGGCGTGACGCGCTCCGTCGCGGAGCTGTTGCCGGAGGTCCTCTCGGCCGGGCAGGAGGCCGGCACGCTGACCCCAGAGGGCGCCGCGCTCTTGGACCCGAGCGGTGCCCTGCGTCCCGGTATTCCGTTGTGCCCGCCCGAAGGGGATGCCGGCACCGGCATGGTGGCGACGAACGCGGTCGCCCCGCGGACCGGCAATGTGAGCGTCGGTACGAGCATCTTCGCGATGATCGTGCTGGAACGGGCACTGGCGGCCGTACATCCGGAGATCGACGTCGTGACAACGCCGGCCGGCGACCCGGTCGCGATGGTGCACTGCAACAACGGGGCAAGCGAGCTGGCGGCCTGGGCCGGACTGTTCGGGCGTTTCGCGGCCGCCGCTGGTGCCCCGACCGATACGGACGGCGTTTACGGGGTGCTGTTGAACGAGGCGCTCGAAGGCGAGCCGGACGCGGGCGGGCTGCTGGCGTACAACTACCTCTCCGGCGAGCCGGTCGCGGGACTGGACGACGGCCGGCCCTTGTTCGCCCGTACCCCGGACAGCCGCTTCACGCTCGCGAACTTCATGCGCGCCCAGGTGTATTCGGTATTCGCGACGCTCAGTCTCGGCATGGTCGTGCTGGCTGGCGAGGACGTTCACGTGGATACGCTGCTGGCCCATGGTGGTCTGCTCCGTACGCCGGGGCCGGCGCAGCGGCTGCTGGCGGCGGCCGTGAACGTACCGGTCGCGGTCGAGAGCACCGCCGGTGAGGGCGGCGCCTGGGGTATCGCGGTGCTGGCCGCATATCTCGGGAATGGGCGCAGCCTCGCCGAATTCCTTGCCACGCAGGTGTTTCACGGCGACGGGCGCAGCGTCGTGGATCCCGAGCCGGGCGACGTCGCCGGCTTTACCGCGTTTCTCGACCGCTACCGCAAGGGACTCGCGCTGGAACAGTCGGCGGTGGACGTACTGCCGGCCCGAGGGGAAGAAAACGCATGACCGAATTGGAAAACGACATCAGGCTGACCGTCGCGCAGCTGCACGCCGAGCTCGTCCGGTACGGACTGGTGGCCTGGACCGCGGGGAACATCTCCGGCCGAGTGCCGGGGGCGGACCTGTTCGTGATCAAGCCCAGCGGCGTTTCGTACGACGAATTGACGCCCTCGAACATGATCCTGTGCGACCTCGACGGCAATGTCGTGCCCGGCTCACCCGGCTCCGAACGTTCACCCTCGAGTGACACCGCCGCGCATGCGTACGTGTACCGAAACATGCCTGAGGTCGGGGGAGTAGTGCACACGCACTCGACCTACGCGACGGCGTGGTCCGCGCGCGGCGAGGCGATTCCGTGTGTGCTTACGGCGATGGCCGACGAATTCGGCGGTGAAATCCCCGTTGGCCCGTTCGCGATTATCGGCGATGATTCGATCGGCCGCGGCATCGTCGCGACTCTCACCGGTCACCGCTCGCGGGCAGTGCTCATGCAGAACCACGGCGTTTTTACGATCGGCAAGGATCCGAAGGATGCGGTCAAGGCCGCCGTGATGACTGAGGATGTCGCCCGCACGGTGCACATCGCCCGCCAGCTCGGCACGCCGATTCCGATTCCGCCGGAAAAGATCGACGCGCTTTTCGACCGCTACCAGAATGTCTACGGACAGAAGCCACAAGGAGCCCTCTGATGCCCGCGCCCTTTACCGACTTTTCCGGTTTCGAGGTCTGGTTCCTCACCGGCAGTCAGGGCCTGTACGGCGAGGAGACGCTGCGCCAGGTCGCCGCCCAGTCGCAAGCGCTCGTCGAGACCCTCGATGCCGCTCCCGATGTGCCAGTGAAACTCGTCTGGAAACCCGTACTCACCGGCCCCGAGGCGATTCGCCGCGCGATGCTCGACGCGAACGCCGACGACCGTGTTATCGGCGTCATCACGTGGATGCACACGTTCAGCCCGGCCAAAATGTGGATTACGGGGCTGCAGGAGCTGTCGAAACCGCTGCTGCACCTGCATACACAGGCGAACGTCGAATTGCCGTACGCCGATATCGATTTCGATTTCATGAATCTCAACCAGGCGGCGCACGGCGATCGCGAATTCGGTTACGCCCTCACCCGGCTCGGTATTCGCCGCAAGACCGTCGTTGGTCACGTGACGAACCCCCGCGTCCAATCCCGGGTCGGTACCTGGATGCGTGCCGCCGTCGGCCGGCATGCCATGGCCACCTTGAAGGTCGCGCGGTTCGGCGACAATATGCGGCAGGTCGCCGTCACCGAGGGTGACAAGACCGAGGCGCAGGCCAAGCTCGGCGTCGAGGTGAATACCTGGCCGGTGAACGAACTCGTTGCCGCGGTCGAGGGCGCGTCGGATGCTGAGATCGACGCTTTGATCGCCGAGTACGAGGATCTCTACAAGGTCGTCCCCGAATTGCGCCGCGACGGGGAGCGGCACCAGTCTTTGCGTGACGGCGCCGCGATCGAGCTGGGGTTACGGGGTTTTCTCGAAAATGGCGGATTCGGCGCTTTCACCGATACGTTCGAGGATCTCGGTGGCCTGAAGCAACTGCCTGGTCTCGCGGTGCAGCGCCTGATGGCCGATGGATACGGCTTCGGCGCCGAGGGCGATTGGAAGACCGCCGTGCTCGTGCGTGCCGCGAGCGCCATGGGGGCCGGATTGCCGGGCGGGGCGAGTTTGATGGAGGACTACACGTACGACCTGGTCGACGGCCGCGAGGCGATCCTCGGTGCGCACATGCTCGAAGTCAGCCCGTCTTTGACCAGCGCCCGCCCGAGCCTGGAAATTCATCCGCTCGGTATTGGCGCGCGAGAAGACCCGGTGCGGTTAGTGTTCACGGCCGACCCTGGTCCCGCTGTCGTCGTTGCGCTGGCCGATCTGCGCGATCGTTTCCGGCTCACAGCCAATGTCGTGGACGTGGTCGAGCCCCGGGCACCGCTGCCTCATCTGCCGGTCGGGCGGGCGGTGTGGCATCCGCGCCCCGATTTCGAGACTTCGGCGACCGCCTGGCTCACCGCCGGCGCTGCCCATCACACGGTCATGTCCAACGCGGTCGGGCTCGAGGCCTTCGAGGATCTGGCCCGTATGGTCGGCATTGAGCTGGTCGTCATCGATGAGCACACCCGCGGTCGCGATATCGAGAACGTGGTGCGCTGGAGCCAGGCCTACTATCGCCTCGCCGAGGGAATTTAGGGTTTGGTCGTTGGCCGGGTTGGTCGTGACCGGGTTGGGTCGCGACTGGCCCGCCAACGCCGATCCGGCTGATAATGTCGGGCCGTGACCGACGCGATTCCTTTGTGGCCAGCCGAATCCGTGCACAGCGATCGGCTCGAGCAGGAAATGCTTGTTCCCGAGCCGTGGCCGCATCGAATTCTGCGTAATGTCTCCGTCCCGACGTTGGAGCCGTTCCTGCCGGCCGCCGCGACGGCGACCGGGACCGGTGTTGTGATTTGCCCGGGCGGCGCGCACCACATTCTCGCGATTGACCACGAGGGCTACCAGGTCGCGCGGTGGCTGCAGGAACGAGGCATAGCCGCGTTCGTACTGAAATACCGCGTACTGCCGACACCGGAGAATGACGAGGAATACCTGTCGACCAGGAATCGGGAGTTCGGAAAGCTCGCGGCCAAACTGGTCGAGCATTGGCCGGTCGTGCTGTCTGACGGCGAGCGTGCG
>JBEDUI010000162.1:0-17759 GCA_040414495.1 Mycobacteriales bacterium
ACGCCGGCGCTCACCCGGTGTCGGAGTTCACGGCCGAGTCGGCCGGTGCGCTCTCCCCGTTCGGTGAGGACCAGGCGCTGCCGTTGCCGACCGAGTCGTTGACCTACGACCACCCGGGTCCGGAGGATCGGCCCAACCGCTGATTCTGCTGTTTAGCGCCCCGGCCTTTCCGTAGGCCGGGGCGCTTTCTTCTGTCTAGAGGGCGATGTCGCGGGCCAGCAGGTCCTCTTCGGTTTCCCGCCGGGTGACGACCCGGGCCATGCCGCCGTGTACGGCGACCACGGCCGGGCGCAGCGCCCCGTTGTAGTTCGAGGCCATCGAGAGTTGGTACGCGCCGGCGGCCGGCATGGCCAGGATGTCGCCCGGGCGCAGGTCGGCGGGCAACGGGACGTCGCGGGCCAGCACGTCGCCGGCCTCGCAGTGCCGACCGACCACGGTCACGATCTCATCCGGCGCGGTGGTGGGCCGCCCGACCATGCGCACCAGGTAGTGAGCGCCGTAGAGCGCCGGCCGGATGTTGTCGCTCATGCCGCCGTCGAGGGCGACGAAGGTCCGCCCGCCCGGCGTGCGTTTGATCGTATTGATCCGGTACGCGGCCACCATGGACCGCCCGACGATGGCCCGCCCCGGCTCGACCGTGATCCTCGGTGCGGGGATGCGCAGTGCGCGGCTGCGGTCGCGGACCAGCCACCGTAGTCGGTCCGCCAGCGACACGATGTCCATCGCCTCGTCGCCGGCCTGGTACGGGATGGCGTGCCCGCCGCCGATATTCAATTCGCCCAGGCTGACGCCGTAGCGCTGCCGAATTTCCGCGACCAGGTCCATCAGCCGGGTCACCGCGACCTCGTAGACGTGGCTTTCGGCCACCTGGGATCCGAGGTGGCAGTGCAGCCCGGTCAGCTCCAGCCCTGGTTGGACAATCACCCGCCGGGCCGCCTCCAACGCAATGCCGTCGGCCAGTGGCAGGCCGAATTTCTGGTCGTTGACCCCGGTCGTCACCGCGGCCAGGCCGCCAATGTCCACATTGGGCGTCACCCGGATCAACACGCGCTGGCGAATACCCGTCCAGGCCGCGATACGCGGAATCTCGGTCAACGAGTCGAGCACGATACGGCCCACGCCATACCCCATCGCCACGTCGAGGTCCTTTGGCGTTTTCACATTTCCGTGCAGAATAATGCGGTCGGCCGGGAAATCCACCGAGGCCGCCACCGCCAATTCGCCGGCCGAACACACATCCAGCGACAACGCCTCGTCGTCGACCCAATGGG
The DNA here is from genome assembly GCA_040414495.1 of Mycobacteriales bacterium. Taxonomy (GTDB): domain Bacteria; phylum Actinomycetota; class Actinomycetes; order Mycobacteriales; family QHCD01; genus DATAVB01. Next base: position 1,272 of record JBEDUI010000162.1, read on the forward strand.
CCATGGCGCGGTTGAGAAATGCCTTGCCGGCATAGGCGACTTCGCCTTCATAAAAGGCGTGGCGATACGCACGACACCGTGACCGTACGTCTTCCTCGTCGAGAACATACGTTGGCGTCCGGTACTTCCGGACAATTTCGGTGAGCCGAACCGCACCGATAACGACGTCGCGCCCCGAAGCCGGATGGGCCGTGACCGGCCAGATTCCCGGTTCTAGGCGGGGCGGAATAGACGTTCGTAATGACGGCAGAATGTCGGTCAACGTCACTGCACACCTCTGTGCTCTGATGGTTGCGACCCGACGGCATCGGAACCGCCGGGAATTCTACGTAACAGAAACGCCGTGACGGTTTCCTCGGCACCGGCCCGGCGAAGCGCGACAAGCGTCTGATCCAATTCGGCAATTCCGGCGCAGGCCAACCGCAGTTGATAATCCATGCTGCCAGTTGATTGCCACGCCTCAATGACGTGGGCATCGTCGGCTATATAGCGTTCGAAATCCTGCTGCCGCGTCTGCAGCGCCAGACGAACGCCGACAAGCGCGTGAAATGGCTGGCCGAACACGGTCGGATTCACCTCCGCGTGAAACCCGGAGATGACGCCGCTGCTGACCAGCCGGCGTAACCGGACCGACGCGGTCGACTCGCTCAACCCCACCGAGCTGGCGATGTCGCGGGTACGCATTCGACCGTTGGCGACGAGCAGATGCACGATGTTCTGATCGACCTCGTCCAGCTCGCCGATCGCCCTATGTCCGGGTAGCACGATTCCAGCGTGCGACCGCTCACGGCCGGCGGCAAGAATCTTTACGATCTTTCTACATGCTTTATACGACAGGGGTTTCGGGCTCTATCGCGCTGTTTACGCGCGACCTGTTATGCTGCGGTCATGCGTATCCAGAGCACCAGTTGGCGGGCCGTCTGACGGCGGCCGATACGCACCTGTCCTGATCATCAGGCCGCCTCGACGAGGCGGCCCGTTTGTTGTGTGCCGTGGAATCGAGGCGGCCAATCCGAAATGAGGCCTCGATGACCACCCCCACCCCTGCGATTGACCGGGCCGAGTTCCGTACCACCACGCTGGAACGCGACATCAGCACTGATCCGAGCCGATTCCGTATCCTCACTGGCGATCGGCCGACCGGACCGCTGCATATCGGCCATTACTTCGGCACATTGGAAAGCCGGGTCCGGCTGCAGAATCTCGGCGTCGAGATGTTCGTTCTCGTCGCCGATTACCAGACCATCACCGACCGGGACTCCCCCGCGTCGCTGACCACCGACGTGGAGGGGGTGATCGCCGACTATCTCGCGGTCGGTATCGACCCGAACCGCTCCACGATCTTCGCGCACAGCCAGGTGCCCGAACTCAACCAGCTGCTTTTGCCGTTCCTGAGCCTGGTCTCGGTAGCCGAGGTGAGCCGAAATCCCACCGTCAAGGACGAATTCGCGGCCACCGGCGGCTCGGCGATGAGCGCGTTGATGTTCACCTATCCGGTGCATCAGGCGGCGGATATCCTTTTCTGCCAGGCAAATCTCGTGCCGGTCGGCAAGGATCAGCTGCCGCACCTGGAGCTCACCCGTACGATCGCGCGCCGATTCAACGAACGGTACGGCGACTATTTCCGGGTGCCCGAGGCGCTGCTCTCCGCCGCTCCGCTGCTGCTCGGTGTGGACGGTCGCAAGATGGGCAAAAGCCGCGGCAACGCCATCAACCTGCGGGCCAACGCGGACGATACGGCCCGGCTGATCCGCGGGGCCAAGACCGACTCCGAGCGCACCATCACCTACGAGCCGGACCGCCGCCCCGAGGTCGCCAACCTGCTGCTGCTCACCGCGTTGTGCCAGGGGCGGGAGCCGGCGGCGGTGGCCGAGCAGATCGGGGACGGCGGGGCGGCGGCGCTCAAGGCGATGCTGACCGAGGCGATCAACGACCGGTTCGCCCCGATCCGGGCCCGCCGGGCCGAACTCGCGGCCGATCGCGGCTATCTGCGCGATGTGCTGCGGACCGGCAACGAGCGGGCCCGGGACGTGGCGGCGGACACCCTGCGCGGGGTGCACCGGCTGATGCACACGACGTACTGACAGCGAGCTTGCCGCCGCCGACGGCCGAGGACGAAACTCATGCCGCACGACCTTCCGACGGCGAGACCTGCCGACCGCCCTGACAACACGAGCTGCGGCCGGCGGGCCTTATGCCGCGGGACCTACTGACAGAGCGCCTCGTCCACGAAGGCCCTGGCCGCATCGCTGGGCCGGCCGGTGCCCCAGGTCATCGACACCGTGACCTGATGGCGCCGATCGACGGTGCGGAACGACCAAGTCGAGTAACCCAGGGCGTCTCCGTCGTGGCCGTACGCGACCCGCCCACAGGACAGCTGCAGCCGTTCCAGGCCCAGGCCGCTCTGCGACGGGCTGACGACCGAGGTCATCTCGCGCAGCTGGGCCGGCGGCAGGAGGCGCCCGTCCAGCAACGCGGCGAAGAACCGGTTGAGGTCGTGCGTACTGGAGATCAGCGCGCCGGCCGACCCGTACACGGTCGGGTTCATCTCGGTGATGTCGATCGGGCCCGGGTCATCCGGCAGATAGCCGTGCGCGTGCGGACCGCGGATGTGCGGGTCGGTCCCCGGCAACGAGGTGTCATAGAGCCGCAGCGGGTGCAGAATTCGCCGTTCGATCTCCTGCGCCCAGGTGCGTCCGGTCACCTGCTGCACGATCAGGCCGAGTACCTCGTAGTCGGTGCTGGAATAGTGGTAGTCCGTGCCCGGGTCGAACAGCGACGGCTGCGCGATTGCCCGGTCCACCAACTCCTCACTCGTCCAGGTCCGCCAGCGCAACGGCAGGAAGGCCGAGGGCGGATTCAGCGGCAATGTGTCGGTCACGTCGTAGAGCCCGCTGGTATGACCGAGCAGCTCGCGGACCGTGATCTTGTCGCCGGCCGGGATACGGCCCGGTAGCCACGTGGCGACCGGTTGGTCGAGCCCGATCCGGCCCTGCGCCACCAGTTGCATGACGACCGTGGCCAGGAACGTCTTGGTCACGCTGCCGGCCCGGAACCGTCCGTTGGCCGGGACGGGCTCGGTGGTGCCGGCGACCGCGGTACCGCTGGTGCCGTGCCAGACCGTGTCGCCGGCGCGGACCTCGGCCAACGCCCCGGTCGCGCCCCCGGCCACCATTCGCGCAAGCCCCTGCTGTAATGCCTCATCGGTGTTTGGGGTCTTGGCGGTCGCGCTGCGAACAGTGGTCGCAACGACGACGCCAGCCAGCAAGGCGGTCGCGGCGCTCAACGCCGCGGCGCGGCCTCGAAATGGGCGTAGGCGGGGCATGCCGATCCTCCGATGTGATTACGGGATGTGCCGATAACCTTGGCTGGAGGAACATTCGCGCGGTATCGGGAATTACCCTGATTTCCGACTCAGGGCTCGTACGAATTCTTTCAGGGGCTGCTTTTCCGCTGGACGTGACGCTGGTTTTCAGCCCCTCGAACGTCATCTCTCGGCATGTACGTTGCCGGCCGACATCGATCGGCCCGTTGTCAGCCGCTGACGTCGTTCTCCGCCCAACCCATTTCAGCGTGACCCAGCGACCGTTCCGCCCGATCCGCGAACCGAATTCAACCCGACCGGACAGCCGAATTCCGGCCCGGGACCGTATTTCAACCCGCGCCGGAATCGTGCGGCGCTCGCGGCTGCAGCAGGCCGCGCAATTCTGGCAGCAGCACGCGATCGGCCGGCAGCCAGTCCACTGTGTCCAGTTCGGTGGCCGCGAGCCACCGCAACGCCGAATGCTCGTGTGCCGCCGGTTCTCCGAGTGGCCGCGCAGCCCACACCCGTAACACCGCCGTACCGCCGATGACCAGATCCGGCCCCACCCGCGCGCCGATGTCAATGTCCACGCCCAACTCCTCGCGACATTCCCGTCGCAGCGCGTCATGGCCGGATTCGGCGGCCTCGACCTTCCCGCCTGGCAACTCCCAGCGCCCGGCGTAAGCACGCGGCTCGGCCCGTTGCGCGGCCAATACCCGACCGTCCCGAATCAGAGCCGCGCCGACAACCAACCGGACCCGGCGATCGACCAGATCGGCAATCAACCGCGACCGCCGACGTAGCAACCGCAAAGCCCACGGCCGCAGCAATGTCTCGTTCAACAGCGGGCTGGAGCGCCACCGCACCTCGTCGACGACGAGCGTGCCGGCCCCGGTTTCCCGGAACGACTGCCGATATCGCAGGCCGCGCCAGCGGCCGTCGCTCACCGTCACCACCAAGCCAGCGGGTCTGATATCGACCCGGGCCACGACCGCGCGCCGGAACCGTGCCGGCCGCAGCATCACCACGTCGCCATCGGCCAACAGCCCGCGGGTGACCCCGGCTGGTCCGAGCCGCAGCCCCATCGTCGCCACATCGCGCGCCGCCTCGACCACGACAGCCAATGGCGCCACGACCAGCGCGGAGATCGCGACGGTTTGACTCGGCGGCATCGCTCCACGATGGCAGACTCGGACCCAACCCCAACCTTGGGAGGGACATCATGGCTACCTTGCTGACCGACGCGGACCTCGATACGGCTATCGCCGGCCTCGACGGCTGGTCTGGTGATGCAACCGGGCTTCGCCGTACCGTCGAATTGCCCGGTTTCCCGCAGGCAATCGCCGTGGTCGACCGAGTCGCCGTAGTGGCAGAAGAGATGGATCACCACCCGGATATGGACATCCGCTGGAACACATTGACCTTCAGTTGTGTGACTCACGCGATGGGCGGGGTCACCGATCGGGATGTAACACTGGCCCGGCGGATTAACGAAATCGTCGCAGCCGCCCAGTAGTCTGCGCACGAAGCGTGATTACGCGTAAAGTATCAGTAACCAAACACGAAGCGCTCGGAGGACGGCATGGGCATGGCGGATGGAGCATTGAGCGGCTCCGATATCGAGCTTTTACGTAAGGAATTCAGCTCAGTTCCGGCCTACCGTCGGATCCAGAATGCCGTCACCCAGGTCTCGATCGACGATGTGGCCCTCGACCGCGGCATCGTGACGAGCATTGACCCGTCCATGTCGCACACATTGGACGACTGGAAGGTCACTAACCAGAAAAAGAGCGGTCGCTGCTGGGCTTTTGCCGGGATGAACCTGCTTCGGGTCGGCGCGATGCAGGCGATGAACCTCAAGGATTTCGAGTTCTCGCAGAATTACGTGATGTTCTGGGACAAGCTCGAACGCGCCAACTATTTTCTCGAATCGGTCATTACGACAGCTGATCGCGACCTCGACGACCGGACCGTCGCGTTCCTGCTCGAGTCAGTGCTGGGCGATGGCGGCCAGTGGAACATGTTCGTCGCGTTGGTGCGCAAGCACGGCCTGGTGCCGAAGCAGGCGATGCCGGAGACCGAGAGCTCGTCCAACAGCGCGAAGATGAACTCCGCGCTCCGCAGCGTATTGCGGCAGGGCGCGCTGCGGCTGCGGGAAATGAATGGCGCCAGCACCGAGGAATTGCGGGCCTGCAAGAAACAAACGCTGACCGTGCTGCACCGGGTGCTGACCATTCATCTCGGTACGCCGCCGGAGCGTTTCATCTGGCAATGGACCGACAAGGACCGCGAATTCCACCGGGACGGCGAGCTGACGCCGCTCGAATTCGCGGCGAAATATGTCACAATTCCGATCGACGACTACGTCTGTCTGGTCGACGATCCGCGCGAAACCAGCCCGCGCAATGCCACGTTCACAGTGGATTTCCTGGGCAACGTGGTCGGCGGCGAGCCGGTGATTTATCTCAACGTGGAAATGGATGTCATAAAGGACGCCGCCCGCCGGACGATCCTCGGTGGCGAGCCGGTCTGGTTCGGCTGCGACGTCGGCAAGATGATCCGCCGCGACCTGGGTATCTGGGACGCCGAGCTGTTTGACCTGGCCGGGGTGTACGACACCGAGTTCAACCTGACCAAGGCCCAGCGGCTACAGCTGCACGAAACGCAGATGACCCACGCCATGCTGTTCACCGGGGTCGACGTGCTGCGCGACGCGCCGCGCCGGTGGCGGGTCGAGAACAGCTGGGGCAACGAGAACGGGGTCGACGGGTACTACACGATGAACGACTCCTGGTTCGGGGAGTACGTCTTCGAGATCGCCTGCCGGCGTGATCTGCTGCCCGAGTCGCTGCAGCAGGCGTTGACCGCGAAGCCGATCGTGCTGCCGGCCTGGGATCCGATGGGCGCCCTCGCCCGCTAATTCTGTTCGCTGGGGTCCGGTCCGCTGATTCTGGCGGGCCGGACCGGCCCGTTTCTGGTCACCGCGACCGGCCCCCAGACTCTCGCGCGCCCGGAGCCGCCGCTTTCTGGTCACCGCGACCGGCCCGCTTCTCGCCCCCCCCCGATTGTCGGCAGCCCGGTCCGGCCATTGCCGGCCCAGTCACGTTGTGGCCGACGCGCTCTCGGTCGCTGGAGTCGCGCTGCGCGACTCAGTTCTGGCCGGCCGGGACCCGGTGCGATCGGTGACCCAGAGCAGGACGGCCAGCAGACCGAACCCGCAGCCCAGGCAGCACAGCCCGAGCCAGGCGTAGCTGTGGTACACCCACGACGCCAGCGCCGAACCGGCGATGCCGCCGAGGAAGTACGTACCGATATACGCAGTCGTGATCCGGCTCCGGGCGGCGGGCCGCAGCTGGTAGATCGTGGCCTGGTTGCCGATCTGCGCGCCCTGCACGCCGAGGTCCATCATCACGACGCCAATGATCAGCGGGGCCAGGTGGTGCCGACCAAAGATCATCACGACGAACGAGATCGCGATCAACGTGAGGTAGGCGCCGCTGGCCACCCGCTCATGGCCTCGGTCGACCAGCCGCCCGGTTACCGAGGCGCCCAGCGCGCCGCCGACCCCGAGCAGCCCGAACAAGCCAATCAGCGCCTGGCCATAGTGATACGGACCGCCGGCCAGCAGGAAGGCGACCGTGGCCCATAAGGTCTGGAACGCCGCGAATACGCAGGCGCCGTAGGCACAGCGGCGGCGCAGCACCGGCTCGGTCGCCAGCAATTCGGCGACCGACCGCAACAGCCCCGGGTAGCTCAGCGTGACCTCGGTACGGGCGACCGGCAACGAACGCCACAACAGCACACCCAGGACCACCATCAGGGCCGCCGCCAACCAGTAGATCGCCCGCCAGCCGGCGGCCTGCGCCACGAGGCCGGAGACACTGCGGGCGGCCAGGATGCCGACCAGCAGGCCGCTCATCACGGTCCCGACGACCCGGCCGCGTTCCTTGTCCCCGGCCAGCGATGCGGCCAGCGGAACGAGGATCTGCGCGACCACCGAGGTCACGCCGACCGCGGCAACGGCGGCGGCCAACACCGGCAGCGATGGCGACAATGCGGCCCCGGCCAATGCCAACGCCGTGACGCCCAACGTCGCCACCACCAGCCGCCGGCGCTCAAGCAGATCGCCCAACGGGACCAGGAAGACCAAACCGAGCAAATAGCCGATCTGAGTGATGGTGACCAGAATTCCGACCGCCGCGCCCGAGACGTGCAAGCTGTGCGCGATCGTCGGCAGCAGCGGCTGGGCGTAATAGAGGTTGCCGACCGCGAGGCCACAAGCCGTAGCCAGGATCAGCACCAACCGCCGGCTCATGTGCCCGGCTGGTGCAGCAGCGGTCATGCGGCAGGCCCCCCATGAAATCAACCGATTGGTCGACTCCAAGGGTTCACGTCGCACCAGCACCATGTCAACCGTTTGGTTTAGACTGTGCCGCATGCCATACGACCCCGACGCGACCCGAGCACGAATCTTCGCCGCCGCTGTCGACGAATTCGCCCAGCATGGGATCGCCGGTGCCCGGGTCGACCGCATCGCCAAAGCCGCAAAGGCCAACAAACAAGCGATCTATCTGTATTTCGGCGACAAGGAGCGACTGTTCGCCGCAGTCCTGCAATCCCGGCTGGATGACCTGGCCTCGGCGATCAGCATCGACCCGGAGCGGGTGCCGGACTACATCGGCGAGCTGTTCGACTACGTCACCGAGCATCCCGACCTGGTGCGGTTACTGGTCTGGGAGGCAATGGAGCACGACCCGGACGCCGAGTTGGCCGGGGCTGCGAGCCGACGCGAGCATTACGCGGGCAAGGTCCGACTCCTGGAAGCCGGCCAGTCCTCGTCGGCCATCGACGCCTCGCTCAACGCGCGCCGGTTGCTGGTCACGCTGATCGGCCTGGTGCACTGGTACGTGACCGTGCCCCAGGTCAACCGCATGATCCTCGGCGAAGATGCCAAGGACCATGCGGCCGAGCGGGAATTCCTCGTCGAGGCGGCCCGCCGGTTGGTTAGTCGCCCTTGACGTTGACCAACTGACGCAACGTGTGCCGGACCTGCACGAGGTCGGCGGCGTCGGCCATGACCGTGTCAATGTCCTTGTACGCCGCCGGAATCTCGTCCAGGAACGCCGCGTCGTCCCGCCATTCAATGCCCTTCATGGCCGCGCGCAACTGCTCACGGGTGAACGTCCGCCGGGCCGCGGAGCGGGAATGCGCCCGTCCCGCGCCGTGCGGCGAGGAATTCAACGCGAGCCGATTACCCAAGCCGGTCACGACATAGCTCGCCGTCCCCATTGAACCGGGAATAAGACCCTGTACGCCCTCCTCTGCATTGATCGCGCCTTTCCGGGACAGCCAGACATCACGCCCGAAATGGCGTTCCCGTTCGGTGTAGTTGTGATGGCAGTTGATGCGCTCCTGCTCCTGGACGTCGGTGCCGATCCACCGAGACAAACAGCCGGTGACCCGGTCCATCATCTCTTCCCGGTTGAGCAGCGCGAACCGCTGCGCCCACCGCAAATCCTGGATATAGGCCGAGAATTCCTCGGTCCCCTCGACCAGATACGCCAAATCAGGGTCGGGCAGCTTGATCCACCACCGCTCGCATTCGCGCCGGGCGACCGAAATGTGATGGCTGGCGATTTTATTGCCAACCCCACGTGAACCCGAATGCAGGAACAACCAGACCCGATCCTGCTCGTCCGCGCTCACCTCGATGAAATGGTTGCCCGAGCCGAGGGTGCCCAACTGCAACGGCCAATTCTTGAGGAACCGCTCGGCGTCCACGTCGGACTCCTGCAACTCGGCCACCCGGGGCGCGGCCGTATCCGTCAGAGTTTTGTTGTATTTCCCCGCTGACAAAGGGATTGCGCGCTCGATCTCATGACGCAACTGACCCAACGGCCGACCGGACAGATCATCGCGTACGAACTGGGTCCGCGCGGCGATCATGCCGCAACCAATATCCACGCCGACCGCGGCCGGAATGATCGCGCGGTCGGTCGGGATGACCGAGCCGACCGTCGCACCCTTACCCAAATGGGCATCGGGCATCAGCACCAGGTGCGGGTAGATGAATGGCATCGTGCTGGCCCGTCGGGCCTGCTCGAGCGTATCCGGCTCGATAATGGACGCCCAGTTCATCAACCGCTTGCTGACCTGCTGCACCGTGCCCTCCTGTGTTGTTCCGAATTTGCCAGAACCCCATGGTGCACGAATCGCAAACCTGACGACATCGCATTTCCACAGGGTTCGGCTTTTCCACAGCGAGGTGGCAGATGCGCATAAATTGTCGGCAGCATTTGATAACGGATCGCCCGCCGTTCCGGAAAGGGCACGTCCCGTTGACTGGAACATGATCAGGACGTCGAGGGTGAAGTCGTCTCGCAGTCGCCCGCTCTGCTTTGCACGGTGCGCGACGGCGCTTCTCAGAGGACGACGACCGTGCGTTCGCCTCTGGCGTCCTCGTACGCCCAAGCCGAGGTGACGTCGTTGAGCGGGACGACCCGAGGGGTCACGGCGATCTCACCCATCTGGCTCCCGCTGCGGCGACGCTGCCGAGACGCCTCTGCGCTCCCGCCCGTCGTGGTGGTGGAAAGCGCCCGACGCTCAGCGAAACCACAACTGCCCGACGAAACTGTCAACTAAACGCCGCGATCTACACGTTGAAGCGGAACTCCACCACGTCGCCGTCGGCCATGACGTAATCCTTGCCTTCGATGCGCACCTTGCCGGCCGCCCGCGCGGCCACCATCGAGCCGGCCTCGATCAGATCGTCGTACGAGACGACCTCGGCCTTGATGAATCCGCGCTGGAAATCGGAGTGAATGACGCCGGCTGCCTCGGGCGCGGTCGCACCGACCGGGATCGTCCAGGCTCGCGCCTCTTTGGGCCCGGCGGTCAGATACGTCTGCAGACCCAGCGTCTTGAACCCGACGCGAATCAGCTGATGCAGCCCTGGCTCGGCCTGACCAACGGCCGCCAGCAACTCGGCCGCCTCGTCCTCGGGCAACTCGACCAGGTCCGCCTCAGTCTTGGCATCCAGCACGATCGCCTCGGCCGGAGCCACCAACGCGCGCAGCTTGTCCTGATAACCGGCGTCGCCCAGCTCGCCTTCGTCCACATTGAACACGTACAGGAACGGCTTGACTGTCAGCAGTCCCAGCTCGCGCAACGGCTCCGGATCAATGCCGGCACTGAACAACGTACGGCCCGAATCCAGGATCTCGCGGGCCGCCTGCACCGCCTCCAGGGTTTCGCGCTTTTCCTTACGCAGCCGGGCTTCCTTCTCCAACCGCGGCAGCGCCTTCTCGACGGTTTGCAGGTCGGCCAGCACCAATTCGGTATTGATCGTCTCGATGTCGTCCGAGGGCGACACCCGACCGTCCACATGAGTCACATCGGGGTCGGCGAAGCCGCGGATCACCTGGCAGATCGCGTTCGCCTCACGGATGTGCGCGAGGAATTGGTTGCCCAGCCCCTGGCCCTCGCTGGCGCCGCGTACCAGCCCGGCGATGTCTACGAACGACACCGTCGCCGGCACCTTCTTGGCGCTATCGAACATCCGGGCCAGCACGTCCAGCCGCGGATCGGGCACGCCGACCACCCCGACGTTCGGCTCGATGGTCGCGAACGGATAGTTCGCCGCGAGCACGTCGTTCTTGGTCAGCGCGTTGAAGAGCGTCGACTTCCCTACGTTGGGCAGGCCGACGATGCCGATGGTGAGAGCCACGTCCGCAATCGTAGTTGGGGCCACTCGTGCCGCCGCACCCGCAGCGGCGCGGCAGCACAAAACTGTCGGTACCGGCTGGAACGATAATTACATGGATGTCACCACGGTTGTGATCGCGCTGCTCATGCTGCTCGCGGGACTGGGCGCCGGCTGGGCGTTCGGCCGCGGATCGGGCCGGGCCGCCGCCGCCGAGCGGGACGCGCTGCGCCGCGACCTCGACCGGGCGCGCGCCGACCACGCGGCCGCGACCGAGCAGGCGCGGGCCGAGTTCATGGCCGCCGCTGACCGCGCGCGGACCGAGTTGGCGGCGTTCCAGCAACAGGCCCGGTCCGATCACGCCGCCCTGGATGCGCGGGCCCGGGCGGCCGAGACCGAGGCGGCCCGGCTCGATACCGAGTTGGAGCACCAGCGACGGGCGATGGCCGAGCAGTTGGCCCGGACCGAGGACGGCGAGAAGCGGCTGCGCGAGGCGTTCAGCGCGCTGTCCCGGGATGCGTTGGCCCAGACGTCCAAGGAGTTCATGACGCTGGCCGAGACCACGCTCAAGCAGGCCAGTACGGCCGCCGACGGCGATCTGGCCAAGCGCCAGCAGGCCATTGAGAACATGGTCAACCCACTGCGCGACACACTGTCCAAAGTGGAGACCCAGATGCAGTCGGTCGAGCGCGACCGGGTTGGTTCGTACCGCGCGCTGATGGAACAGGTCGGCACGATGCGGGCCACCTCCGAGCGGTTGCAGCAGGAGACGAACCAGTTGGTTACGGCGCTGCGCGCCCCCCAGGTACGCGGTCGCTGGGGTGAGCTGCAGTTGGAGCAGATCGTTCGTACGGCCGGGATGCTCGAGCACGTCGACTTCGTCACCCAGGAAAGCGTGAACGGCGAGGACGGGCTGCTGCGGCCCGATCTGGTCGTACGACTGAGCGCGAGCAAGCGGGTCGTGGTCGATGCGAAGGTGTCGTTCGTCGGCTTCCTGGAGGCGATGGAGGCGCGGGACGACGCGACCCGGACGGCCCGGTTGAAGGCGCATGCCCGGCATTTGCGCGAGCACGTCGACCGACTCGCCGCCAAGAGCTACTGGGAGCACTTCGAGCCGACGCCGGAGTTCGTGGTGATGTTCGTACCGGCCGAGGTGTTCCTCAACGCCGCGCTGGAGCAGGATCCGGGACTGCTGGAGCACGCGTTCGAGCGCAACGTGGTCATCGCCACGCCGGCGACGTTGATCGCGTTGCTGCGCACGGTCGCCTACACCTGGCGGCAGGAGGCGCTGGCCGCCAACGCGCACAAGATCCACAAGCTCGGCAAGGAGCTGCACGGCCGGCTGGCCACGATGGGCACGCACATCGCCCGTCTCGGTAGCCAGCTAGACAAAACCGTCAAGAGCTACAACCAGACGGTCTCGTCGCTGGAGAGCCGCGTCCTGGTCAGTGCCCGCAAGCTCACCGAGTTGCAGGTCAGCGATGAGGAGTTGGTGACTCCGGAGCAGATCACCGAGGCACCCCGAAACCTACAGGCCGCCGAGCTGGTGGCATCGGCCCGCGACTCGCTGGTCGCGCTGCCCCGACCGGCCGTCGAGCAGCCGGAGCTGCCCGCCGCGCCGGCTCAGCGCAGCAGGTCGCCCAGACGTTGACATCAGAGGCAAACCAGCCTTATCTGACGGCATTTTCATCGCTGTCACCGAACAGCTAGACACTCCGCTGTCACGACCGGTCATCGCGACGCGGCCGGCAAGCGTCTACCGTGTCGTTAAGTACCGGACGCCACGGAGGGGATTGTGTCTGCAAGCCTGCAGTCACCGCGCCGCGCAACGCCCGGCCCGGTGACCCGGTCGCACCGGGGCGCCAGCGGACCCGTCGCAGTAGCCTTCGCCTTGATCGTCGCGGGCATCGGCGGGGCCATCGACATCGCGACCGGCACCGGCCTGCGGCTCACCTTCGCCTGCACTCTGATCGGCGCTTCGGTCGTCGCGGCGCTCCTGGTTCGGCGGCGCGACGTGTGGTGGGTTGTGTTCGCCCCGCCGTTGATCTGCGTCGCCATCGCCCTGATCTCGATCCCGTTGACTAGTCACGGGCTGATCGGGCTCGCGGCCGACTACCTGACCCACGGCTTCCCGCCGATCGCGATCGCCACCGGCGCCGCCGCGGTCATTGCGATCATCCGCAAGCTGGGCGCCCGTTCATCCGGGTCAGCGGTCAACTCACGACGCGCTTAGCCCGGATTCCGTACCTCGTTACGGCGAATTTCTCAGCCGGTGGTGGCCCGCTGCCGGGCCGGCCGGATCTCCCGCGGCAATGCGAAGGTCAACCGCTCCTCGGCCGCGCTGATCTCCTCGACGTCCTCGTACCCATGCTCGGCCAGCCACTCCAACACGCCCTGCACCAGGACCTCCGGCACCGATGCGCCGCTGGTCAGGCCGACCGTCTCGACGTCGGCCAGCCAGCTCTCGTCGATCTCGCCGGCGTGGTCGATGAGGTACGCGGCCCGCGAGCCGGCGTCGAGCGCCACCTCAACCAGGCGGACCGAATTCGACGAATTGGCCGAGCCGACCACGATCACCAGGTCGCACTGCGGCGCCAACTGCTTGATCGCGATCTGCCGGTTCTGCGTGGCGTAACAAATGTCATCGCTGGGCGGGGACTGCAGCGCCGGGAAGCGCTCGTGCAGCCGGGTCACGGTCTGCAGCGTTTCGTCGACCGACAAGGTGGTCTGGGACAGCCAGACGACCCGCTCCGGGTCCTCGACCTCGACCGAGTCGACGTCGTCGGGGCCATCGACGAGATGGATCCGGCCGGGCGCCTCCCCCATCGTGCCGACCACCTCTTCGTGCCCGGCGTGGCCGATCAGCAGAATGTCGTAACCAGCGGCGGCGAACCGGCGCGCCTCGGCGTGCACTTTCGTCACCAGCGGGCAGGTGGCGTCGATGGTCTGCAACGACCGCGCCTGGGCGTCGTCCCGGACCGTGGGCGCAACCCCGTGAGCGGAGAACACGACCGTCGCGCCCTCAGGCACCTCGTCGGTCTCCTCGACAAAGACCGCGCCCTGCTCCTCCAGCGTCGCGACGACATGCTGGTTGTGCACGATCTGTTTGCGTACGTACACCGGCGCGCCGTGCAGCTCAAGCGCCCGCTGCACGGCGACCACTGCTCGATCCACACCAGCGCAATAGCCTCGCGGCTTGGCCAGCAGGACACGGCGCGCGGGCGAAGTCATGCCCCGATGGTACGTGCGGTCGCCACCGGAGACTTGGCGCGGTGGGCAACGTCTCGGACCTGCCGGATCCGGACGCACGAGCAGGGTGGGACCTGGGTCGGACCGGGACATGGTGCACCCTTGACTCGCAGCACGGACCACGAATACGTCTTTGGACAAACCGGCCGGCTGACCGCCCGCTCTCACCGATTGCGGGCGGAACGGTTCATGCTGGAAGGCAGACCGGCCGCTCGGAGAGGACAACGCCCCGATGACCACCGCGATACCGACCCCGCTGCGTGCAGCCGCCGGCCTAGCCGCGGCGACGATCGACGAAGCCAGGAGGCTGCCCGGCCGGCTGGTTGGCCTGCCGGTCATGGCGGTGAGTACCGCGCTGCAGACGTCGTTGAAGGTGCAGCAGCATTACGCCGACCTCGTCGTGCGGGGCGATGAGCTGTTGGCCCAGCTGCGTCCCGAGCCGGCCGAGGCCCCGTCCTGGGCCCGGTTCGACGATGACGAGTACACCGAGACGTACGAGACCGAGCCGGTCGACGACCCGTTGACCGCGGCGCCGCCGGTGGTCGACTACCCCGACCTGACCGTGCCACAGCTGCGGGCCCGGTTGCGGACGCTGTCCGAGCCGGAAGTCGCCGGCCTGCTGGACTACGAACGGGCCACGCTGGCCCGACCCCCGTACCTCACGATGCTCAGCAACCGGCTGGAGACGCTGCGCGGAAACTGATCCGCCCCGGTGGACAATCGCATCTTGTGAGCAACCCGACCAGCCTTACGCCGTGAGCAACCCGACCAGCGCCGAGACCCCATGGCCGGTCCGTACCGTCGCCCGCAAAATCGCCGAGTGGGTCAACCGACTCGGCGAGGTCTGGGTCGAGGGGCAGATCGCCCAACTGACGCGCCGCCCCGGTACCCGCACCGCGTTCCTGGTGCTGCGCGACCCGGCCGCCGATGTGTCGCTCACCGTCTCCTGCCCGGTCGACCTGATCGAGCCGACTCTCGCCGACGGCGCCCGCGTGGTGGTCCGGGCCCGGCCCGACCTGTACCTGGCCCGCGGGACCCTGTCGTTGCGGGCCAGCGAGATCCGGCACGTCGGCGTCGGCGAACTGTTGGCCCGACTCGAACGGCTCAAGCGCATCCTGGCCACCGAAGGACTGTTCGCGGCCGACCGCAAACGCCGGCTGCCGTTCCTGCCGACCCGGGTCGGGTTGATCACCGGCCGGGCCAGCGCGGCCGAGCGGGACGTCCGGGAGAACGCGATCGCCCGCTGGCCGGCGGTGCAGTTCGCCATCGAGAACGTCGCCGTGCAAGGTCCGAACGCCGTGCCGGCGATCATCGAGGCGCTGGGCCGGCTGGACCGCGACCCGTCGGTCGACGTGATCGTCTTGGCCCGCGGTGGCGGCTCGGTTGAGGACCTGTTGCCGTTCAGCGACGAGGCGTTGTGCCGGGCGGTGGCGGCGACCCTGACCCCGGTCGTCAGCGCGATCGGTCATGAGCAGGACTCGCCGCTGGTCGACCTGGTAGCCGACGTGCGGGCCTCGACCCCGACCGATGCCGGGAAGCGGATCGTGCCGGCCGTAGCTGAGGAGCAGAGCCGGATCGCCGAGCTGCGCGGCCGGGCCAGGCGCGCGGTCACCGTACGGCTGGACACCGAATCGCAGCGGATCGGCGCACTGCGGGCCCGACCGGCGCTGGCCGACCCGTACCATCTGCTGGCCAACCGCTCAGCCGACGTGACCCAACTCGTGGAGCGGGCCGCCCGGTGCCTGCGGCATCGGCTCGATGCCGCCGGGTCCGACCTACAGCACACCCGATCCCGGGTTCGGGCGCTGAGTCCGGCCGCGACGCTGGCCCGTGGCTACGCGGTCGTGCAGCAGGCCGACGGGTCGGTGGTCCGGGCCGCGTCGGAGGTTGCGGTCGGGGCGGCGCTCCGGGTGCGGCTGGCCGACGGGATGCTGCATGCCACGAGGACCGACCCGCCCGCAATGGAGGCCGACGGTGACTGACAAGACTGCCGACTCGACACCGAGTTATGAGCAGGCGCGGGACGAGCTGACCGAGGTGGTACGTCGGTTGGAGTCCGGCGGGCTCGCGCTGGAGGAGTCGCTGGCGCTGTGGGAACGCGGTGAGGCGCTGGCCGACATCTGTCAGCGGTGGCTGGACGGCGCGCGGGAGAAGCTCGACGCCGCGGTCCAACGCCGCGCCGGCGAGCAGGGCACCGAAGGCTGACCGCCCGGCCCGCCAATCGACCGCGCGA